>WFSE01000115.1 GCA_015486135.1 Lentisphaeria bacterium
AAAGAAAGGAGTTAATACCGGAGGGAACCGGAATTTTACTTTCTCTTCAATGAATGCCTTTTTTCTCTCCCGCGGGAGAGAAAAAAGCCCCCCCAGCTCTAGGGCTCACTGAATAATTGGCAAGTGGCTCCGTAAGTCTGTAAGTCCGTAAGTCGGCATTACGGCAGCTCGGAATCACGGACTCACGTTTCTCTCTGCGTCCTTTGCCTCTCTGCGAGGGAATAAAAAAAGGTTGCCTCGCAAAAGTGCGGAGAATGCGGAGAAAGAAAACTGCGAGGAATATTAGATAGTCAAATGTGCGGAATACTGGTTAACATATCTAAAGAGAAACTCCCTCCCGACCATCCGGCGTTGGAAGTGGTTAAACACCGCGGTCCGGATGATTACGGCATGGAATCATTCGAATTGCCGGACGGGCGCTATCTCTCTCTGGGACATCGTAGACTTTCCATAATCGACCTATCGTCCAAAGGCCATCAGCCCATGAGCAGGGCCAATGGCGCGCTGTGGATAGTATTCAACGGGGAGGTTTACAACTACTTGGAAATTCGCCGCGAATTGGAAAAAGAGGGAATGATGTTCGCTTCCGGAACAGACACCGAGGTGGTATTGGCCGCATACGAGAAATGGGGAGAAAAATGCTTGGAGAAGTTTAACGGGATGTTCGCCTTCGCGATTTTCGACAAACGCTCCATGTCGTTGTTCGTCGCCAGAGACCGCTTCGGCATCAAACCCACTTACTACTGCAATTCCTCCAAGGGATTCGCTCTGGTTTCCGAAATCAAGCAAGCCGCCGAACTCGCCTACTCCCCCAAGCAGGCGGACAGTGAGCAGTTGTATTATTACTTGAACTTTGGAGATTTCACGTTCTCCAACAGAACAATGTGGAAAGACGTTTTCGAGTTCGAATGCGGCCGGAAACTCACATTGGACTTGCGGACTTGGCGCCCTGGAAACCCGCTAGACATCACTCAATGGTATTCCCTCCCCTCCAGCGCGGACACGTTGGACATCTCATTCGACGAGGCGGGCCGAGAGTTCCGCAAGCTCCTCGACAGCGCGGTGGAGTTGCGACTAAGGGCCGATGTCAACGTAGGCTTCCTCCTCTCCGGAGGCCTTGACTCCTCCACGTTGGTTGGCATCGCACATAAAAACCCGCGTTACCAGAACAACAAGCTTCGAACATACTCCTCATGCTACGACAATTCCCCCATCGACGAACGGGAATATATCAAAGCGGTTATCGATTTCACCGGGGCCGACTCCCGTTTGCACTTCCCCTCCCCGGCGGATTTCGAACGCGCCGTGGACAAGGTGATCTGGCATAGCGACCTACCAATCAAAATGGGCTCGATTGTGCCGCACTGGCTGATCTACCAATATATCAAAAACGAGCGAGACAACAGGAAGGTGATTCTAGAGGGACAAGGAGCCGATGAGATACTTTGCGGATACGGCGACTTCCGCTGGTCGGCTCTCAACGAAAAAGCGAAACTTGCCAGCGCCGGACGATTCCTTTTGGATTTGATCTCATTTTACAAACGCTACCCCCAACACCCGAAGTATTTCGTAAGAAAGTTTATAAGAATGCGTCATCCCGGCTTGGTGAATTACCCCCCTAATCCCGCATTAGACACAAAAAACCTCCTGCAAGACAATACGCCGCCCCCTATTCCCATCTGGCGGGAAGCGCCAACCGTCATGGACCTGCACAAGAACAGAATGATCATACTGCGCTATATATTACACAATGTCGATCGCAACTCAATGGCCCACTCCCGCGAAACCCGCGTCCCGTTCCTAGACCACAACCTCGTCGAATTCTGCCTCAAACTACCACCCGAGCACAAGATGAAGGGAGGGGTCTCCAAACGAGTCCTCAGGAACTCCACTTCGGACGTGCTTCCCGAAAAAGTGAAAAACCGCGTCGATAAACAAGGGTACTCCAGCCCTCTCACGGAATGGGCCCGGAACGAACTAGTCGAGTTCTTCCGGAGCACCTTGGAGAAAGCCGCCGAGCGACCATTCGTCAACAAAAAACACGCCATCGACACTTTCGACAAATTCGTATCAAAAGGCCATTATTTCGACCCAGTCCTGTGGAGAATAATAGCCGTCGACCACTGGATGGATCTCTTCGGCATAAACTAGGGCTCTCTGTGGTTAAAGAAAACTCTTGATAACATGCTCATGAACGCACATATCAACACAGGGTTAACACCATAGACGACAAGTCAGTATTTTAAGAGATTTATCTCACCACGAAGGACACGAAGCGCACGAAGATGCCGCTTCCGCTCCGCGGAACCGGCATGCTAGAAAGAAGACAAGAAAACAGCTAACATCAAAACCAAGCCACACAAAGTGAAGAACCACCGTTTTCGCTTTTGTCCACAAAAGCGGAAACCCCATCAATGGGCCTGTCCTTCCGTTCGCTCCGCGAACCCTTACGGGCTTTACGGAAGGACTTTCAGCAGGCATTACGGATTCACGGATTAACAGATTCACGGACTAACGGAGTTCCCTACATGGTAGAAAAAAGAAAATGATTCAGAAGAGTCCAACAAACATTAATGTATTGACCAACGAGTCCTGTCCGAATTCCACTGCATTCAACCGTCCCCTAAGAGTGGCCAAAGGCATTTTACGCGACAAGGGATATCGAATCAGGTTTCACATTTCCGCTAAAAAAGCGGTCTGCAATGCAGATGTCGTATGCGTGAATTCAAACGTTTTCAGACCATATTGGAGCAAACGAAAAGATGAGATATTCCGATTCTTGGAGGATGTCAAAAACTCTGGTAAAAAGTTGCTTTGGTTCGATACCACCGACAGCACCTGGGTGACGCAATTCGGGGTAGTGCCGTATGTGGACGCATTTTTGAAAAGCCACTTATTAAAAGACAGAACGCTGTATTTGGATAATTTCAGAACAGGCCGGATTTTCACCGATTTTTTCGACGACCTCTACCAAGCCGGAGAAAAAAACGAATCCTTCCCTCCACTAGAAAGCCAGCATATAGACAAACTAGGGATATCTTGGGCACCCTGTTTCGAAACATACGATGGACGGCGCTACTCTCTCGGAAGAAAAGCGGCGAACAAGATAGCCCCGCTGACACTGAATTCCCTTCCACCAAAAATCAACACTAAATTCATCCCACCGACTACCCCGAGGCCAACGGCAATAAGCGCTAGGTTCGGACTGGGACACTCCAGGCCATCCGTCGTCGCCCACAGAAAAGCCATCGCAGACATACTGGGCACCCGCTATGGCGTCGATACCGCCCGGGTTCCGTTGTCGAAATACTTCGATGAAATGGAAAAGGCAAAAGTAAGCGTGAGCCCCTTCGGGGTCGGCGAGTTCTGCTATAGAGACTACGAATCCATCGCCTGCGGCGCCGCACTTATAAAGCCGGACATGTCCCACCTGGAAACGTGGCCCGATCTCTACCAAGACAACAAAACCTATATTCCACACAAATGGGACTTATCAGATTTCACGGAAAAACTGGATTGGATTTTGAATAACGACGAGACTCGTATCGAAATTGCCAGTAGCGCCCAGGAAGTATACAAAAACACTATCTCTAATGAAGGAATGGAGAAATTCGCAAACAGGTTTGTTAGCATCTTGGAAAAGGGACCGGAATAGCACGACGGCACATAAGCCGCCGTTGCCTCTACTGTGGCTAGGAATAAGAGTTTAACCATGTAGGTCATGTAGGTAATGTAGGAAGTGTAAGTCGGTAAGCGGTGGCCGGTGAACGGTAGGTCGGTAAGAGGTTGCCACGCAAAGACGCGGAGAACGCAGAGATACGGATTCACGGATTCACCGCCCCCCTACAATTCCTACATGGTGGAAAAAGATTTAACCAAGAACGATTAAACACTTGCCAATTGCTAGGCAAGCCCCCAAAAGACACGGAGGAGAATAAATGTTTTCACAAAAACAAGCATCGCATAGGATGATAATGCGCTACCACCCCAAGATTGGGTATCTTTTCGTCCCAAACCAAAAAGCGCGGTTGGAGAATGAAAAAGGGGGCTTCTACGTCGTCACAAACGCCAGTGGTTTCCGCTCGGATTTCGATTTCCAAAAAACAAAAAACAAGAAGCCGAGAGTTCTGATGTTCGGCGACTCCTACACCGCCGGAGACAATTGCAGCAACAGAGACCGATTCTCGGATAAATTGGCGGAAACTCTCGGCGCGGAGGTTTACAACTATGGAATCTCGGGCTCCGGAACAGACCAGCACCTTCTAGCGTACCGGGAATTCGCCAAAGATGTGGAGGCCGACTTGGTGGTCGTCTGCGTTCAAGTGGACAGTATTTTGAGGGTCCAGGCAAAAAGCCGCAAATCCATCGACAGGGCCACGGGGCAATATGTCATGGTGCCAAAACCCTATTTCACCTTGGACAACGGCAAATTGGCTCTGCACAACGTCCCCGTCCCTAGAGAACGACAATTTCTTGACGGGGATGATTCTGACAAAGCCGGTGTCGTTGGCAAACTCCGCGATTTCTACAGGCACAACGCATCCGCGGCCCCGGTGCGAAAATTAGTCCGGCAGGGAATCAAGACCCTGCGCAAGAGCGCTCAACCATATCCCGACTACCAGGACTGCGACTCTCAAGGCTGGACGCTGATGGAAGCCATCCTGAAGCAGTTTGCCGCGGAGGTCGCCCCCTTACCCCTCCTAATCGCGCCAATTCCCTCGCGGGAATATTACGTACAGGGGCTCGACCCCATATATCAGCCACTCTTCGAATCCATCGAAGCCCCTAGCAAAAGGGTTTTCGTGATGGATGCCACAGCCCCCCTGACAGCAGTTCCAGTGGACGAAAGAGAAAGTCTGACCTTCAAGGTGGGAGGACATTTCTCGTCCAAGGCGCACAATATCGTCGCAAACGCCATGGCCGATTTCATCACTCGAAAAGAACTATTGCCATCAACGCAGGACACCGCGCAATGGGCATCCAGCGCCTCCCCTCCCTTCAAACGCCCCTCCGAAAAATACGTTCTAGGTCTTTCCTGTTTCTACCACAATTCCGCGGCATGCCTCTTGAAAGACGGCCAGATCGTCGCCGCGGCGGAAGAGGAAAGATTCACAAGAATCAAAAACGACCGCCGATTCCCGGCCCAAGCGGTCAACTACTGCCTTGAAGAAGCGGGAATTGACACCGAACATCTCGATGCCGTTGCATACTACGATAACGCATCCTTGACTTTCGAACGGATAATCCACTCGTTGATATCGGCCGAGCCGCATTCGGCCGAAAAGATGTGGATGCGCATGCTCCCGCCTTGGCTTCAATACAAATTGCATATTCCATCGCTCATCAAAAAACATCTCCACTACGACGGCTTGATATTGCAAGGCAACCACCACCGCTCCCACGCCGCCAGCGCCTTCTTCCCCTCGCCGTTCGAATCCGCGGCCATCTTGACGATAGACGGCGTAGGGGAATGGGGCACTGCCTCTATCGGACACGGCAACGATGGAGAATTGAAGATTCTGAAGGAGATGAGATTCCCAAATTCACTGGGACTACTCTATTCCGCCTTCACCGAGTTTACCGGGTTCAAAGTCAATTCCGGAGAATACAAGATGATGGGGCTGGCCCCCTACGGCAATCCCGTCTACAAGCAAGCCATCCTCGACAATCTCGTTGATCTCAAAGAAGATGGCTCTCTGGAGTTGAACATGGATTACTTCGCCTTTTTGGATGACCTCAAAATGACCAACTCCAAGTTCGCCGACCTGTTCGGGGGCCCGGCCAGGGAACAGGAATCGCGAATCACGCGGAGGGAAATGGATATCGCAAAATCCATCCAAGCGGTGACGGAGGAGGCCATATTGCGCATGGCCCGCACCGCGCACAAATTAACAGGTGAAAACAAGCTATGCCTGGCAGGGGGAGTGGCCTTGAACTGCGTCGCCAACGGACGCTTATTAAGGGAGGGCCCTTTTGACGACCTTTGGATACAACCCGCCGCCGGGGATTCCGGATGCGCACTCGGTGTGGCGTTCGACGTCTGGCATGAATATTTCGCTAACCCCCGCGAACTCCGCGGAGACGGCCTCCCCCACCAAATGGGGTCCTACTGGGGACCGTCTTTCTCCGACAACGAAATCAAGGCGTATCTGGACACTCATGGATTCCCCTACAAGCAAGTGGACGATAAAGAAAAATCGCGGATACTCGCCGACGCTATTAATGACGGCAAAATCGTGGGCTACTTCAACGGAAGATTGGAGTATGGTCCGCGCGCTCTGGGAGGACGGTCCATTATTGGAGACCCGAGGAACTCGGAGACCCAAGTGGACATGAATCTGAAAATAAAATACCGCGAATCGTTCCGCCCGTTCGCCCCATCCGTCTTGGAAGAGGATGTCGAAAAATATTTCGAAATGAAGGGGGCCAGCCCTTACATGCTACTGGTGGCGCCGGTGAAAAAAGAGAGGCGGCGCCCATTCGAACTCCCCAAGGATATGGACGACATGCTCCCAGTGGTCAGGCAACCTCGAAGCGATATCCCCGCCATCACGCATGTCGATTTCTCCGCCCGGGTTCAAACCGTAAGCGAAGCATTCGCCCCCGCCTACCACAACCTGATAAAGACTTTCAGGGAAAAAACCGGATGCGGCGTCATCGTCAACACGTCGTTCAACGTCAGGGGCGAACCTATCGTCTGCACCCCCGTCGACGCATACCGTTGCTTCATGAGGACGGAAATGAACATGCTGGCGTTAGGGAATTTCATTTTATTCAAAGAGGAACAACCCGAATGGCCGGAAGGGAAAGGTGACGGCCTTGAGAGCGCAGAAAACGACACGGATCCAAACGCATTTTACAACCAGGATTTCCTAACCTCCCTTAAGGACTACTTCAAAACCGGATTCAACCCCCTAGCGGCCGCTATAAGAGAGGATGTAAGCATACCCCGCGCCCCGTTAGGCGAAACCTCCGCATGGGTGGATGTTGTGGAGCCGGCAAACCTACGGGATATCTTCACCTTCGCCCCTGCATCACTAGAAGAGGATGCGGCACCGGAAGCGCTGGCGGACGCAATCGTGGCCTCATGGCAAAAACGGGAAGAAACAGACAAACTTAAAACACTGACATGCGATCTCCTAGAAATAGCAATGAAACACCCTGTGGCACTTGATTTCAACGAAGAGGTTCCCGAAACGGTCTACGCAATGTTCTAGCCCTAATCAGGGTTCACGGAAGAAGTTGGAACCGCACCAATTCTCCGTTGCCTCCCTACATAAAGACAAAAGTTTAACCATGTAGATATTGTAGATATTGTAGATGGTGTAGGTGATTCGGTGATTCAGTAAGAAAGAAAAGAAGAAGAGATTACCTCTCAGAGACGCGGAGAGCGCAGAGAAAAACGTGATTCCGTGAAGCCGAGCGGCCAATCACGGATTATCGACTCACGGACTCACGGGCTCACGGATTAACCGCCCCCCCTACATTCTCCACATTTCCTACATGCTAAAAAAAGTTTAAACAAATGAGTACAACGATACAATTCAATCCAGATTTCGTTCTGCCAGAATTGCTGCTTAGCCTGACTCGATTAGACGACTCCAATCTACATGAGCCGGGTATGCAACATTCGATTCAATCTCAATCCGACACGCATCGGTTCTCTCTCTCTTTCTCAAACGTGAACCCAAAACCAAACACGCTGGAAACAGAGGCAAAGCTTGTTGTCGTATTGGGCGCGCCTGTCATGGGAGACAAAATAGACATCAAGGCGATTGCCAAGCTGTTTGCGGAAAAAACGGAAGTCTCCCACGATAAACTGCGGGAGATAAACGGTGAATTCCTCGTCGTGGTATTCGACAAATCGACATCCACCCTCTCCATCGTCAACGACCGATTCACCTCTATCCCGCTCTATTACCACCATGCAAAACAATCGGCGCGATTCCTAGCATCAACATATTTCTCCTCCCTATGGAAAATCCAAGAGCGGATGGGATCCCTCGAACTCGACAAAAACGCCTTCTTCGAATTCCTTTGGTTTCAGCGCCTTCTCGGAGCAAAAACCTATTTGACCGACACGTATTTTATGGAAGACGCCTCCGTGCTGACCGTGGAGGATCAGTCCATGGCAACCCAACGATACTGGCGACGCTCATACGATAAAAGCTCGCTCTCCCTGCGTTCGCATGCGGAAACCATGGCTACACTCGTAAGGCAATCGATAAAGCGCAAAACCAGCGACAACCTACGCTTTGGACACTTCCTCAGCGGAGGCATGGACTCGCGCACCGTCCTCTGCGCATTCGATCCCCCTCCCACATGCTTCACCGCAACTATTGCGGAAAACCGGGAATTGCGGAAAGCCCGGGAAATCGCGGCGTCTAGAAACGCCAAACATATCGCGCTTGAACTAGCGCCAGACCATTACAGCCAGATATTCCGACACTCGACAATGGTTGTGGGTGGAATGTACAACTACGACCACGGCCTCTTCTATGGATTCGAAAACGCCGTTAGAGCCGAGGTGGACGCCTGCTTCCACGGGCATGGATTCGACTACATGTTCCAAGGGATGTACATCCCGAAGGAAAACTACGTATTAGGCGGCAAGACTCTATATGCGAATAAATTAAAAGAGCTCCCCTCCGACCTCGTGGAATACTTCATCAACAACGTATCATATCGAATCAAGAAAGCGGACATCTGGAAATATATCCTAGAGGACAAGCGCGGAACGCTCAAAGAATTCCAACGCCATAGCGTCGAGGAAATACTTGAAAAGGGGCGACAACTCACAGACAATCCCTACGACCTTTGGGAATTCCTCACATTCCACCATATATCCCGCCATTACAGCTATCCAAACCATGCTAGCATCGCCACGTTCGTCGAACAACGAACCGCATCGTTCGACAATGATCTCTTTGACCTCTACCTGTCTCTTCCAGTCCAGCATCGCGTAAACGGCAAAGTGGAAAAAGCCTGCCTCAAATTATTGAACCCCGAGATCGCGGCTATTTGGAGCGCAAACACAAACCTCCCGGTAACAGCGTCATGCTGGGAACAGACTCTCTACCAAGTGGCGGGCGCCGTTAAGCGCAGAATTATCCCCGAACCCCGGAAACCGGAATGGATGGAGAGGACTTGGCCGGAAAGAGACGATGCCATAAGACAGCAACCAGCATTGAAAGACGCTGTTAAAAAGCTGTGCGCCTCCGACGCATTGGAAGCCCTTGACTTTCTAGACTTGGCCCTATTGCGCAAGGATATCCCCGAGTGGCTTGATGGCGGCGCACCGCCAGGCGTAAGTGGCGACCTGGTCCAAACCCTCCTGACTATGGGAACTTTCTTGAGCCTACGTTAAAAAAGGCTCCTAGGCTTTGCGCTCGACGGGACGGGAATGGGTTCCCTCGCAAAGGCGCAGAGATCGCGGAAAAGGACGTGAGTCCGTTAAGCGGTGGCCGGTAATCGGGAAACGGTAGGTCGGTAAGAAGCAGCCTCGCAGAGACGCGGAGAACGCAGAGAAAGATGTGATTCCGTGAAGCCGAACTGCCGTGATGCCGTAAAACAGACTCACAGACTCACAGACTAACGGATTCGCGGTCTCACGGAATCACCGATTCACAGAATCACGTTCTTCGCCTCTCTGCGAGAGATAATAATCACATAGCAACCTTTCACTTTCGGCGAATATCGTTATTTTCGTAAACAGCGAACACACCACGCTCCGTGGAAAAAATAAAGCGGAGCGCACCATATAGGAGAATATTAATGAAAATACTCGGCATCAACACCGGACTGAACGCCTCGGCGGTGATCATGGA
>WFSE01000116.1 GCA_015486135.1 Lentisphaeria bacterium
CACGTAGTTAGCCGGTGCTTCCTCTCCGGGTACCGTCATTGCGTTCTTCCCCGGTGACAGCGGTTTACGACCCGAGGGCCTTCATCCCGCACGCGGCATCGCTCCGTCAGGCTTTCGCCCATTGCGGAAGATTCTCGACTGCAGCCTCCCGTGGGAGTCTGGGCAGTGTCTCAGTCCCAGTGTGGCTGACCATCCTCTCAGACCAGCTACCCATCGTAGCCTTGGTAGGCCGTTACCCTACCAACAAGCTAATGGGCCGCGAGCCCATCCCCAAGCGATAAATCTTTAGTCACCCCAACATGCGATGGGGGACCACATCCGGTATTAATCCCGGTTTCCCGAGGCTATTCCCGACTTGGGGGCAGGTTACTCACGCGTTACTCACCCTTTCGCCACTGATTCACAGGAGCAAGCTCCTGCTTCACCGTTCGACTTGCATGCCTAATCCATGCCGCCAGCGTTCGTTCTGAGCCAGGATCAAACTCTCCGTAAAAATATATTTTCCCGTCATGAGACGGGGAAAACACGATCACAGAGACTTGATGTAACTCAAGTGTGTGTGTAATAGGAACACTCAAAGGTGTTTCCATTTGTCTTAGCGCGGGGACACCGCGCTATTCAATTTTCAAAGAGCCAGGGCCAAAAAAAAGCAAGCGCCAAAGAATGCCGCTTGGCCATCTTCCAACCATAAACATATTTTACCGGAACGAGTCCGGAATGTCAATAGAACTCCGACGGGGTTTCCCGTCTAGCGGACGCCTAAACTAACCGTCCTTTCACACCGCGCAAGCCATTTTAGCGAAAAAAAAGATATTTTTTCCACGACCACGCCAACGGCGCGTTTTCAACCTCCAAACATGGAAGCGTTTCCCATCTGGCGGGCATTTAAGCTAATCGCCCTTTGACATCGCGCAAGCGCCTTTGCGCTAAAAATTCTTGTTTTTTCTCAAAGATCGGTCATTCAGAGTCAAAAAAACATGATTGCACCCTCCCCGCAAGGGCTGAATTGCTATTAAAAGCCTCCCGGACATACGCCAGAACGTTCAATCATCCGCCAAAGCGTCAAGGGAGATGTGGGCGATTCTTGTATCGGGAGCGCCGCCCCCCCCCTTTCTGGCTATGTCGAATTTTCCCCGGACGACCGCACCGTCCCACTCGGGGACGCCGGATACGACCAGAACGTCGCCAGGCCCGGCGGGATTGTTGAATCGGGCTTTTTTGATTGAGCGTAGCGACAGCTTTTTGCGCGATATCCGCGAGATGGCGGCTAGGGCGCATTGTGCCAGGCATACCCCCGGGACTATCGGAGCGCCGGGGAAATGCCCCGCGAAAACCGCGGAGGACTCCGGAAACGCGAATTCCGCGGAAATCTTTCCCTCGGAATCCCGCTCCGCGCCGCGCATGGCGCGCTCCACTTCCTCTCTTATGCCCATAACGGCCTCCATTCAATTAGGGGTCACTGAATAATTGTTAAGTGCTTTATTTTCATTGGGTTAAATTTCTTTTTAGCGGTGTCATCTCCAAGTTTTTGGAAGCAATCCTCCCAGAAACCTTGGAGACGATTAATGTTCTCCGCTCAATTTGAGGCACTTGCCAATTCCGCGACACACGTTCGTGTGATTTAAGGGTGTCCCGCGCTACGCTGGGACACCTATGTCCATCAGGCGCGAAGCGTCCTTCCGCAAAGCCCGCAGGGTTCGCATAGCGAACGGAAGGATCGGCTTATTGCCTAGCCACTGACCCGTTCTCGACTTTTTCAGTAAACCCCAATTAGCTGTTGCAACTGGAGAAGCAAACGATACCGCGGTTTTTCCGTCACGCAATTCCGGAAATGCGCATGCGCGTCCGCGGTGCGCCGCCCTGCGTGTATTCCCGTGGTTGCTAGAGCGCCGCCAGGCGGCTACATTTTCTTTCAGGGAGCATTGGCGAGGAGGCGAGAATATGAGATATGGGATTATAGGTCTTGGCGCCATCGGCGGATACTACGGCGGCCTGTTGGCCAAAGCGGGCTTGGATGTGTCGTTTCTAGCCAGGAGCGACTACCGGGTAGTCAAGGAGCGGGGCTTGGTGGTCGAATCCCCAGACGGCGATTTCCACCTGTCAAGGGTGGAGGTCCACGACAGCCCCGACGCGATGCCCGCGTGCGATGTCGCGGTTGTCGCGTTGAAAACCACGGCCAACAGCATTCTCCCCGACGTGCTCCCCAAGGTTCTGAAAGATGGCGGGATCGTCGTCGCGCTTCAAAACGGCTTGGGTGTGGAGTCGGACGCCGCGGAGGCCGCGCCTAACGCCGGGGCCGTGTTTGGCGGCTTGTGCTTCATTTGTTCGGCCAAGACCGGACCGGGGCGAATTTGCCATCAGGATTACGGCCGTGTCGTCCTTGGGGAATTCCGTCCTGGATACGCCCCGGCGGGGGCGACGGCGGCGTTGGAGAGGATCGTCGATGATTTTAGTCGCGCTGGTATCGAGGTCGAACCGACCGGTGATTTGGGCGTGGCTCGCTGGAGGAAGCTGGTGTGGAATATTCCCTTTAATGGGTTGGCGGTTGTCCTCGATGCGACCACGGAGGAGATATTATCGGACTCCCATTCCCGGAGTTTGGCCCGGACGTTGATGCTGGAAACGACCGCCGCCGCTCGGGCCGCCGGTTTCGACGTGAACGACGGCTTCGCCGACCAAATGATCTCCGACACCGAGCGGATGAAACCCTACAAACCCAGCATGAAGCTCGATTTCGAAGCGGGTAGGCCTTTGGAACTGGACGCCATCTACTGGCGGCCCATAGCCGCCGCGGAAACCGCGGGCGGCGCGATGCCAGCGACAAAAGCCTTGGCGTCGCTTCTCGAGTTCATGTCGAAACACCGTCACGCATCTGAATAACAAGCCGCCATCCAGACAAGGCCCGAAGTCAGCGTGAGAAAAGCTCTTTAGCGCCGGGACGCGTAAGCGTGATGATGGTCAGCACACCCAGCACAGTCCCAAACGGTATGAACACGCATTCGATTCCGGCCATCACCAGGCAGAATGTATAATTGACGCGCCGGGACAGTTTCTTGCCGGCCACGAATATGGCGATCGCCAACGCCCAACCCAGGCATATGATTACCGCGGCGAAGAGCATGAAAAAGAGGCCGAAGAAAGCCGGGGGCGCATTCCCGCTATGATCGCCCATCGATTTGGAGAAGATCGCCAATCCCACGATGAAGTGTATAATCGGGAAACACGCGAAAAGCGCGGTGATCCCGGCGACGACATAGTGGAATATCGATAGCAACCTCAAATGCTCTAAATCCCTTTTGGTGTTCCCATCACTGTTTTGCCGCTCTTCCATTTTATTCCTCCCTATGTTAGGGTTTACTGAAAAAGTCGGAAACGTGCCGATGATTAGGCGACGAGCCGACGGCGTGCTTTGCACTCCTAGGCGAAGGCAACGAGATCAGCGGTGCGTTTCCGGCTTTCCCGGAATTGGCAAGTGCCTCAAATTGAGCAAAGAACATTAGTCGTCTCCAAGGCCTTTGGGAGATCTGCTCCCAAAACCTTGGAGATGACAACACCAAAAAAGGCATTTAACCCAATGACAATAAGGCACTTGCCAATTATTCAGTGAGCCCTATGTTATCCCTCGACCAATCGCCGTCCGTTCCTCGGCAGAACGAAGGCGGCTTTATGCAACTCCGAATCGTAATATTTCAGCGTTTCGAGCATCTCCGGCGACGGCGTTCTGGCGGGAACGCGGGGATCGCGGCCTAAAGACGCGACACACGCGCCGATGTTACCGCCCGGATATGTCGGCACGAACATCGCGGCGTACGCGGCGTGGTTGAAAAGCCCCTTGCAAAGGTGGACCAGTTCCCTGACCACATCGCCATGGAGAAAAAACGATTCCGCTTGCGTGGCGACAACCCCGCCTTCCTTCAGCGCCCCTTTGAGAGCCTCGTAAAACGGTCTTTGAAACAACGCCTCGCCAGGGCCTATCGGATCGGATGAGTCCACCACGATCACGTCATACTCGTTCGACACCGATTTCAAATACTTGCTGCCATCCTTCACTATGACATTCACCCTCGGATCGTCGTAGCCGACCGCCATTCCCGGCAGGAAGCGCTTCGAGACATCGATTACCACCTCGTCGATCTCGCAGATATCCATTCGTTCGAGACAGTCGTGTTTGCCAAGTTCGCGGAGGACGCCTCCATCGCCGCCCCCCACCACCAGCGCCGTCTTCGGCGCGGGATGCGCGAACATCGGCAGATGCGACATCATCTCCTGATACGCGAACTCGTCCAGCTCGGTCGCTTGGATTATACCATCTAGGACAAGCATATTGCCGCAGGTCTTTGTCTTGTACACATCGACCCGCTGGTATTTCGTCCGCTCGGAGAAAAGAGTCTCCTCTACTTTAATCGACAGCGCCACCCCCTCCCACATCGGGGATATCTCCGAAAACCAACCTGATGCTATCTCGTCCATCATAATCTTCACCAAATCGTAGACTTCCTCCACTTCAACTGAGCGAAACATAGCACCTAACGTCTTCACGGACTAGCATTTGTAATGGAAAAACCGTGGGGACCGCGCACGTTTTCGTGGTCTGAAGGTGCCCTTTTCCTTCCGAGCTTCGCTCCCGTCCGGGCTTTACGGAAGGATTGGGGCGCTTGCGTTCGTGTGGCTTGAATAAATCGATACTATCGACATTATCGATATATCGAGTTTTTTTCCCTCGCGGAGACGCGGAGGTCGTAAAGAAAGAGAGGGGAAATTCGTGGCCAAAATCCAGGGACTTGCGAAATTAATGGCAAGTGGCATGTTGTTCATTTCATAGGAGATTGGGGGGTGGGGTTATCCTGCCAAATCGGAGGTGGATTGTGAAACGGCTCGTATATGTGTTTTGCGCTTTTATTCTGTTGTCAAATCTTCATGCTGACGATAAGACCGCTTCCGAAAAAGGATTGGAAATGCATGTCTGGGCGCCGGAAGGCTTGTCGGTAGGTCGACAATGCCCAGTACGCATAGAATTTACCAATAAAACAGACGGCGTATTGAGGATTCCGGTATATACTTTTGCTAATTTGGAAGTTGAACTCATATATGAACGGGAAGGGGTTGATTATGGCTTGAGATTTTCCTGTATGATTTTGCCTGCTACAAGGTACTACGCCGAATCATATCAGACTTTGAAACCCCAAGAAAGCAAAACCTTCATAATTAAAATAGCGCCGGCTATACCTGGTAAAGCAACTATGGCTGTGCGTTACAGCAATTATAGGAATTCGATTATCGAAAAGATTTACTTGTGCAAAAAGAGAACTCAAAATAAAAGATTGTTTTCCCGTATGAGATGCCATGTTGTGAAAAGTGTTGACAATGTTTGGACGGGATCAGTTTCTTTAGAGATTCCGGTGAAAATGGATAAGAACGGGTACATGGAAGATTTCGCTAATCCCGGCAATACGGGCAATGCGATCTTGGAAATAGAAAAAATCTGTGGTAGTGGCTATTGTTTCGGGGACGAATTGGTCGGCTATTTGAACTTCATAAAGGACAAAGACGCGGTCGCATATGTGTATGGATTGAATAGACTCTCATTTCTTTTTCTCGAAGGCTTGGCGATGGATAAATTGAATTATTTGCTTGCTCGAGCGAAAGAGTCTAGCTTGCCGGCATCCTGTAGAAAGGTCATTCTCAGCGCGTTGGAGCCCTATGTGTACGACAACATATACGCGGTGAATTTAGGGGTGAATCGGAAATATATCAGAACGTCGAAGTCGGAGCGGGACTCCATAATGAGATGCGTGAAGCAACTTGCCGCTTCGGATGATAAGGAGATAGCCCGATACGCTGAAAAAATATTGGATCGACACAAAAGGGGAGACGGCAAGTTCTTTCCAGGGGAGAAAATACAGTATATCCTGGACAAGCCCGCAACCCAAATCAGGGAGCTTAAGCCCTACATGGAGCCAAAACGTTATTATCAAGAGGACATTGATAATGCGATAAAGAATAAAGAAATAGAAAGGCTCTGGGGAACCCCGTGGGGATACTAACTTGTGTGGAGACGCGGTGTACGCATAGGCTGGGAGTAACCACGAATAAACACGAATGATGGGAGGCGATAAATCTGTCCACGAAATACACGAAAGGCACGAAAAGTTTTTCCTTTGCGCGCAAAGAAAATTAGTGTAGATTCGTGAAGATTAGTGGCTAAAATCCGGGGACTTGCGGGATCCGCGGCTATTCCAAAGGGAAAACATATCAATGAAAGCACTGGTTCAACGGGTGTCCGGGGCGTCTGTATCGGTGGATGGCGAGGTCATTGGCGACATCGGCAAGGGGCTTGTCGTGTTGCTCGGGGTGGCCCGCGGCGACACCGAAACGGATGCCGAATGGCTCGCCGACAAATGCGTCAACCTCCGGATATTCGACGACGGTGACGGGAAAATGAATTTGTCGCTCGCGGATATCGCGGGCGAGGCGTTGATAATATCCCAGTTCACGTTGTGCGGGAACGCCTCCAAAGGACGCAGGCCAAGCTACACCGACGCCGCTCCTCCGGATACCGCCATTCCGCTCTACGAGAAGTTTGTCGGACTGGTCGAAAACGCTGGCATCGGAGTCGCCACGGGACGCTTCGGAGCGATGATGGAGGTGGAAATCCACAATTCCGGCCCCGTGACTCTGATGGTGGATTCGCGACTTCCGCGGAGACGCGGTTGAATTCGCGTCTTCCCGACTGTAGGTTGGGCGGGGGGACAACTGGATTACGCATTTGGAACTAGAGAAAGGAGAGTGGATGATGAGGCGTGTGATGTCTATGATGATTGTTATGGTTGCGCTCACGGTGTTTGGTGCCGCCACGGTTAGAGCGGAGGGAGACAAACCCGTTGACAAGGAAAAATTGTCGGCGGCGATGGAGTTGTTGAAGGTAACGCAATTGGACAGGACACTCGAAAAACTGATCGTCAACAACGTCAACTTTCAAATTCGGCAAAAACCCATGCTCGCTCCTTACAAGAAAGTTATGTTGAAGTTCTTCCGGAAATACATGTCTTGGGATAGCCTCAAAGACGAGATAGCCGCGATTTACGTGGAGAAATTCACAACCGACGAATTAAAAGAGATAACGGCATTTTACAAAACACCGGCGGGGCAAAAGTTGGCTTTGATGGCCCCCGAGTTGTCAAAGTGTGGGGCTGAGCTTGGTGCTCAAAAAGTCCAAGCGCATATCACCGAGCTTAAAACGATGATCGCCGCCGAAGCCGCTAGAATTTCCAATGAAAACGGTGCCGGAAGCGAGAAGTAGGGCTCAAATAGTATGCATTCGTGTGATTTAAAGGTGCCCTCGCACGAAGACACGAAGCTAGAACATTTGGGGGGAATGGAAGATCAATGCCCGAAGATGGCTTTTTCGGTGCGCGCCCTCTCCTTGCGTTCCCCATCGATTACTTTGTCAACGTCTTTACGTTCCGTGGGATTCAATTCATCATTTATATTCGCCTTTTCCATAGCAGAGTCTTGGACATCTTCCCGATGCCACTCCTTCTCCTCTTTTGCCAACTCCCCCTGGAGGGTGGCGGAACAGGCTGCGGCGAAAAGAAGTGCTAGAGCAGCTAGGACCAACGACATGAGACCGTAACGCATTGGGCCAATATTTTTCAATACCCGCTGGAAAACTGGGAGCTCCCGAGCAATTGGCGAGTGCGAACACATAAACCGTGGATTCCTTTTCATCCAGCGAAATCTCCCGAGCGAATTGTGCTTATGGCATCGTACAAGTCGCCCAGTGTTCTGACATCTCTAAAGACCTGAGTGGCATCTGTACGTATTTTCATGCCGAACGCCTTTTCCAAAGCGACAATCAGGTCAACGATGTCCAAACTATCGAGCTCCAAATCAGAAAAAAGCGCAGCGTCTTCGCATAGTTTATCCGGAGGGATTTCGAACTCTTTCTCGAGCACCTCGTTGACGATCCGCTCCAGTTCTTCTCTGGATGGGGTGTCGGACATAATGGGAAGCTCCCCCAGTAACTCGTTATGGCAGTACAGGACGCAGAGTCAACGCCGCCCCCGCAATCGACCATGTTTCATGAAACCATCATAATTACGCATAACCAGATGCGACTCCAACTGACTTAGGGTATCAAGCAAAACACCCACAATAATCAAGAGGCTCGTCCCTCCGAAAAACCTGGCGACGATGGGGGGTATTTTCAACGCCGAGTATAGGACCATCGGGAAAATAGCCAAAGCCGTAAGGAAAAGCGACCCCGCCAATGTAATTCGGCTCATGGTATTATCCAGGAACTTTGCTGTTTCCTGGCCAGGCCGGATTCCCGGCAAATACGCACCCTCCTTCTTGAGGTTATCTGCAATTTTAAGAGGGTTGAACTGATTTGCCACCCAAAAATAGGAAAATACAATTATCAGTATTGCGTAAGTGAGCATGTAGCCAATATTGCCGTATCGGAAATAGTCGGCAAAACCTCTTGTGAATGGTATCCACGCTAAGGCCGGCAACAAAAAGGAAAGAATGGCACTGGCGAATATTATGGGCATCACACCAGCGTGATTGATTTTCAGTGGCATATAGGTGGTAGATCCGCCTTTCATCTTGGTCCCCACAGCCCGCTTCGCCATTTGAACCGGGATCCTACGTTGCCCTTGGGTGAGAAGAATCGTAGCGGCCGTCACGGCGACAAATATAAGTACCAGTATCAAAGCCGTCACGAGACGGAAATTCCCTCCGGTGATCCCCCTCCCACTTTGAGCCATTCCGTACAATGTTCCCACAGCCCGAGGCAACCGCGCCACAATATTAACGGTGATTATCAAGGATATCCCTTGTCCAACCCCGTGCTTGGTAATCTGGTCTCCAAGCCATACCAACAACATGGTTCCAGCCGTTAGAATTATCACCGTCATAACCACGAAATAGGCGCTTCCAACAACAACCAAGTCGTGTTCGGGCTTTCTCAATCCCAATTTCGAAGGGGAAAGCATGGCAGTAGCGGCCATGGCACCCTGAACAATGCAGATAATAACCGTGAGATACCGCGTGTACTGATTTATTTTTTGTCTTCCGACATCGCCTTGACGCTGCAGCTTCTCCAACGCAGGGAGCACAGGGGTTAGCAATGTTAGTATAATCGAGGCCGAAATATATGGCATTATGCCCAAGGTAGCGATGGCGAACTTCTGCAACGCACCCCCACTGAAAAGGTTGTATATCCCCAAAACGCCACCGTCTCCACCACTTGCTTTGCTCACGGTATGGAAGTAGTCGGACAACGCCTGTGGATCCACGCCAGGACACGGAATAGTGGCCGCCATGCGACAAAGGATTATGACCCCGGCCACGAAAAGCATGCGGGAACGGAGTTCCTTGACCTTGAAGCTATTTATAAACGCCGAGAACATGGTCGATATGCCTTGTGATTACTACAATCCACCTTCAACATTTAGGGAACAAACCAAGACAGCCGGCTAGAATTACGGTCAAATACCAGCAATCGTCACTCGACCACGCATTGCCCACCAGCGGCTTCTATTTTCTCTTTCGCCGTCTTGGAGAACTTGGCCACCTTCACCGTCAGTTTTTTGGACAACTCGCCATTTGCTAGAACCTTGACCGGTAGGTCGTTCTTGCGGATGACTCCCCTGTCCCTAAGGAGCTCCGGAGTCACCTCGTCCCCCGATTCGAAAAATTTTTCAAGGACCGAGACATTCACCAAGTTGTACTCCTTATGGGAGGGATGATTGAACCCTCGCTTCGGTATTCGCCGGAAAAGTGGAATCTGACCCCCTTCGAAATGTGGACGGATAACAGATCCGGACCTGGATTTCTGGCCCTTTTCGCCCCTTCCGCAGGTGCGTCCCAAGCCAGAGGAATCGCCTCTACCGACTCTCTTCCTCTTGCGGGTCGCTCCCGGCGCCGGACGTAATTCGTGCAATTTCATGATCAAACTCCTGATAATCAGTCGACGGGCAATGCGTTTAGCGGAACGCAACCCGTCCATTCAACATCCTGTTAAATTTTCTTCAGTCCTCTTTTAGCCGCGATTTCCTCACGCGACCTCAACGACGCTATCGCTTTCATGGTGGCCCGGACTACGTTGACCGGGTTGTTGGAGCCTAGGGATTTAGCCAATACGTCATTGACTCCCGCCAAATCCAGAACCGCTCGCATCGCGCCGCCAGCGATAAGGCCAGTTCCCTTGGAAGCGGGACGTATAAGCACCTTCCCGCTACGGAATTTCGAGACTATCGGATGGGGAATGGTCGTTCCATGCATCGGGACCCGGACCATCTCGCGCTTGGCGATTTCCGTCCCCTTGCCAATAGCGTCAACCACCTCGTTGGCCTTTCCAACACCAATTCCAACACGCCCGTTCCTATCTCCCACAGCAACTAAAGCCCTGAAACTGAAATTGCGACCACCCTTTACCACCTTCGAGCACCTGTCGATACTTATAACGCGCTCGTCAAGCTCGCCGCCTTCGGACTCCCTTTTATTATGTTTGTCAATATCCGCCATAACTCTCCTCCGCGCGAAGCGCGTCTGGACATCCTAGAATTTCACTCCGCATTCCCTCACGGCATCGGCAAACGCCTTCACCTTGCCATGGAACCGAAACCCCCCGCGGTCGAAAACAACATTTTTTATTTCCGCCTTGGCCGCCTTTTCCGCCGCCAAAACGCCTAGCTTCTTGACCCCTTCCACGTTGGCCGCCCCATCGAACCCCTTGTCCAGAGTCGATACCGCAGCCAAAGTCCTCCCAGCCTCGTCGTCGATAAACTGGGCGTAGAAGTGCTTCGACGTGGCGCACACCGCGAGGCGAGGACATTCGGCCGTCCCAGACACCTTGCGCCTCAAACGCATATGCCGTCTAATCCGTTTTTCTTTTTTAGTCGTGTATCTAGCCATTGCGACAACTCCGATACCGTGGTCACCCCACGGTCTTACCTTCTTTCATTATAATCTGTTCGCCCTTGTATCGGACACCCTTGCCTTTGTAGGGTTCCGGCTTGCGGAACCGTCTTATAGTGGCGGCAACCTCGCCTACCAGCTGCTTGTCCGACCCTTCGACGGTAATCTGGGTGTTGTTCGTAACCGTAACGGTAATCCCATCAGGGATATCGTACTCTATGGGATGGGAATACCCCAACGCCATATTCAATTTGCTTCCAGCGACCTGGGCCCGGTAGCCCACACCAATAATCTCCAGCCCCTTCTTAAAGCCCTCGGTTACTCCCACAACCATACCCGCCACCAAACTTCTAGCGAGCCCATGCATAGCACGCGCTCTCTTCGAATCGTCCGTGCGGATCATGGTAATCATGTCCCCGTCGATAGCCATCTCCACTAGTGGCGGCAACGCCTTGGTCAGTTTGGCCTTGGGGCCCTCGACCACGACATCGCCATCCACGAGTGCGACCTTAACTCCGGCCGGCAATTTGATTGGTTGTTTTCCTATCCGCGACATCGCGCCTCTCCAAAAACTCCGATAGACGGAGGTAAAATTACCACACGTAACAAAGCACCTCGCCACCAACGTTCTCCGCTTTGGCAACGCGCCCACTAATAACTCCCTTGGGCGTGGAAAGTATAGCAATTCCAAGCCCATTCCTGACATTCGGGATGTCGGAAGATCCACAGTAAACCCTCCTGGAGGGCTTGCTTACCCGCTGAATCCCCTCGATAACCGACACGCCACTGCGATATTTCAGTCGCAGGCGCAACATTCTGTCGACACCCTCGCCTTCTTTAGCAACATCATCGATGTAGCCTTCCGACTTCAACACCTCAGCTATGGCCGTCTTCATCTTCGACTCCGGTACAAGCACATCCTGCTTTACCGCCATGCCGGCGTTTCTAAGCCTTGTCAACATATCCGCAACGGGATCCTGCATACTCATCGCATGTATCTCCAATATCTCCTGTCAATTCCAGTAAATCACCAACTGGCTTTGGTAACTCCCGGAATACGGCCACTGACCGCCAACTCCCGGAAGCATATACGGCAGAGCTTATACTTCCTGATATAGGCGCGCGCCCTGCCGCAACGCTCGCAGCGACTATATGCGCGAACTGCGAATTTCGGCTTCATCTTTGCCTTGTTAACCAAACATTTCTTCGCCATTTGGCAACTCCCTCAAAAAACCACGCCTACTCGGCAAAAGGCATATCCATCTCTTTAAAAAGATCGAACGCCTCCTCGTCCGTATTGGCCGTGGTGACCATCGATATATTTATACCTATCTGGTGCTTGACCTTGTCAAGATCAATCTCCGTAAACACCGAGACATCCTCCAAACCCATATTGTAATTCCCCGACCCGTCAAAACCTTTCGGGGAAACGCCGCGGAAGTCCCTAACCCTTGGAAGGGCGTTGTGGACCAACCGGTCGTAAAACTCGTACATCCTAGAGCCACGCAACGTCACCATCACTCCAACAGGCATGCCCTGGCGGAGCTTGAAGTTCGCCACGTTTTTTTTGGCGTTAACCAATACGGGCATCTGCCCGGTAATGGCGGCTATTTGGACCTTGGCGTCGTCGAACGTATCGCGCTCCCTGCTTGTGGAAATCCCGGTGCTCACAACAATCTTCATCAACTTCGGTGCTTGAAGACGGTTGCGATAACCTCTCTTCTCCATCAAAACAGGCAACACGCTCTCGCGATATGTTTTCAGCATGTCAGGCATTTTTCTCTACTTTTCCCTTGTCTTCTTTCTTGGTGTCGACCCTCTTTTTCGAAGCCACCGTATTGGCGACGGCCTCCACCTTTTTGACGTTGGACACATGAACACTAACCGGACGCTCGACCATGCCACCGTTGGGATTCTTGCGCGTCTTTCGCAAGGTCCTCATCCGACCGGAGGACACACCCTCGAGAACCACCCTGGACTTGGCGGGCAAGACAGCGACTATCTTCGCCTCGCGTCCCTTGAACTCACCCGTTATCACTTTCACGGTATCGCCTTTTCTCACGTGGAACTTACGCATCACAACACCTCCGGAGCAAGCGAAATGATCTTCATGAAATTCTTGTCCCGCAACTCTCTGGCCACAGGACCAAAAATACGCCCGCCACGCGGATTGTTCTGAGCGTCTATTATCACGGCCGCATTGTCATCGAAACGAAGGTAGGAACCGTCCGCCCTACGAATCGGATGGGCCGTCCGCACTACAACCGCCTTGACGACCTCGCCTTTCTTGACGGTGCCACCCGGAATCGCCTCTTTAACGGTAGCGGTTATGACATCGCCCACACCAGCGTATTTGCGCCTCTGGCCGAGAACAGTTATGGCCATGACACTCTTAGCGCCGGAATTGTCGGCGACAACCAGTCTGGTCTGCATTTGAATCATTTCGTCTTGGCCCCTCCCGGCGCCTTGGCCACCACCTCGGCCAACCGCCAACGTTTAGTCTTGCTTACTGGCCTGGTCTCCACGATTCTCACTTTGTCCCCCACACCCGCTTCATCAGAAGGGTCGTGGACGGCGTACTTCTTACTGGTTTTTACGACCTTGCCATACAACGGATGGGCGGCGCGACGCTCAACCAGGACGGAAATCGTTTTCTCCGCCCCGGCACCGACCACAATCCCGACGCGTTCCTTGCGGTGACCACGTCCCTTTTTGTCCGATATTTCCGCCATTTTTCTGTTCCCGTGCATTTAAAACGTCACGACACCGCCGCTTTGGTGCGCCGCGCATTCAGTTCCGTTTTCAATCTAGCAATGTCCCGCCGCAACCGCCTGAAATCGGCGGTATTCTGTAATTCTCCCGAGCGAAACATGCACTTCAGGTCATAACGCTTACGGACCAACTCCGCAACTTTCGCGTCCAACTCCTCGTCGGTCAATTCCCTAACCTCGTTATTCTTCATATCGCTAGCACTCCAACCGTCACGATTCACGCGACAGGAATTTGCAACGCAACGGCAGTTTCGCCGCGGCGAGCGCCATTGCCTCGCGAGCCACGCTCTCCGAACATCCACTAGCCTCGAACATCACTCGTCCAGGTTTGACCTTGGCGACCCAACCCTCAGTGTTGCCCTTTCCTTTTCCCATACGGGTCTCAAGAGGCTTCTTCGTTATAGGCTTGTCCGGAAAAATCCTAATCCAAACCTTTCCACGACGTTTCATATGCCTGGTTATAGCGACACGGGCCGCCTCGATCTGGTTGTTCGGAATATAGCCTCTCTCCATGGCCTGTAATCCGAAATCACCGAAATCAAGCTTGTTGTTCTTTCTGGCCAGCCCCGCTAGGCTACCTCGCTGCACCTTTCGGTGCTTTACCCTTTTTGGCATCAACGCCATTGTCTCTCTCCTCGAGCGTTTCCTTGTGGCATATCCAAACTTTCACGCCGATTTTTCCGGCAGGCGTGTTGGCCTCAGCCACTCCATAGTCGATGTTGGCCCTCAACGTGTGAAGCGGCACCCTGCCCGCCTTATATTGCTCCACCCTGGCCAGCTCCGCCCCGCCCAAACGGCCGGCGCAACGTACCCTTATTCCATCAACCCCCATGTCCATGGAGGCCTGTATCGTCTTCTTCATGGCACGGCGGAAGCCAATACGCCTCTCCAGCTGCATCGCAACGCTCTCAGCCACAAGCTGGGCATCGGTTTCGGGGGTCTTAACCTCGACGACATCGACGATCACATCCCGGCAGGAAACGAACCCCGCCACAATCTGGCGCATCCGGTCAAGCTCGGCACCCTTGCGCCCAATCAACATTCCAGGCCTTGCCGTGTGCACTATCGCCTGGACGGAATTCGTGGCGCGTTTTATCAATATTTTCGATATCGCCGCATTGTAAAACTCTTTTTTCAAGGCGTCGCGGATACGTAGATCCTCGTGCAGCCAGTCTCCAAACACATTTTTCTTGGCGAACCAGCGCGAATCCCAGTTCTTGTTAACCGCGACCCTGAATCCAATTGGATTGACTTTCTGTCCCACTATTCCTTCTCCTTGCGCACGTCCAGCGACATCATCCCTCGCCGTCGGTCAAGATTATTGACAAATGGCTCGTGCGTTTGCGAATCCTTCCCGCCATCCCGCGGGCCTTGGGCCTGAAACGCTTCAGCGTCGGGCCAGGCCCCACCTGCGCGGACTTGACTACCAACGAGCCCCTATCCATATCAGCGTTGTTCACTGCGTTGGCTATCGCCGACTTGAGGGTCTTCTCCCACAACTTGGAAGCTTTTCGGGGCACTAACGCCACTATCGTCAAAGCCTCCTCGACATTCTTCCCAGAAAGCAACCGAGCCACATGGCGGGCCTTTTCGGGCGAAATCCGCGCCCGTCTAGTTTTAGCCACAACTTCCATACCATCTCCACAAAACCGCATCTGCCACGGTTATTTAGACTGCTTTTTCCCGATCGTCGCCACCATTCCCGGCGCTAAATCGGCCATTTTCCCTTCCACAACGATCGCGGCACACATAAACGGCCGCGTCTCGACCACTTTCAATCTTATCTCGTTTTTTTCTCCAACCCACAGGAGCAAGCCGCATCTGACACCGCTCGCAGCCCCGGCGTCCAACGCCACGGCCTGGCTCTTGTCGTCAACCGCAATTATCCTGCAGCCTTTGAACCGACCCGCCGATTTCGGCGGTTTCGATATGCGGGCATGAAACTCGCGCAATGCGGCCCGCATGGCATCGAGCCGCAATTTCGCCCGCGCCTTATCAATATCGGAGAGATGCTCTTTTTCCAGGACTCCACCCATAAACGTGCAGAAATCCGTTGCCGTCGACACGAGCTTTCCTCCCGCGTTCGACAAGCCCAAAAGCGTCTCTATCAATCTGACACCCTCTTTGTCGAAAGCCCTCTTCGAGCCATCCGCCAAGGACGCCGCCATACTCACCCGCAAGCGAACCACCTCATCATCGAGCGCTTTGGCGTTAGCCGCGACACGCTCGAGCTCCTTGCGGAGGAAAGACAACTCCTCGCAGGTCATCTGCAACTCCGCCTTGAGCCGCCTGATTCGCTCGTCCGATGTCTCAACACCACTGCTCTTCTTGGTGTCGTCTTTACCGGACTTGGCAATCTCCGCCTTCGGAGACACCGCATCTTCACCAGCCGATATGCGACAAGGCAAAGAGCCCATAAGAATAACCAACACCACGCGAACTGTCCAGTCGCTTTTCATAAAAAAAACGTTTTTTTTGCTTTCAGCCTCGAATTTCGCCTCTGTTCCAGCCTCGGCAAAACCCGTTCCACCGCTCAGCGGACGCAGACTATAGACCAATTAAGCGGATTAGCAACCATAGTCAGCAAAAGAAACCCTGTTTCACTTGAATTTGAGTGCGTTATGGGTATTTTCCGCGGCATGCGGTGGTCGTTCCGCCAGCGGGCCGCCACGCCCGTATACCCTGTTTTCAAAGTTCAAGGAGGAAACAAACATGTCGGAAAAGAAAAAATTCAAAACCGAGGTGAAGCAGCTCCTCGACCTGGTGGCCAACGCCCTATATACAAATAAGGATATATTCCTGCGAGAGTTGGTGGCCAACGCTGCCGACGCTATCGACAAGGCACGCTTCGAGTCGATCACAAACTCAAACCTCGCCCGCGAATGGGAGATAACCATCGAACCCGACAAAAACAACGGCATCCTGACTATATCCGACAACGGCGCTGGAATGACCAAGGCCGAAGTCATAGCCAACATCGGGACTATAGCGAAATCGGGGACTAAAGCCTTTCTGGAGGCCCTCGAGCAAAAGGGCGGCTCCAGAGCTCCGGAGCTCATCGGGCAATTCGGTGTCGGGTTCTATTCCGCCTTCATGATCGCCGACAAGGTCGTCCTCGAAACCAAGCGTTCCGGGTCGGACGAGCCGGCTCTTAGATGGATCTCGGACGGCGTTTCCAGCTACACCATCGAAGCGTCCGATCGATCCGAACCTGGAACCAGCGTCTCCCTGCATCTGAAACCGGACGCCACGGGATATCTCGAGGAGTGGCGGATCAGAGATGTTGTCAAAAAATACTCCGACTTCATCGAGCATCCCGTCAAACTGATATCGAAAAACAAGAAAAACGACGACGAGTCGACTGGCGCCATCGAGACAATAAACTCAATGAAAGCGATATGGTTGAGGTCTCCGAAAGATGTCTCGGACGAGGACCACGCCAATTTCATGGCCCACCTCGATCCATTCGGGGGGGAGCCATTGCTCAAAATACACCTTTCCGCGGAAGGCGCGACTGAGTTCAAGGCGTTGCTCTATGTGCCTTCCAACGCGCCTCTAGACCTCTTCAACGCGGACCGCAACAAAAAGGGCTTGCATCTTTATATAAGGAGAGTGTTTATCACAGACGAGTGCGAGGAATTGCTTCCACCGTACCTCCGATTTGTCAGGGGCGTGGTCGATTCCAGCGATCTTCCCCTGAACGTATCCCGGGAAACTCTGCAAGACAACCCCGTGCTCTCCAAAATAAACCGGAACCTCACTCGCAAGGTCCTCGCGGAACTTGCTAAATTAAAGGAAAACGACAAGGAGAAGTACGCCGCGTTCCACAAGGAGTTCGGCAAAACCCTCAAAGAGGGGCTCCACTTCGATTTCGAAAACAGAGACAAGCTGCTAGACCTTATCATGTTCGAAACCCTCAATCGACCTCCGGAGGAAATGGTCACCCTGAAAGAATACGCCGACTCCATGCCCTCCTCTCAAAAAGCCATATACTATCTCGCTGGAGACAACAGGGAGGAGATGGAAAAATCCCCTAAACTGGAAATTCTCAGGGCCAACGGCAACGATGTCCTCCTGATGACCGACCCGATAGACGAGTGGGTAGTACAGGCCGTTCCGGAATACAACGGAACAAGACTGCAAGCGATTGGCGAGGATGGATTGGAGCTTGAAGGCGACACTGCGAAAGAGATGGAGGAAAAGGCGGAAAAGGCCGGAAAGGCGCATGGAAAACTGCTGAAAGCGTTGTCTAAATCGCTCAATGGCGAAGTCGCCGAGGTGCGGTTTTCGCGTCTCCTCGCGGAAAGCGCGTGTTGTCTGGTGCGGAGCCAAAATGAAATGACACCCCGGATGCGAAGGATTTTGGAGGCCATGGGGCAAACGCCACCGCCGGAATCGAAACCCATACTGGAATTAAACCCCTCCCATCCATTGCTGGAAAAACTCGAATCCCTACCTGAAAAAACGATTGACAAAGGAGACGGGAAAATTGCGGAAGTGGCGGAATCGCTCTACTACTTGGCGCTCATCGCCGAGGGAAGTCCTCTTCCCGACCCGGCGAAATTCACATCCAACGTCGCCAGTCTCCTAGCGCGAACACTCGAAGAACCCGACGGCAAAAAGGGCAAAGACTGACTTGGGGGATTGTTGAAAAAATCGAAATCGCTCCGGAACGCGCCAAAATAGCCTGGAGGCGGGCTCGCACGGCCGCGACAGCCCTCTAACCAGCTATTTTCCCGTATCTGGCTTGCGGTATTCTAGTTGGGTGTTATAATACGGGCCCTCTTCGCCTCCGGAAATGGCGTGGAGGGCCTGGCGAAAAGCCAGGTTCGCCCTAAAAACAAACAACAAAGGCGTCTTCCCGGATGGTGCGCGCGCACGCATCCGTCGGCAAAGTCGTCGAAAAGCAGAAGGAGAACTGGCGATGGCCAAGATCGGAGTCAAGGACCTCTTGGAAGCTGGAGTCCATTTCGGACACCAGAAAAAACGTTGGAATCCCAAAATGAGGGATTACGTCTACGGCATTAAAAACGGCATCCATATCATCGATCTGACGAAAACCATGCGCCAGCTTGCGGACTCGTGCAACTTTCTGCAACATGTTGTTCAGGACGGGGGCGAGATCCTTTTCGTCGGCACCAAACGCCAAGCGCAGAGCGTGGTTCAAGACGCCGCTGCTAAAACGAATATGCATTACGTGAGCGAGCGTTGGCTGGGGGGAACTCTGACCAACAACTCCACGATAAAGAAAAGCATTGGAAAAATGCGGGAAATCGACTCCATCCTGGAGTCCGACAAAGCCCAAGGAATGGGCAAAAAAGAGCTGGCGTCCCTCGGTCGCCAGTCCGCCAAACTCCACCGCAACTTGGGCGGCATACTCGAAATGAACAAACTTCCCGGCGCCTTGGTGGTGGTGGATATCTGCCATGAGGATATCGCCGTGAAAGAGGCGAGGAAACTCAAAATTCCGATAGTGGCGATAGTGGATACCAATGCGAACCCGGAACTGGTCGACTATCCTATCCCGGCGAACGACGACGCCATGAAATCGATAGCGGTGATTGTCAACGTTCTGGCCGACGCCGTGAACGTATCCATGGAACTCTACAAAAAACGCGTCGCCGAAGAGAAAGCCCGCTTGGAGGCCGAAAAAGCCAAGGCGAAAGAGGAAAAGGAAAAAGCTAGAAAAGCGGCGGAAGCCGAAAAGAAAAAAGCCGCCGCCGCTAAAAAGGCCGATGCCGAAAAGGCTAAAAAAGCCGATGATGGCAAAAAGAAAGCCGAAAAAAGCGACGAGGTGAAAGAGGAGAAACCCGCGGAAACCGCGCCGGAGAAAACCGAAAAGGCGGAGCCGAAGAAGGCCACCGCCAAGAAAGCGCCCGCTAAAAAGGCGCCGGCGAAAAAAGCCCCGGCAAAGAAGAAAGACGATGCCGAAACCGCGGAGAAGAAGTCCGAGGAGAAGAAAGAGGAGAGCAAGTGATGGCCGAGATAACTGCCCAATTGGTTAAGGAATTGCGCGACAAGACCGACGCCGGGATGATGGATTGCAAAAAGGCTCTAGTCGAGGCTGGAGGCGATCTGGAAAAGGCTGTGGACATTCTCAGGAAGTCCGGCATGGCCAAGGCCGCCAAAAAATCCGGACGCGGTGTCAAGGAAGGCAAGGTGGTTTCCAAAATACTTGACGACGGTGGAGCCATGCTCGAGGTTCTTTGCGAAACCGATTTCGTGGCTACGAACGATAAGTTCAAAGATTACGTGACATCCCTTTTGGACAAGGTCGCGGCTCTCGACGCCGATGGCGATGTTTCCCGAGAGGTCGCCGAGGCCGAGAAGGAAGGCCTGACCGCCATGATCGCCACGATCGGCGAAAACATGGTTATCCGCCGCGTGGCCAGATGGAAAGGTAAGTGCGCGTCATACCTCCACATGGGAGGACGTATCGGCGCCATGGTCGAGGTTGAGGGATGCGACGATGATGCGGTTCTCAACGACCTTTGTATGCATATCGCCGCGTTTAAGCCGACCTACGTATCCCCGGAAGACATCCCCGCCGATATCGACGCCAAGGAGCGCGAGATAGCGGCTGGACAGGTCGCGGGGAAGCCCGCGGAAATCGTGGAAAAGATTGTCAACGGCAAAATAGCCAAGTGGCATAAAGAGGTTTGCCTCGTCCAACAGCCGTGGATCCGCGACGACAAGCAGTCCGTCAGCAAGGCCAATCCTGGGCTGGTCGTGAAACGCTTCCTCCGCTGGGAGGTTGGCGAGGAGATTTGACGCTGTCCGCCCGGCGGCGCGCCCGCCGGGAATCGGAGAAACCCCACACGGGATGCCGATATGGAATACGATTTCGCCTCTATCGAGAGCGAATGGCAGGGATACTGGGAGGAGAACGGGACGTTCAACGCGTCCGACTCCTCCGGTAAACCCAAGTTCTATTGCCTCGTGGAATTTCCCTACCCCTCGGGCGACGGTTTGCACGTCGGCCATCCGCGTTCCTACACGGCGCTGGATATCCTGGCGCGTAAACGGCGGATGGACGGATACAACGTCCTCTACCCAATGGGGTTCGACAGCTTCGGGCTCCCGACCGAGAACTACGCCATAAAAACCGGCGAAAAGCCGGCGGTGGTCACCAAGCGCAACATCGAGCGGTTCAAAAAACAGCTCAAGGCCCTGGGCTTCTCCTTCGACTGGAGCCGGGAAATATCCACCACCGATCCCGAATACTACAAATGGACGCAGTGGATATTCCTGAAACTCCACGAGAAAGGACTGGCCTATAAGGCTAAAATGCCGATAAACTGGTGCGTCTCGTGCAAAATCGGCTTGGCGAACGAGGAAGTCGTCGACGGTGTTTGCGAACGTTGCGGCGGGGAAGTCGAAAAGCGCAACATCGAACAGTGGATGCTCAAAATCACCGCCTACGCCGACAGGTTGATTGACGACCTCGAGTCGGTCGATTTCCCCCAGCGCGTGAAAACACAGCAGATAAACTGGATCGGACGCTCCGAGGGCGCCGAGGTCCTCTTCTCTATCGATGGCGCGGACGACACCATCACCGTTTTCACAACCCGGCCCGACACCCTCTTCGGCGCCACCTACATGGTTCTCTCTCCTGAACATGAGCTCGTGGAGAAAATCGCCACGCCGGAGGCCCGCGCGGAAGTCGCGGAATACCAAAAGAAGGCGCGCCTGAAAAGCGACATAGAACGCTCCGACGCGGCAAAGGAGAAAACCGGGGTCTTCACCGGAGCCTACGCAGTAAACCCCGTGAACGGGGAGAAAATCCCGATATGGGTCGCCGACTACGTCCTCGCCGGATACGGCACTGGCGCGATAATGGCGGTTCCGGCGCACGATACCCGCGATTTCGAGTTCGCTAGAAAGTTCGCCCTCCCGATACGATGCATCAACAAGCCGAAGCGGGAAGACGCGGAAAGCGCGGGGATTTCCATAGATGATGTGCTCGCGGGAACCGCGTGCTGGACTGGCGACGGAGAATTGATAAATTCCTCTAACGATTCGGGCTTGGACATAAACGGCCTTTCGGTGCCGGAAGCGAAGCGGGCGACCACCGAATGGCTCGAAGCGAACAAACTCGGCAAGGCCGCGGTCAACTTCAAGCTCCGCGACTGGGTCTTCTCCAGACAACGCTACTGGGGGGAGCCGATCCCGATGGTCAATTGCCCCGATTGCGGCTGGGTCCCCCTTCCGGAGGAGGATCTTCCGCTGCTACTGCCGGAAGTCGAGAAATACGAACCAACCAGCACCGGGGAATCGCCTCTGGCGGCCATGACCGACTGGGTGGCGACGACATGCCCGAAATGCGGAGCGCCAGCGCGCCGCGAGACCGACACCATGCCCAACTGGGCGGGCTCTTCATGGTATTTCCTGCGGTATATCGATCCGCATAACGACAAGGCCTTCGCCGACCCCGATAAACTGAAACACTGGATGTCGGTGGACTGGTACAACGGGGGCATGGAACACACGACCCTCCACCTCCTCTACTCCCGCTTCTGGAACAAGTTCCTGTTCGACTGCGGCTTGGTCCCCACAAGCGAGCCCTACGGCAAACGCACCTCGCACGGCATGGTGCTCGGAGAAGGCGGCGAGAAGATGTCTAAAAGCCGCGGGAACGTTATCAACCCCGACGACGTGGTCCGCGAACATGGCGCCGACGTTTTCCGGCTTTACGAGATGTTCATAGGCCCGTTCGAGCAGGCGGCCGCTTGGGACACCAAAGGTATCTCCGGGATGGACCGCTTTATTAGGAAGGTCTGGAGGCTTTACACCGAACGCGGAGTCGATAACGCCGCCGAACTATCCCGGGAACAGGCGAGAGTCCTGCACTCCACCATTAAGAAAGTCTCGGAGGATATCGAAACGCTGGACCTGAATACCGCCATCAGTCAAATGATGGTCTTCGTCAACGAGTTCTCGAAAGCCGATTCCTTCCCGCGCTCCGCCGCCGAGCCTTTCCTTAAAATCCTGGCGCCGTTCGCCCCGCATATATGCGAGGAGCTTTGGCGGAAAATCGGCAACGAGCCCCCGGTCTCATTGGCGGAATGGCCCAAGTTCGACGCGGAACTCGCGGAATCGGACGAGGTGGAAATACTGGTCCAAATCAAGGGCAAACCCGTCGCCAGAATCAAAATGTCCCCAAACGCCTCCAGAGAAGAGATGGAACAAACCGCCCTGGCGGATCCCGCGGTCGCCGCGGAACTCGCGGGCAACTCCCCCCGGAAAGTTATCTGCGTCCCCGGACGCCTCGTGAACATCGTCCCCTAACTAGGGTTTACTGAAAAAGTCGGAAACGTGCCGATCCTCCATCGCCGCCAAGCGGCTATGGAGGACTCGTGATTAGGCGACGAGCCGCTGGCGTATAAGCATACTCCTAGGCGAAGGCAACGTGATCAGCGGTGCGTTTCCGGCTTTCTCGCGGAATTGGCAAGTGCCTCAAATCGTTAGTCGTCTCCAAGGCTTTTGGGAGATTTGCTACCAAAACCTTGGAGATGACACCATTAAAAACAGGCTTAACCCAATGAAAATTAAAAACTTGCCAATTATTCAGTGAGCCCTAACTAGAGCCTGCCGCATAATTTCCCGGCCACGCATTTTTTCCCCTCGCAAAGATGCGGAGGCCGCAGAGAAAGAAGGAATGCGGGTTAGCCACGAATCTTCACGAATTAGCACGAATAGCTTGTTCTTTGCGCCTTTGCGAGGAACTAAAAAGGAGATTCCCTTGCAAATTGTGTGTTCCCAAAGAGTAACTCGATACTATCGATAGTGTCGACATTATCGATAATATCGAACATTTTTCCTGCGTAAATCGCATAAAGCGCCCTAGGGCTGAAAGCCCTGAATAGCAGAGCCCCGGGTGCAACCCGGGGACAGAGGGCCCCCTCTGTTCCCAAGCGCTGAAAGCGCGACATTTTCCCCTCGCAAAGACGCAAAGTGGACGAGGGGACAGGGGGACAAAAAGACGGATGGACAGCGCAATCCCATCTCTTCCCATAACTCCCAACCTACAGCACCTACTGGTGGGAAAATCTGGGGAACTTGCGATTTCCACGGGCAAGTGCTATGCTAACATACTAGGGAAAGACCGACTTGAAATTACTTTGGGCAGCATTGATAATTTCTCTAAAAAGTGGTCTCCTATGAAGCACCGATGACAATGTTGACAAAAGCAAAAAACATTATCTTGCGCTACATTGTGCCGTATTTGTTGCTTCCAGTGGCCATATCCCCTTACTTTCTCTCCCTGGCTCTTGCCATGTCGATATGCCAGCGCTGTCGCTGGCTGTATGCGGGAGGTGGGGATCAAAGCATTGGAGTTGTCTTTGGGGTTGCACTTCTTGGGCTTGCCTCCATCCTTATCGTGTTTCTCTACTATATCTTTTTGATGATCATATGGCAATTTCGTAAAAATATAATTAAATGGATATATCGCCTGATACTTTACTGTCTCTTTACTATTTGCCTAAGTCTGACAATTTGCACGTCTTATAGCTCGTTTAAGATATGGGCAACTCTTGTTTTGGCGATATTCCCCCTCATCGGATTGATAGTTGCCGATTTGAGTGCAGTCACATATTTCAAGATTGTAGACGCAAACGGGAATAGGGTATGCGGTGATCAAAAGGATTAAAAAAGCCTGCCCCTTTTGCAAAGATATAATTAGGGTTTGCTGAAAAAGTCGGAAACGTGCCGCTGATGTCGCAGCCCTTGTCGCCACGGGCGGGGAACGCCGCCGATGGCAAGTGGATTATTAACCTGTCCCTAATTCTCTAAAGTTGGCTCAACGGCAAGTTGATTTAGGATGTCGGGGGGGGGTTAGCGTATTTTTGCTATAGTTCTCGTAACGGTGGACATTTCGGAATGGCTTACAGGCAACGAGAATGCCACCGTGCAACCCTCGTCTTTTTTGCTGCTAGCGGATATATTGCCTTCGTGGGCGGTGACGATTCGCTTGGAGACGGCGAGGCCAAGCCCCGTTCCAATGGATCCTTTGGAGGTGACGAAGAGGTCGAACATCGAGTCCAATTCTTTTTTATCTAGTCCGATGCCGTCGTCACTTACCGTCACGATGGCGAAATCTCCTTTGTCATTGAATTTGGACATCACCAGGATATGTCCGGAGTTGTCCTCATCGCCGATGGAATCCCTTTTGGCGAGAATCGCCTGTTCGGAATTGGATATGAGATTCAGCAACACCCGGTGGATTCCCTTGGCATCCAATTCCACATAGAAAGGAGCGTTTTTGACAGCCGTGTCCATTGCGATGGATATTCCTTCCTGTTGCAACTGTGGTTCCACTAGCTCCACCACGTCGCCGATAATGGCGTTGAGGTCATGTATTGCCAGTTCGGGTTCTTGCTCGCTGGCCAGGTTCAGCAGGTCCAAAACAAGATTGCTAAGGCGCCGGTGGTTTTTGCTCAGGATTCTCGCGGCTTCCGCGGCAATCTCGAAATCCTTTTCCTCCACGCCCATTTGGAGAAGGTTCAAGCTGCCGTCCAAGCCCGCCAGGATATTTTTAATGTAATGGGAGAGCCCTGCCGCTGTGGCTCCGGTGGCAACCAATCGTTCGTTTTTAAGATTGAATTCCACAAGGCGGCTGTTTTCGATAGCCATTCCAGCGATATGGCCGATAACCGTCAAAAGACGCAAATCGTCCTCGGTGTACTTTTGCGTGGGGCTTGTCACGGAAAGATACACCATTCCGTTCAGTTGCCGTTTACCGAGCATTGGCACACACATTATGCTGGTTACGACATACGGCATTCCCACCATTTCCTGGAACTGGCGTTTTTCGGGGGAATCATCTATGGATAGTACCGACTCTTTGTTTTCGCGGACGAAATTGATTACTGCTTGGGAGATGTCGTTTGGGTTTACTTCTTCGATCATTCCGGATTCGTCCCGCCCGCCAACCGGTTGGAACGTTCCGCTTTCGAGATCATAGAGCAACAGGTACGCCTTGTCCGTCGCTATCACATCCATCAACGCGTTCAATATTCGTGGATACAGCTCTTTTTCGTCCAATACCGAAGCGATCATGTTTTGAAATTTGTATATTGCCGAGAGGTGTTGGCTTTCTTCCCTCAGCAAGCGTAGCGACGGTGCTCGTCCGGCGTGCCCCCCCCCTTCTTCGATTCCCGGGCGTGAGACGGCTAGCGTCTCTGGCTGGATGCTGTATGCCACAAATGGCCTGTTGAATGATTGCGTGTCCGATGCGTAGGCATCTATGAGTTCTATGATGGTGTTACCTATGCGTACCGAAGTTTTCAAGGGCAAAGGAGAACGCTTGTCGACCTTGCGTCCCACCATCCAAGTTCCATTTGTGCTACCCAAATCGGAAATGAACCAATGCCCGTTTTCCCACTCCAAGAGGCAATGAGTTCGGGAAATCATGGAATCATGGATTTGGATGTCGGCATCGGCAGTTCTTCCCAGCGTGAACCTTTCTGTTCTTACTGGAATTTCCGTGCCGCGCATGGCACCGCTGACAACCTTTATTATGGTGTCGCTATAGGTGGCGGGTGCCTTGGCGTTTTTCCTTCTTCTCTCCATTTCGGAATGGTTCCTCCTCGTGGTCTCACCAACGACTATACAACATCTGGAGTAAAAAAGCAAAGGGGTAGGATGGAGACGGGACGATCCCGGCAATGGAATGAAGAGGGCGGAGTCGGTAAAACATTTTCAAAAGCTGAATGAGCGCTTGCTGGTTTGGGTGAGCCAAGTCCGTGTCCAGCGGGATTGACATCAATGAAAACGGGCTTACCCTAACAGGAATAAAGCCAGTCGTTACTCGAGAGCCTCTTGACGCGGGGAGTTCTGCATGGTGGTTGGTCTGGTAGTATATGGAATGCGTAACGCTAATCGAGATTTAGGCCGATGGGAAAACACAAAAAGAAAATCAAGGTGGCGTTTGTGGGATGTGGCAGGATTTCCCGCAACCATCTCGAGTCGATGTTGGCACTCAAGAAGGAGTGCGAAGTTGTAGCGGTTTGCGATGTCGACCGTGAGCGGGCTAAGATGGCCGGGGGCAAGACGGGAGCCGAAGTGTTTACCGACTACGACAGGATGTTGGCGGAATCCGACTGCGACTTGGTATCCATCGCCACGCCTTCCGGGCTTCATCCTGATATGGGGGTGAGGGCGGCCGAGCGAGGGCGACACGTGCTCACCGAGAAGCCTATGGCTATAGATCTGGATAGTGCGGACAGGTTAATAGAGGCCTGTGACGATAATGGAGTTATGTTGTTTGTGGTGAAGCAGAATCGTTTAAACGCCACCATGCGACTACTAAAAAGCGCCGTGGACAAAAAACGGTTTGGCAAAATATATTGCGCCCATGTGAACGTTTTTTGGCAACGGCCACAATCCTACTACGACATGGCTCCTTGGCGCGGTACTTGGGCATTGGATGGCGGGGCGTTGATGAACCAGGCCAGCCATTATATCGATTCCCTCTATTGGTTGGTTGGTGACGTGGCGGAGGTCGTCGCTATCGCTGGTACGCTGGCACGAAAAACGGAGGCGGAGGACACTGCCTCGGTTGCGTTGAAATTCGCGAATGGCGCCATTGGGAGTGTAAACGCAACCATGCTGACGTATCCGAAAAATTTCGAGGGTTCCGTGGTTCTGCTCGGGGAGAAGGGGACTGTCAAAATTGGCGGTATGGCGATTAACCGCGTTGAGCACTGGGAGTTTGCCGATTACGACGACGACGATAAGTTCATTGAGCAATGCAATTACGCTCCCCCCAACGTCTATGGGTTCGGCCATCAACCTTATTACGAGAACGTTTTCGCCGCGATTAGAGGCGAGGCCCAGCCGGAAACCGCTGGCAGGGACGGCCGTAAGAGTTTGGAGATAATCCTCGCAGCGTATAAGTCTGCCAAGGACGGCGTCAAGGTGGCGTTGCCGTTAGATTGATGACCAACGAGAATAAAAACGCATTCGGTGCCGTGAATCATTCGTGGTTGGCTCGGTGTCGCTCCGTTAAATTTTTTCTTCCTCCGTTGTTGGTTGCGCTGATAGCGGCGACGACCTATATCCATGGGGTTGGCGGGGGGTTTGTGTTCGACGACATGCCGTTGGTAGAGACGGATCCGTTTTATCAGTCGTCCGATACCACGATTTTGGACTGTTGGAAGCGTTGCTATTGGCGAAAGGGGATGGCGATAGGGCAGCATAGGCCTTTGACGCTACTATCGTTTCTTTTAAACGCCAGGCTGACCGGGGTTTACTCTCCGGGATTTCGTTTTGTAAACCTCCTTTTGCACATTTGTGTCTCGATATTGGTGTGGAGGTTGTTCGCGGTTTTGGGGGCTGGGCGTCTCGCCGCGTTTTTCGCGGCCGCGCTTTTCGCGGTGCATCCCTTGCATGTGGAGGCTGTTACGCCCACATCTGGTCGCGCGGAGTTGCTCTGCGCCTTTTTTGTTTTGCTCGGGTTGCTGTCGTATATCGCACATTGCCGGCCCACGGGAAGTGGAATCGACTCTGGCGCTCTTTTTGCGCGAGGCGCTCTGCTGCCGGGGGTGTTTCTTCTTTTTGCATGCTGGTCTAAGGAGAATGGGGCGGTGTTGTTGCCGTTGTGCGCGCTTTACGATTTCGTTTTAGGGGGGGCGTGGTTGGGGCTGTTCCGGAACAATCCGACGCAATGGGCCAAAGGGGTTATCCTGAGGTATTGGGCGCTGGCGGCGGCGTTACTCGTGGCTGCGTTAAGCCGGGTATATGGAATTGGGGCGTTGACTCCCAAGGTTGGGAGAGCGTCTTTCGTTGACAATCCCCTGATAAATGCCTCTTTTTGGGATCGGCAGATTTCCGCGTTCAGCATGCAGGGGTTGGCTTTGTGTAAATTTTTCTGGCCTGAAACGTTGTCGCACGACTATTCCTACGCCCAACTGGATATTGTGAGGTCTCTTGCCGATTCACGATTTCTGGTCGCCATAGGGGGCTTGGTGTTGTTGCCTCCATTTATCTTTCTTGTTTGCGGGAAGCGTTCCAGGCGGCTTGGTTTTTTCTTGTATTTATCCTATATCGTCTGTGTGATTCCCGCTGGAAATTTTATCATACCTACCGGGACGATATTCGGGGAGCGGCTTTTTTATCTTCCTTCGGTGTTTTTGTGTTTGGGGGTTGTTATGGCGGTGGTTGGGGCATGCCGAATCGCAGTCGCTAAAACGCTTCCGCTGGGGCGGCGACGGCGAACGGCGCGGATGGTCGCCGCCGCGTTACTATCGCTTATGGTTGGGCTGTGCTCTATCCGCGCCGCGGTGCGAGTTCTGGACTGGAAAGATGCCGACACAATGACCATCAAAGGCGTGGAAACCGCCCGTTACAGCGTTAAAACCTGGAACAATTTGGCGGTAATGTTCGCGCATCAAAATCGCCTTGTTCATGCTATTGCCGCATGCGACGAGGCTCTCTCCATATATCCCAAATACGTTACCGCTATGAAAAACAAGGCGTACTATCTTATTGCCTTGAAGCGTTATCGTGAAGCGGAGCGTCAACTCAGGGCGGTGATACTGCTGGATTCGCGCGACCCGGAGATATACAACAAGCTTGGAGGGCTTCTAGCGAGGGCTGGAAAATTAGAGGAGGCTAAGGGGATGCTCGAGCGATCCTTGTCGCTTGACCCTGAGCAGAAAATAACACGCGACGCACTTGCCGCTGTGAACGAGGACATGCGGACCAAACGTCTGATAAAATAGTGGAACACGGAAACGGTACGACAAGGTGGTTCGCAGAAAAATTCCTCCCTTGGGCATCTTTCAAGCGATTTGAATCCCAATATGCGCCATGTACATTCCGTTTGCGCGATTTTCGCGGGTTGGGATTATGTCATCCTTAGGTGGGCGAATATTCGACAAGCCTTAACGAGGAATGTATGGGAGTTTTCAACAAGCCATTCGTGAAAGCCGTCGGCGGAAGCGTATCCTCCACGCCGTCAAACTCGGATAAAACCATTACTGTCTACGACAAGGATGGCGGGGCGCTATCCGTATCCTTGGACCAATGGAAAGACAAAGTCCTTCCGGCCACCATACAGAAATTCCAAGAAGATGCCAACGGATTGTATCAATTGGTAGTGCAATCGCTTAAAGACGGATTTATAGACGAAATTGCGGAAGCCTCGGAACGGTTGTTTGAGATAGATTCCCAGTCGCCACGATCGGCCGTTGTTCTTGGAATTGTATACATGAAGGCCAATAAGTTGGATGATGCCGAGCGTGTGCTTGAGAAATGCATTGAAAAGCACGGGGAGAATGGTGCCGTGCTAACAAACTTGGCGAAAATCCACAAAGTGCGAGGTGACGACGAGTTGGCGGAGGAAACATTGTGGCGCGCGTTGGAAATCGATCCAAACCTCAGCAATGGACTTTTATGGTATGCGGCGATTCACAGGGAACGCGATGGTATGGATGGCTGGCTCGACGCTATGAGTCGCATGGCGGCCAGATCTGGAAGTTGGCGCGCGCAATTGTGGCTGGCGCAGGCGGAATTGACTTCGAAGAACATTGAGAACGCTATTGCGTGGTACGAAAAGAGCTTTGCCAACGCTCCCTCTCCAGTGCCGTCCGACATGCTTGTTCAAATATGCGGCGACTTGGGGGGCAACGGGTATTTCAAGGAGATAATCCGCATAGTTGAACCTAAATTTGACCCCTTTAAGCATGGTATTACCATTGGGAGTCAGCTAGCGCGGGCGTATATCGCCTTGAAAGACATCGACAATGCCAGGCGTATTGTTAAGATGCTTGACGCACTGGGCCGCCCGGACTGGAAAAAGCACTTGGACGCACTGAGAACGCTAATTGTTTGAAAATAGACATGGCTCTCTTCGCCCAAGCTCCTTGGAGTCGTTTATAATTCGCATCTCAAGTTGAGATACTTGACAATTATTCGGGAAGCCCTAGACTAGGGGGGGTGGAGAGAGCGCATTACCCTTTTCTGCTTTATATGGAAAACTTGATTCTCGCTTTATTTGCTTTGGTTCCTGTTTTGGCAGGGGCGTTGATAGTCCTATCCAGGAAAACTCTTTTTAAAAAAAAGACTACTGGTGCGTTAATTGCGGGAAATCTACTTTTCTTTCTTTGCTTCTTTTTTCTTTTTCTTTTCATAATGGAAATATATTTTCGCTTTATTTTCGACTCCACAGATTCCTTGATTTGCACAAAAACATCAAAAAAATGGTATGAGCTTCATTACAAGGCAAATCAATCCGGCTTTCGGGACAATATCGAATATCTGAAAGATATAACGCCTGGCAAGACTCGAATAACCTTTCTAGGCGATTCGTTCACCGCTGGACAGGGAATTGAGCTTAACGAACGGTTTGCCAACATTATAAGGGAGAATAAACAAGAATGGGAAATTCACACTCTCGCCATTCCAGGATGGAATACTATCGATGAATTAAACACTATCAAGGCGGCTTTCGAGTCCAAATATAAGACAAACTGCGTAGTTCTCGTTTATTTTCCTAACGATATTTCATATTTAAACGACAAAGGGAAAAACAAAGAGCTGGAGGATAAATTCAATGATATGACATCAAAAAATTTCTTTATATCAAACAGCTATTTCCTCGATCATGTGTATTTCATGCTGAAATACATAACGACACCGGTTGTGCGAGACTATAGCCATGATGTTATTGATTGCTACTCCGGCGCAACGTGGGAAAACCATAAAAAAGACCTTAGGACTCTGAAAAAAGTTGTACAGGAAAACCGTGCACAGCTACTTGTGGTACTATTCCCCTTTATGCAGGATATATCGGAGGTATACCATTATAGGGATATACATGATAAGCTAACGGAATTCTGGAGTTCGGAAGGCGTTCCCTGCCTCGACTTGCTGGATACGTATCTCAAGCGTCATGAAAAATCTCTGGTGGTGAACAGCTACGATGCCCATCCAAGCGCATATGCAAACAAAATAGCCGCGGATGAAATCGAAGAATTTATTTCAGCCAATCTTAAAACCAAATCTTCACACTAGTGTGGAATTGGCAAGTGCCTTAAGGGGAGAGCTGATTTTGGTGGGAGCTTTTAGTAAATTTGTAGTGAGCGTGGTTGCGGCGTTGGTTCTGTTGTTGTCTTCCGTTTTGACGGCGGTGAATGCCGATGGCCGTGACGACGCGCCTCCGTTACAAGTCAACATCGTCCCGCTTGTCACCTCTCCCCGCAACCTTGCGCCGATGCCGGCGGTAGCGATATTTTCTAACAACAGCGAATCGAATATCGAGGGACGACTTCGGATAGGAATAGCCCAACTGAATTGCGTATTGGAGATTAGAGACCTGTTCCTCCCTCCAGGGATGACGAAAAGGCGCGTATTTCTGCCGCCTGGATGCGATTCGTACATAGTATTGGACAAAGCGTTTGTGGTGCCAGGTGGCGGAGTAGTGGCATTGGGGACGCAGCCACTTCCAATGGGACGCGCGCGCTACGCGCTCAGCTTGAATGTCATGGAGATAGCTGGCTCCATAATTGATCGGGGACGCGACAATCTACTGGATGCGTTGAGACTCGAAAAGCTCGCGCCATTAACCGAGAAACCAACCACGACATCGGGTCGGGTTACCGCCACCACGAGTGTTCAGGTGGAGAACGTGATTCCATCGCCGTTTTTCTTTATGGTGTGCGATATCGCGGTTATCGGAGGCGACACTCTGGAGCTAATGTCGTCAGACGCGTTGGATGCGCTAGCGGTATGGATAAAAGGCGGAGGATCGGCATTGTTGGGACCGTTGAGCCCCTCCCCATCCCGGAAGGTTCTGGATTTCATCGGAGTGCTGGCCAAGACCGATCCCGCGGCGAAGGGATTTCCCGCTTTGGCGCCGGACGGAAAGGTGGACTTTCCCAAGGACGGCGACGGCGCCAAGCGCGTTCTTTTGCGTCCGGCGTTGGGACGGGCCGCGGTTCTCGCGCCGGGACCGTCTCCAGCCGGCAATGATTTCAAATCGCTTTGGTGGCGGAAAATATCGGCGTTTCTTTGGAAGGTGCGAGCGGAATGCGCGGGCCGGGTGGTAGAGGAGGGGCGTTGGCTAGACCAGAAAACGATTGAGGATATTAAGAAAGAGCAAGACGAATACGGTGGGACGGCCGATGTTGATTTCACCAGTCTCTCCACAGGGTTGCTGTCGATTCCGGACGAGACTGATATTTCCTATTTTCTTCCAGCCAAGTTCGTGGCGGTGCCTAAGGGCCCGCTGTTTTTCATACTAGCGCTGTTCGTTCTAGTCATCGGGCCGGGGGAGTATTTTATTCTCGGAAAACTCAAGCGGCGCAAATGGACTTGGATCACTTTTCCCTTGACATGCTTGTTGTTCACATACGCTACGCTGAAATACACCCGTTCAAAACTGAAGACCCCCGTGCATGTGGGGCGATTGGTGGTTCTGGACATGTCGGCTGAAAACGAGATCGTCAGATGCGAGACGATAAGAGTTCCGCTAGCGTCGGGCACGCATATCGAACGATGGCGCATGAAGCACACCATGGTGACTCCGGAAACTCTCGCCTCGGATTCCATTCCTCGTTGGAACCTCGGTTTTGGTGTCTCGAGCTCATCTTCGGAGGCACCTCCAGTGGAATTCCAAGGGACATTGTTCTCTAATTACGATATAGCGTTTCAAATACAACAGTGGCTGCCGCTGATGGTTTGCTCCACATCGTTCCAAGCCGAGCCGGATGACATTCCGCATTGGCAATTCCCGGAGACACCACCCAAAAACAACGAAGAGGTTAATGCGTTCAGCAATGATATCAAAGCCAACCTGCCACAAAATGCTATAGTGAGGTATGTCATGGTATTTACGAAAGATGGAGGTGTTTTGAGAAATACCGCCAGCGCACGGTATGCCCGCTACTGTCGTGGAGAGTTCGCGCTAAAGGGACAGATAACGGACCGATTCGAAGACGAAGCGACAGGGGTATCAACGCGGTTTTCCATCTTTTCCATTGTTTCGGCGCTGTCGCCTTCCGCCTTGGATTTTCTGGGAAACGCTTTGAGGGCCGCCGATGCGACCGACCCCGACGAGACGGTCGCCGTGGTAGTCCTCTACGATAAAGCTAAACGCGAGTCGAAGATATACAGGAGGATATACAGATGAACACCGTCGAGGTGGACAACCTGAAGGTTAGGTACGGGAAGGTCGAAGCGGTGAAAGGAATCTCCTTCGCTATACCCAAAGGGGAGGTTTTCGGGTTCATAGGACCTAACGGCGCGGGAAAGACCTCGACTATAAAAGTCATGGCCACGCTTATCCGGCCGCATGATGGAGATGTGGTGATCGCCGGAAAAAGCGTCAAACGCGATCCATCGGCGGTGAGATGCCACATTGGGTATCTTCCCGATTTCTTCGGGGTGTACGAGGATTTAAATGTTTTGGAGTATCTAAACTTTTTCGCCGCCGCATACGAGGTTCCGCGCGACATCCGCGCCAAGTCGGTGGGCGGCGTGTTGGAACTGACCGATCTCTCGGATAAGAAAGAGGCCCGGGTGGACGACCTTTCCCGGGGGATGAAGCAAAGGCTGGCGCTGGCGAGGTTGCTGCTACACGATCCGGAAGTGCTGCTTCTGGACGAGCCGGCCAGCGGATTGGACCCAAGAGCCCGAATAGAAATGCGGGAGCTCCTGAAAGAACTGCAAGGGATGGGTAAAACCATTCTCATATCCAGCCATATCCTTTCGGAGTTGGCGGAACTGTGCACTCGAATAGGAATCATCGAGAGCGGAAAGATGGTCGCCGAGGGGTCGTTGAAGGAGATTTACGCGCGGTTGGAGATGAGAAAAGTCGTCCATGTCCAAATTACGAACGCCACACCGGAGATGATCCGCAAAATCGGAATGCTACGAGGTGTCTCCGAGGTGGAGGAGGATGTGGACAGAATCGCAGTGCGTCTCGACGAGAGCGTCGCGTCGGTCGAGGACCTCCACGCCGCGATCCATAGTTTCGGGGCGAAAATACGGATGTTCCAGCCGATAGCCATGGATATGGAGTCGGTGTTCATGAAACTAACCACGGGGCAAGTGTCGTGAGAATAGTGCCTAGAATCTCGCTTCCCCTTTTGGCGAAGGAACTCGTCGAGAAGGCGAACGCCAAACGCACCTATATCATCCGGACATTATGCGCCGTAGTCATAGCCGGGGTCTTCGCTTTCAACATGTTGAACTATGGGACGGGCAATTATCGCGGCGGGATGTCACTTTGGGCGATGGCTATGGCAGGAAAAACCCTCACGTTCACCATCTTGTCGATGATAACCGCGTTGGTGCTTCTCATCCTCCCCAGCGCGGCGGCGACATCCATAACATCGGAAAAGGAGCGCGGCACACTTGAGCTTCTCCTGTTAACGAGGCTGGGGCCATGGAAAATAGTCCTGCAGAAATTCCTCGGCAACGTAATCCCCATGTTCATGCTGCTTTTCCTGGCCCTTCCGATGCTGGCCATCGCACACACCCTGGGTGGAGTGGATTTGGAGCATTGGAACGAGGTCACGATATGGCTGGCTGAACTGCCAGTGATGATACTTTTCGCCGCCGCTTGGGGTGTCGCGATGTCCGCGTTCTTCCGGAGCGGCGCCGCCGCGGCGGTGGCCATGTATATTTTCTGCGGAATAGCTTTTTGGATACTCATTGCTCTGGCCGACATGCCAAGGTTGGCTTGGAGGGGCCCTGGTGCGTTTGCCGATCTGACAGCGCTTGGAGTGGCGCAATTGCTTTTGGTGTTACCCGCGCTGATTTTGGCGACTGTTTTCCTCCGGCGGCGTCACACTCCCGCCAAGGGCAATCTCGCGCTTCGGATATTCCTCGCTTTGGACCGTTTCTGGAAGCATCTCAACGACAAATGGCTAGGCGGCATGGAAATAGTCGCTGGCGGCGATGTCCCGCTCCCGGAAGACGACCCGGTGGGCTGGTTCGAGAAATATAAAAAGCCTTCCGGCAGCAAAAGTCATCTTACTCGAATTATAATGTTTTTCACGATTCCGGCCGTTATCGTGGTTATAGGCGTGTTCACAATCGACCCGTACTACCAGCTAAACACAGGCAGTCGCCTCGGGCTGATGCTTCTGGCACATTTATACTTGGGAGTGGCAGCGTTAACGCTCCTCGTGAAAGGGGTGTCGATAGTTGCGGAGGAGCGGCGGAACCAGACACTGGATGTCCTACTCACAACACAAGTAAGCGCGGCGGGCTTTCTCGCCGCCAAAAAAAAATATCTTCGCCGCCTCCACGTTGCCTTGGTAATGCCTCCCCTCATATTGGTGGTGTTGGCGCTCGTTTGCCCTGGGATAAATGTATCCAAGCGGATCACCATAGCTCTCCCGACGATAGTGCTGGCGACAATACATTTGACGGTGCTGTCGGAGATATCCATATGGATTGGAGTCAAAGCGCGGAACCACCGGCGCGCCTTGATGACGGCGTTGGCAGTTGTTCTAGTTTGGATATTGGCGCCGCTGTTGATGGGAGCTCTGGTAGATGGCATATCGAGAAACACCGAACTGGCGGACACAATATCCTATATCAGTCCCCTGAGGGCCAGCGTGCGAATGTTTTCGCGCCGAATGCCACACTTGGGATCCTTCGCCCAAATAATCACATGCGCCGTCATTCCGGCTATGGCCATATACACCTTCTGCCGAATAGACACGTGGAGAAATGCGGAGAAACGACTGAGACAGTGAGCCGCCTATCAGGATATACCCAAGATTCTCCGGGCTACTGTTTCGAGGTTGGCGTCGACATCGGGAAGGAGGTCGGACAAGCTGTCCAGGGCGGATGCGTGTTTGGTGTCAAAGCCTTTAGTTGTCCGGATAGCGTTTATCAGCCCTGGAAGGTTTGTGATTGACGGGGCGCCCGGCCCATCGTCGAACGCGGCCTCGGCTATCCACAAATCCAATTTGTCGAGCGTTTCGGTATATTCCTCAAGAAAACCCGCGAACATTGCGGCGTTCTTCGACAGGCATCCCAGCCCGGACAGGTCGTGCAATAGCAAGCCGTAAAGGGGGAAATTCAACAGGGCGTTGAGTCGATTCTCCTCGACGCATTCGATGAGGGCGCTCAAGCGATCCATCATCGCGCGCAGGTCCACTCCGTCTGCGTCCATTTCCAGTTCGCTGGCGATATTCGGCAACGAGTCTATGTCAAATTCTCTTGGGATCTTCATGTCCATGTCCCGAGCCTCCCGTGATAATTCAATGTACACCAAAGCCTGCTGAATAATTGGCAAGCGATTGATTACTATTGGGTTGAATTACATTTTACCTGTGGCATCTCCAAAGTTTTAGGAGTAATCCACCCAAAGCTCCTGGGGCCGACTAATCTTTTCCGCTCAGTTTGTTGCATTTGCCAATTCCGCGAGAACCGCGAACGTATCGCTGATCTCGTTTTACTTTGTTAGCGGCATAGGCAACGCGTTTTCAGCTCTCCTTTCTTCCCGTCCGGCTGTGTTGCTTCTAGCTCCAATGCTATATCGCCTCCGCTTTGGAAGAATCTTACTTCGACCGGATGTAGGCCACGTTCTAGCACTGCCATGCCGCTTTTCGTTTCGGAGGCGTGCTCCCCGTCGTTCGAAATGAGCGTTTTTCCGTGCAAAAGCATTTCCGAGCCATCGTCACTAGTCAAATGGAACGTGTAAAGTCCTGTTTGGGGTGCGTCGATATATCCCACGAATACGACTGCGTAATTCTCGCTTAGCTTTCGTGCCGACTTGGGAATGGAAAGTGAATCGACCACGCCTTCCGAAACTGGTTTCAACTTGGAGAAGTCCGGAAGTTCGTGCCATGCTCCCTGATAAACTTTGTACTCAAATCCTGGCGCTGTATTTTCAAGACGCACTGCTTTGAGGGGAGTCAGTTTTTCGAATTCCGCTTTTTTAGTCGGGCCAACCATTTTCCCTTTCAAGCATGAGCGAGTTTTGATTACAAGTGTCCTGTCAATTTCCAAAGGGCGTTTGTAGACGGGACTGGAGGGAATCGGCTCCGATCCATCCATGGTATACCGAGCCTCCAAGCCGAGTTGCGGAACAATCTCCACGGTAGTTTTATCGGCAAAGCGCGCCCTCCCTTTTATATCGGGGGCGTTGGCGACTACTGGCGCAACGGCGAATGTCAGTTTGATGACGCTGTCGACTGGATCCGGGGCGCGCTCCGGAAGCTTCAGAGTGGCACCGTAGGCCCCTTTCAGTATCACGTCGACTTGCTGGCCATTAGCTAGAAGCTCCGCCTTTCCCGGCTTCGAAAGGAGCCCGGGCAACTCCAGTACGCCATTTTCGGGCCATTCGAAAACATGAAGGTATAGGGTTCGCTCCTTTGTTGTCGAGCGCCCCCAGGAAAGGTTCTTGAACACGCTTGCTGTGGTGCCCCGAATCGACTCCCCGTTGACTTTCATCCATTGACCTATACCGCGCAATATTGTCAAGGACTCTTCGGGGAATTCCCCGGTAGGTTTGGGGCCAACGTTGAGGAGGAAGTTGCCGCCCTTGCTGGCGATATCCGCAAGTTTCCGTACGAGGTCCCCCACGGTCTTGAAATTCCCGTCCCTCTTGTTCCAGCCCCAGTGCCTGTTCATGGTCATACACGTTTCCCAATACATCCCCTTGGGCATTCCAGTGGCGGGTATGTGCTGCTCCGGCGTGCCGAAATCGCCTGCGTGGACACCGTCCTTAGCGGCCGAGCGACTTTTGTCCAAGCGGTTGTTTACTATCAGATCGGGGTCGAGCGTACGAAGGTAGTTGTAGAGTTTCACTCCCCGCTCATGGGTCCATGTAGGCTCCCAACCGCCGTCGAACCATATCAAATAGGGGTGGTAGCGACAGATCAGTTCCGCTAGTTGCTTCCTCATATAGTCGACATACCGGTCGTAATCCGCGCCTTCCGCAGAACGTTTTTCCCATTTCCTCCTAGGAGTGTAGTCGGGATGATGCCAGTCCATTATCGAGTAGTAGACGCAGAACTTCACGTCTTGCCTGGCACAGGCTTTGTCCAACTCTCCAATTACGTCGTGCTTGAACGGTGTGGCGTCCATGATATCATACTTGGTGAATCGGGAATCGAACATGCAGAATCCGTCATGGTGTTTGCTTGTTATCACCAGGTATTCCATGCCGGCGTTTTTGGCGGCTGCCGCCCATGCGTTCGGATTAAACTTGACAGGATTGAATTTCGCCGCGAACTTTTCATAGACGGACACGGGAATATGCCCGCGGTTCATAATCCATTCCGCATAGTTTGTCCGTCCCTGCCACTCGCCAGCGGGAACGGAGTATATGCCCCAATGGATGAACATGCCGAATCTAGCCTTGGCCCACCAGGCCATTCGCTTGTCGTATTCCGCCCTCGTCTCGTCGGCTATGTAGTTTTTGGGGTGCTCCCAAGCATATCGCGCCTTTTTCTCGCATTGGGCGCCCTTTCGCTCGTCGCATCCCGAAAAAAAGCACGTAACCACTGCACTTGTAGTGACCGCCAAATGAAGTCGGATTCCCTGCGCAATCTTCGATGAAATGTTTAAACTCACTGTGCCCTCCTAGCTGGCTGATTTGTTCGTACATGGTAGGGCTTGCTTAATAATTGTCAAGCAGGTTATCCTATAGGGCAAGGCTCCCCTGGAGCGCGCAGATTCCGCAAGCGGAAGCGGTAAGCCTGTCCCGCCATTTTTCCTAGGGGCTTAGGTAGGGCTCACTGAATAATTTGCAAGTGTTTAATTTTAATTGGGTTAAGCCTGTTTTCAATGGTGTCATCTCCAAGGTTTTGGTAGCAGATCTCCCAAAAACCTTGGAGCCGACTAGCATTTTGAGGCACTTGCCAATTCCGTGACACACGTTCGTGTGATTTAAAGGTGTCCAGCGCTACGCTAGGGACACCTAGTCCATCAAGCGCGAAGCGTCCTTCCGCAAAGCCCGAAGGGTTCGCAAAGCGAACGGAAAGAGCGGCTCGTCGCCTAATCACAAGTCCTCTATCGCCTGGAAGGCGGCGGAGGGATCGGCACGTTTCCGATTTTTTCAGTAGGCCTCTATAAGAAAGTAATTTCAAGAGAAAGGCTTGGCTTATGGTTTTTTCCTTTTAAAGTGTAGGGACAGGTTAATAAAGGCCATCTTGCATGCCCCTGCAATGCCTGCATAGTACATAGTGGAGAAAGAACAGGGACTTGCGATATCCGCAGCAAGCTGGTAGCTTATCCGCGCCATGGGACGCAGGGAAAAATGGAGGATACAGAAAAATCAATAGCGGATGTTTGACTCCAATAGTTCTTGGGGAACACCCATGGTATACAGCGAAAGAAAGGCCAAAATGAAAAAAACAGAAACAGTATTGTCCGGTATAGAGATTGTGACCGTGGAAAATACAATGAAGGGTTTTCGGCTGTTTCAGGAGGTCTGTTCATGCTGGTGTGCTATTAACCTGTCCCTAGTCTCTATTTTGATAATTTCAATTTTTATTTCTAGTCTCGTTGGCTGTGCGCCTTATTTAAATCATGACAATAATGTTGTGTCTCTAAAGTATTTCCAGACAACTCTCTCCAAAGAAAAATGGAAGTGGGGATACGGGGGGAAAAACCAGCAACAGGAGATAAACGAATATGTTCCACTAAATGAGTCCGTGGAAAAATGGACGGAATTAGTCACAGAGCAATATATATTTCAATTTGACAAAAAATTATTATCCAAATATGTCGCAATAATTAAGGAACAACTTCGTGCTAACAGTAAAGATTTTCAATGGAGAATAATTGAAGAAAATGACGACAGCATTGTATATGAATGGTCGCATCAAGGCAGCGGCATTTATCCTCCAACATATGAAGTCGCAAAATTGTTTGCGGTCAATGGGGGATTATATCGGATAGCTTATGATAAATATACAAAAGAAATGGACGATGATGCTAAGAAATGGAGAACGTCCATTAAAAACGCAAAAATAAAATAAGATTGGCTCTTCCGCAGTTGTGGGCTATCGCTTAGATTTTCCTCTGAAAAACGCCCCCCTTTCAGGGGTGAGGGGGCGTTTCCCAAAGGGAAATCTATTTGGGTGTCGGATTGTGTAGCCTCATTTTGCGCCTGCGCCACCCACTTTTTCTGCCGACGAGGCACCTTTTTTAGACGGAGCGTTTCGCGGTTTTCGTTACGATTTTATGGACTAAGGCGTAGGCCGCCACAGCCAGAATCAATCCGAGAATTATCCAAAGGAAATGTGCCCGTAGCATATCGCGGCCTTTGAATACCATTTCCCGATAGCTCATATTCTTCGCCAAGGACGCCAGCGACCATCCTATCCACGCGAGTATGGCGGACCATATTCCCGCTCCCGCCGCGGTGTAGACGCTGAACTTTCCCAAGGGCATGCGGGATAATCCCGCCGGAATCGAGATGAGTTGTCGAATGGCGGGCAAAAGCCTGCACACGAACGTCGTTATGTCGCCGTATTTCCGGAACACCGCCTCGGCGCTTTCCACCGTATCTTTTTTCAGGAACACGTATTGGCCATATTTGAACAACAGGGGGCGTCCCAGCCAGAGGGAGATAAAATAGTTTACATACGCTCCGGCTAGGGAACCGAGGGTTCCACATGCGATGGCCACCGTCATGTCCACGGTCGGGATTCCGAACAAGAGCTCGCTTCTAGCGGCCATGAATCCCGCTGGGATCATCACGATTTCGCTTGGAAACGGGATAAACGAGCTTTCCACCGCCATGAAGGCGAAGATCATCAAAAAACCCCATAAGTGGGCGTGAGTGGCTAATTGCTCCACATGTCCCGCTAACAATTCCGTCATTTTCCACTCTCCGTTCGTTCGCTGTTTGGGTGGGTGTTCCCGTAGTTATCCGGGAAAAGCGATGGAGCCATAGCCAATCCCGCGCACCACACTAGGATGGCTGCCATAAAGCTTAGCAGCACGGCCAGGCTTCCCATGTCTTTTATCAATTTCGCCCTCTCGTCGTATTCGGAGGTTACCATGTCCACCAAATTCTCAATTCCCGTATTCAACGTTTCCGCCGCTAGAACCGCTAAGAGCGAGGCCAACATTACTAGCTTCATCGGCAGGGGTGTTCCGATTACGAATAGCACCGCAACGCCAATTGCCAGTAGCGCCAATTCCTGCCGGAAAGCGTCTTCCCCGCACATTCCCTTGAATCCCGACCAAGAAAATGAAAACGCCCTGAATATTCTGGGCAGTCCCGTCTTGCCGGATGGTATTTTTTTGTCTTTGCCTTTGTCCATATAATAGGGCTCACTGAATAATTGGTAAGTGTTTAAGAATCATTGGGTTAAATCTGTTTTTAGCGGTGTCATATCCAGGATTTTGTGAGCATGCGCGCGAATATCTGGACTCAGTTCCGCAATTTGACTGAAGCCGGGAGTGCTAGTCCCGACCTCGGTGGCTCGTAGCCAACATGTCCTCCGTGTTATCCGCCACCGCTCTAGCGAAAGAGGGATCACCGGCCCGTTTTCGGCTTTTTCCGCAAGCTCTTTTTAGGCAACCTTTTTGTAGAGTCTTCGTTGTTTGTTCGTATCACTTTGGTATTTGAAAAGACAATGGTAGTGGAATCGCCACCTTTTTCCCGCATTACCACCGTCGACAAGTGAAACATGCCATTGGATTTGGCGAAGGCAAGGGTTACGTTGGCGACGACTTTGCCTATCAGCTTGTTTTTTGGGCGGAAGACAAGAACCGGCGCTTCGGGGGAGGATTTTGGAGAGGTCTCGATATTGTAATCCTCCGACAGCACCTCGTAGCGTCCCATCAACCAAGCGCCCAACTGTTTCCACATCAAACTCATCATCGGGTTTTCCGACCGCGAAAAGACTTTTCTTTCCCCTGTAGCCTCGTCCCAGGTTTCGGCTTTGTCGCCTTTTATAGCCACAGTGCTCCGCATTGGGGAGAGCACCCTCCATTCCAGCCCGTCGGGGAAATCGATTCGGAGCGTCCCTTTCAAGACTATTGGTTTGTCGAACAGGCTTATTTTGTTCGTTTGCGTGAAGTCCGCGGTCAAGGTTTTCGCATTGGTGAATCCAGTTTCAATGGCGGCTAGTATGGTTGGGGGCGCGTCCCGCGTTTTCGTGGTGTCACCAGCAATCGCGGAAGTCGCGGCCAGCGCGCAGCCGCCAAACAGGAGTTGTTGAATAATCGTTGACAATTTCATGTTCATTTGGTTGCCTTTTTTTAGGATGTTTGGGGTCAGTTCCGCATGTTGCCCGATACTCAGGCCCGTCGTTACTCGGGTAGGACCCCTCCGTGCCGCAGGCACCTTTCCGGCTTTGCGGAGGGGGTCCCGACTCCGGCGGCCTGTCGCCTAATCACAAGTTCTCCATAGCCCGGAGGGCGACGGGAGATAGACACTTTGTCGATTTTTACAGTCATTCCTGAATAGATGCCCGTGGTCACGTTCAACTTCCTCCGCGAAATTCGCTAGCGTTAAAAAGCATCGGCACATGCCCTTCCATTACCGCAAACCCTTGGCGACGATGGAATTCGACGCTTTCCGGTTCCGCTATCAGGCCTATCCAATCTACTCCCCGCTTGAGGAGTTCCTCAATCAATCGACGTTCTAGTCTAGCGCCGATTCCTCGTCCGCGGAAATCGCGGGCCACTACCACGTCCTGAATGTAGGCGTCGCTGCATCCGTCTGAAACCGCCCTAGCCATGCCGACCATTTGTCGATCCGCGGAAATCGCGACGGCGAAGAGGAGGGATCCCGAGACGATTCCATCGATAAACGAAGGATCTTTGTCATATTCCTCCCGCCACCAACCAGCTTCCCGGTACAAGGTGATGAACGCGTTTTTTTCCACGCTGTCGACGATTTCCACCGAGGCAATATCACTCATTTCGTTCCAGTCTTTTTGGCTCCACCGCCACGCGGATACGCCCCTCCGTATCTTTATGGAAAATCACCATTGCCACTACGTCGTGTTTAGACAACCACGCCGCATCGGGGTGGAAGGAGCCGTCCAGCATATCTTTTCCCACATTTACCGCTTTGTTGTCGGGGGCCGCGAACACCGCGTTGGGATAGCGATGGTAAACCATCCGCTCGTACAGCAATATTGGGATGTCGATATCCCCGTCTTTCAAGTGTGGGTCGAATCCCTCGAATCGCACGGCGATATTTCCCGGGGGGACCTGTTTGTCGAGCAACCGGTCTATGCCGGTAGCGAGGAAAACGGGATTTTGGTCGCCATCAACGAGGATTCGCTTCAAAAGCAAAGGCAAGGAATCCGAACTAAAGGCCCAGGATGCGAAATTAACGCATAGAACGATACCAAGAGCCGGCTTGAAAGCCGCCGCGAGAAACCGTCTTTTGTCGCGCCATTTCCAAGCGGCTATCAATAACGCCGCGCCCCAGGCAATAGCGCATAGCCACACGAACACATCGCCGTATTTGGAGTAGAATGTAAGAGGGGTATGTGGGTCGAACCTCACTTTGAACGGGGCGAAGCCCCGGCATTTAACCATTGGCTTTGGTATCATTGTTCCGTCGGGGCCAGTTTTCGAAACGACGCTATCGGCGACGATGCCGCTTGGGAGCACGAGGCAAGTTCCGTTGTTGTTCCCGACTCGAACCAGCGGACGGCGGGTCTCAATGGCCCGGAAAATGGCATTAGCCAGATGTTGTTCGGACTCCGCGCTTGTGGGATACCATGCATCGTTCGTTATATCCAGAAGAATATTCGCGCCGTTGCGAACGAAAGCCCCCGTTATCTCGGGGAAAACATCCTCGTAGCAGACGCACACTCCAGCGCGGGCCCCTTTTCCCAGGTCGAAAACGGTGTGCCGTTGTCCTGGCGACAACCCACGTCCCATTCCGATCAGGTCCACCAGCCACGGGAAGAAGCGTCCCAAGGGAACATATTCGCCGAAGGGGACCAGGTGCGTTTTGTCATATCTGTCCGCCAGCTTGCCGTCTGGTCCAATCATGAAAACCGTATTCCAAGCAGTGACATCTTTTGCTTCTCTATAAGACGCCAAATGGTCGAAGTCGTAGTCTATCGTTCCAAGAATGACGCGCGTGTTTCCTTGTCTTGCCAAGGCTTCCACCACTGTACGGTATTTTTCACCGTATCCGTTAGGACTTCGGAATGAAAGAGGCACCGCCGTTTCGGGCCACACCATTACGTCGGGTTTGTTGAGTAGAGCGAGTTCCGAAAGGCGCGAGTATTGGTCCAGGACCTTGTCCGCCTCCTCTTCGGAGGCGAAGCGGCACTGTGGTATGTCGCCTTGGATACCGACAATGTTCAAGTAGCGTTTGGATTCCCCCTTGCCTCGGGAGGCATTCCACGAGAGCATTGATTTGAACCCAATCAGCGCGACCGACATTACCATTACCATTCCAGCCATCAGTGGGACTGGACGGCGGTATCGCCCCGTTCCGAGCGTGCTTAGCACGCTGGCTAAGGCCATTGACCCCGCGACATTCACATACACCACTAGGAAGCTTATTCCGAAAACCCCCGTGTACTCGGCGATTTGTATCATCGGGATAATTTTCCATTGGCTTGCTCCAGCGAGATTCCATGGCAACCCCGTGAATATCCAGCTTCGAATCCACTCCAGCGCACACCATCCGGCCGCCAGGACTAATGCCAACGCGGTTTGACGAATTCCCGAGGGCTTGTACGCGGTTTCCGCTTCGAAGCCTTCGAGTTGGATTTTCGTAGGCACAAGAATGTGTCTCGTCAAAACCGGAATTAATCCAGCCCATACCGCTGGGAAGAAAGCCAAAACCGGGGCGATGGCGAACGGAATTGGAGTCGCGATTTCGCGTAACCAGAAAAAAGAGGGAAAGGCCCAAGCGCATCCCCACAAAAACCCCAGCCCGAAAGCCCTTTTAGGCGTAGAGCGAGCCACGATGAAATGTAGTGGCACCAATGCCATCCACGCGGCGAATTCCCAGTTCCGCGGTGGAAACGCCGTGGCGTAGAATATTCCCGCCAAAATGGTTGCCGCGATTTCCGCCGAAAGGATTTTTCGGCTTGTCCGCCATGCTTCGTTCGAAGCCTGCTCTTTTTCTATTTCCGTCTTGATTTCCATATAAAAACCATTGAGTTGAATTTTTCAGTATTCTTTTCTCAGGTGCGACGACGGGATGCCCATTTCCTCTCTGTATTTAGCGACGGTACGTCTAGCTACCGAGAGGCCTTCCTCTTTCAGCATTTTTGCTATTTGGAGGTCCGATAGCGGTTTTTCGGGATTTTCCATAGCAATCATATTTCTGATTTTCTCCATTACTCCTCGGCTGGATATCTCGTCTCCATCGCTGGACTGGTACCCTGTCGAGAAGAAAAATTTGAATGGTAGTAGGCCGCATGGTGTTTGCAGGTACTTGTTGGCAATGGCGCGGCTGACGGTGGTTTCGTGCAGGCCTAGTTTATCCGCCACTTGTTGCATTGTGAGCGGTTTGAGCCTGTCGACCCCCTCTTTGAAGAAGTCGTACTGCTCGTCCCGTATGACTTCTGCTATTCGAGCGATGGTGCTTTGTCTCTGCGAAATGCTTTTGATGAGGGCTTTTGAGTTCGCGAGTTTGGCTCGGATGTAGTCTTTCGTTTCTTTGGAGATGGCTGGGTCCTCGAGCAGGTTAAGGTAGTATTGGGACACTCTGAGTTTCGGAAGGTGGTCCGAATTCGCCTTGACTGTCAGAACGCCATCGTTGTCTTCCTCAATGGACACTTCGGGAACGATATACAAAGGTGCCGCCGAGGCCAGAGCTGATCCGGGATAGGGGGTCAAGGACTTCAATTCGTCGAGCAACTCGTGGAGTTGGTCCATAGAAATTCCCATTTTTTTAGCGACTCTGGGGAGTTTATTGGCGGCGACTTCGTCTAGATGGTTTCTAACAAGCTTGGCCAAATCGGAACGTCCTTTTCCTTGCCGTTCCAGTTGTAGAAGCAGGCATTCCTTCAAATCGGACGCGCCTATTCCAGGTGGGTCGAAAGACTGCACTAGCTTGAGAGCTTTTTTGGTGTCCTCCAAGGATGATCCACCTACCGTGGCCAAATCCGCTAAGATGCTACGCAGGTATCCGGAGTCGTCAATACTCCCGATAATCAATTCGGCAAGACGCTTGGTCTTGTCGTCGGCATCGGCGAATCGCAATTGCTCCAGCAAAATTTCCTGTAGCGAGGGTTCCTCGGTAAGGGAGTCGAAGAGGAACTGGCGTTTTTGCATATCCTCGCTCGTGAAGCGTTCCGACGGGTTGAAAATTGGAGTTGATTCCCGCCACGATTCCGCCAGCCGCATAATTTCGGCGATTCCGTCGTCATCGCTGTTTTTACGTTCCGATTCGGTGTCGGCCAATTGCGATGCCTCGGTGTTGGCGAGAAGATCGCCAGCCAAGTCCTCGTTGCCTGGCGTTTCCTGTTCCAGCGTGGGGTTTTCCACCATCTCCGCGGATATTTTTGCTTGCAACTCCTGCAACGGAGCCAGCAACACCTCCAAAGATTGTATCTGTTGAGGCGCTAGAACCTGTTCCTGCCTCAGCGTTTGAGATTGGTTCAATCCTTGTTCCAAGAAAATCCCCTCATCGTTTGTCGGTACGCTATCCAAACCCGCGCGTATCCCCGCATTGGGAGGGACCGCAACCAAAGCAGAACAATAGCCTCCGTCAAGGTTGAAGTCAACCCGAGGGGTATCGGACTCGGACGATTTTGGCGATTTTACTTGATTTTTCGTTTTTATTTGATATGCTTGTTTTTAGCGGGTCGTAGGTAGCAACAAGGAGGTGAATGATGCGTAGGAAGAGGTCAGGTGCTGAAGGGACGGCGGAAATTCCGTTATCGTCGATGATCGATGTGGTGTTTCTTTTGCTAGTGTATTTTATCGTCACGCAGAAGCCTATTGTGGAGGATGTGTTTTTGAAGGCTGACCTTCCCTCCGGGCCAGACCGTGCCCCCACCAACTTGCTAATGCCTCTTGTGGTGGATGTCCGCGCCGTTGATGGTGAGGGGCGTTACGGATTTATGGGGAGCAGTATTGACGAGGAGAAGTTATTCGGGTACTTGCGCAAGGTGGCGAACGACGATCCCGAGCATACGGTGGTGGTGAATTGCGGTCCAAACGCCAAGCATGACAAACTTGTACGGCTTCTCGATGCGTGCGCCGACGCGGGATTGAAAGGGTTGAACTTGGTCAATGACGCGGGAATTCCGTTCAAGGGGGGGCGTAGTCGGAGGCCGTGAAGCCCTCAGTGTGTTTTTCCCCGCGGGAGCACGAATATTTTAATGATACCAGAACGCGCCGATATGGATCTTAGATTTAGTGTGGCGAAAACAAGGAATGCTGTTGGTTTTTTAACATCGAGCAGGCGGATGAAAGGGAGCAACTTATCCACCAGGACGGCATTTCGGGGTTGGAGCTCCAGCGTCATTCTTTTGGGTTTTTTTCCGACATCTGGAATTAACGGGGTGAATTTTCGCAATGGAGGCGGGGCTTGTTCGCCTTCTTTCATTTTGTAGAAATAGAGTCTCAGGTTGTCCGGGGAGCGTTCCAGCCATTCGTAAACGACGAGAGGTTTGGAGTCGACGTTGTGGAGTCTGAAAGTTAATTTGGCAAAATCCCCAGCGGTGAAATAACGTTCCAAGGAGATGCACTCCAAGTTCGCTTTGTAGTCTTTTATTTTCGGGAAGTATATCTTGTCGAACTGCTCTATCGGCTTTTTTGTCAATATTACATGTTTTTTATGTTCTTTTGCAAAGGAGGGAATTGCCGCCACGCATAACGCCGCGGAAAAAAGAGTGAGGACGGCTGGCTTTAGTTTTAATATATTTTTCATGAACGCTCTCCGAGCATCTTCCGTTGTCTCACTACTTCGAACAAAACCACTCCCGCTGAGACCGAGGCGTTGAGGCATTCGACTTTTCCGCTCATGGGGATGGATGCCAACGCACCGCAACGTTCGGATGTCAATCGCCTCATACCATTGGCCTCCGAGCCAATCACAATAGCCGTTGGTCCTGTCAAGTCAAAGTCATACAGCGATTTGGTCGCCTTATCGGAGGTGCCAAGTATAAAGACTCCTTGGTGCGTTATTTTCTCCAGAGTCCTTGGGATGTTCACGACTTGCACGAAGACTACGTTTTCCGCACCTCCGCAGGCGATTTTTCGAACTGTTGGGGTTATGGAGGCGGCTCTGTTTTTAGGGACGACAACGGCATTCACTCCCGCGGCGTCCGCAACTCGCAGGCACGCGCCTAGATTATGCGGGTCCTGTATACCGTCCAAAACCAGTAGCAAAGGTTTTTCCACCGTCTCGAGGATGGAGTCCAGTTTCTCTTCCGGGAACACCGCGACTACTTTGGAGAGGTCGAAGTGCCTGTTAGCGCGTCCTCTGGCCATTTTTCGGCGTTTGTCTGCGCTGGAAGTCATTTTTTTCTTTTAACCATTATGGTCAGGCCGAGCTGGCCCTTATTGTTTTTTCTGGGTTTCCCTTCCCTCTCGTTGATGTCGAAGAAAAGAGGGCCTCCCTTGCGGACGGAGAGTTTGATGGTTTGCTTTGAGATATAGCGTATGGTGGCGTGTTCATCCTTTCCTATTCTCATCAAGAGAGCGCCATATGGGTAGCTTTGGGTTTTTCTCAAGTCCTTGGAAGCGTCGGCGTAATATTGGTAGTGAGCGGTATCGTTTGGAATTCCCCTGGGACCACATTTACCCTTGGTGCTTCTAACGCAACACCAGCGGCCTTTAACTTGGATTATCACCTTGTCTCCCGGGGCGAGGGCAATCCGTGTGTCGGTCCATTCAGGCGCATTTGCCGCTATATTCCGCTTATACACCTCGAAAGACGGATCCTTTTCCAAAGAGGCTTTGATAACGGCACCCTGTTTGGCCATGTATTTTGGGAAAATCTTGGGAATGTATCCCAGCATGGTGAGTTTTATGGCGCAACCACCTTCCGGGACCAGGACTTTGCACGGTGTGGCGACGTTTTTTTTCTTCATGATGAGCGGTTTTCCGTCGACATACACTTTCGCCCCCGCTGGATGGGAATATATCTCGATGGGCACTTTTTTGACGTTCTTTTTAGGCGCGGCGGCACCAGCCCCACCATTCTCCGAGTCGTAGCAGTTGGCTCCGAAAGCCTTTTTCAGCTCGTTTTCTGGCAAACTTACTTGTAGGACAAAGCCTCGTTTCAGGGGAAAGTCTGATTCGGAGGGTTGCGGTTTGTCAGTCCTGAAAATAAGCTTCCAAGAGTTGTGCGGGGAGGGCCATTCCATTACCGCCACTCCTCCATATCCTGAGATTCGTTTAAGTCTGTACGCGAAGGCGGGGTTGTGAGGCAAAGGCTTTATCACTTCGTATTTGAGGGTTGAGTCCTCGTTGGCTAGCGCCGAGAACTGAGTCCACTCGAAAGTGTCGGATTTGTCTCCCAGTGCCAATTCGACGACATCCATTCCCATCATATTCCCCGTCCATTTTCCAACTGGGACCCAATGGCTTCCAGAACCCTTTGAGGCGATGATAGGGTTGAGTTGTTTCCTTTTGGCTTCTTGATCCTGAGTCACGCCAAGTTCGGCGAGTTCGTCCGGTGTGGCGGCGTTGGTTTGTTGTTCTGGAGGGGGTTTTGGGAGCTCGATATTGGATGTCAGGAACTCCAGGAATCGTTTATTTATCTCTTTTTCCGATGGTGCGTTGTCCTCGCATAGCGTTTTGTAAATTTCGGCGAACTTCTTGCGGTATTGGGTTTTCAACTCTTTGGCGCGTTGTTTAGCCTTTTCCAATATAGCATCTTTCTCTTTGGCGCAAGCCGCCACCTCCTCTCTGAGTTCTTTCCGGATTTTCTTCGGGAAGGTGAATTCGTGCTTTTCCTTGAGTTCTTCCAACGCTTTCGAATAAATTGAGATAGCTTTTTTAGCAACAGCCATGCCTTTTATATTGCCTCGCTTTCTCATTTCGGCGCGGTTCTTTTGGGCGGCGGCGATGCGGGCATTGAGCATGGCTTCGAGTTTTTTATCGAATGGAGCGAACAATTCCTCTTTTTTTTGTCGATAATGTTGCTGGAGCGTGTAGAGCTCGTCCGTGTTCAGGCTGGGCTCGGTGGAGGTTGGCTCGGTTTTAGAGGTATCCTGCGAGAGAAGCGTTCCGCATGTTATCGAAGCTAGGATGAACATAAGACATCGTAATAACATAGTGGATCCTCCAAGTGAAGATTCAATTATTTTTTTGGGGCACGGATCGTTTTTGTTTAGGGGGTTTAACCACCAATGACCCTTTTTTATCGTCCCATATGTACGCCTTGTCCGTGCGGATTTCCTGCTCCCAAACAATTTCACCGTCCTCGTATGCCCGTATTATCATTCTAGGTTCCGTTATGGGATACTTGGCGTGAAAGGCGAATTGTCCGTAAATTATTCTCAAGCGTTCGCGGCTAGTGGGTACCCTGAAGTTGACATAGTTGTCTAAATCCTCGACCAGTTTCACATCCCTACGCGTGTATTTGAACTTTGCCGGCTCGTGTATTTTATGGTATTTATTGCCCCTCGAGTCTTCGAAAGGGAAATCCTGGTGGTACACGACAATGTATTCAATTTTATCGAATTTCTTGGTTTCTCCCGGAAGCATATGGACGGTGAATATGGTTTTCCCGGTTCCTTCCTCTTCCCGAACGATATTGAGTTCGAGTATTTTGTAAGGAGCTGCCGTGGCGGCAATACACACCAAGGTTGCCACTGCGGTCAAAACGAAAGTTTTAATAGAATGAAGCATAATCGTCAACGAGCCTTTAGTGTTTGAACTCTCCTATACTTACCCTTGTATTCTTTCGCCAACGCTTTGAGGAATTTATTGCCGGCCCGGTCAATTTTGTATCCAATACAATGAATTACCGGACGTTTCTTTCCTTTTTTGAGGTAGTAGTGCTCGTGCAGCAATTTTAGGTGCTTTAAGAACTCCGCCAGTGTCCAGTATCTTGGCTTGGGTGGCTTAATAGGGCAAGTTGGCCTACGCCGTCCACCATGTCCACCCGAAGAGGAAGAGCTTCGCCATTCATAATGCCCTGGAACCGCCGGGGTGCCTTGATCCGGAGGCTCTCCCTCCCGGGGAGGACCTTTCCTTGGTGGCCGCCCCTTTTTCGGGGGAATCCATACCTTGACCATTTTAGGAGGGGTCGAAGGGGCGGAGGATTGCGACTCCTCCCATGCCTTTATCTTTGCGGAGTTTGCCTTTTCCCACTCCCTCTTTTTGTTGGAATACGCCCTCATTTCGTCGGGTGTCACTCCCCTTAGAACCATAGGCGCGCCATCGCTGATAATCAATATTGTGTCGGCGCCCTGCTGGAAGGCCGCGGTCAACGCCAAGTCGAGTCGCGTCGTACCACCTTGGGCGCGCAAGCCCTTTCCATCGGAATGAATGTTCCCCGTGGCGCACCCCCAGTTTCCTTCCGTATTGAAAGGGCGCAGGTAATTTTTCGCTTCCTTTTTGTTCTTCGTGTTAGCTATAACCAGCGAATGGAAACACGCATCCGCAGCGTCACCGAAGACAATAACATTGAACAGGGCCCCTTCGTTTAACGCGTCCACCACTCTGTTTATGCGATTTTTAACCCGCATGTATCCAGCCACACCTCCCTTCTCCTCCTCGACCATACTGACCGAGACATCCACGAGGATGGCGATTCTATCGCTTTTACCGCGTATTCCAAAGAAGTTGAATTTATTGACACCCTGTCCAAAACCTCCGAGCCCGTAACCATTGCCAAGGCCGACTCCCACGCCTTTTCCGGAGACCGATTTGAATTTAGGTTGGAAGCTGGTGTTTATGACTTTAGGGTCGACTTGGATGTTAGGTAGCGTCATGTTCGTCTTTTTCATAGCCACCAATCTGGGGACTATCGTCGGACGGCTGGAGCTTCGCTGTCTTTTTTGAATCTTGACTTTGTGCTCGAGCTTTCTCGGCTCGTACCGTCTTTTTGGAGGGGGAGGAGCCACGAATACGGTTTTCTCCTCCACTTGCATGTTCATCATGACATATCCGCCGAACACTGCGAGGGAAACAACGAGTCCTATTCCTCCGGTCATGAAAGAGACGGAAAGCAGTCGGCGTCGTTGCTGGGCCATTTTGATGGAGCCAAGCTCCGCCAAAGATCTTGGATCGGCCTCCGTTTGTGGAGCCGCCATCAATGCGGGCTCTTCTTCATCCGCAACAATAGTGTTTTCTGGTTCTTCATTCATAGTCGCACCTCCTCAGCTACCCCCTTCGGCACCAGAGAACGTAATGTTCTTAATATGCGCCGCCGCGCAGGCGTTCATAACATCTATAACTCTTTGCTGTTTCGTGTCGTCGCTAGCGCTGATAGTGATCAACGCCTTGGTTTTAGCGGCGTCGCAGGCGGCCTTGTATCTTCGCAGCGTGTCGGTAAGCGTTGGTAATTCGGTGCTGGCAAAGGAATCATACTCCCTGCTATTCAGGTAAATCCTGCCATTGGCCTTAATCTCTATAATCTGCTCGTCCGGCATGTCCACGCTTTCTGCCTGGGCCACCATTCCTGGCAACTGTAGTCCCAAGTCGCCCTCGGACTTGACCAAACTACAGGATACCATAAAAAAGACCAGCAGGAGGAACACCAAGTCGATAAGAGGCGCAACGTCCAATTCCGGCTCGTCCATTTGCGGCATATTCAATTTCATTTCAACACCTCGTTGGCATCACGCCATAGCCATATCGGGTTATTTTTCCTTTTTGACAAACACCCCGAAGATAAAGTCGCTGACACCGGCTTTAGCCATCGCCGCCATTACCTTTCTGACATATTTGTGCTTGGTGTCCTTGTCCGCTCTTAGGTACACCTTCGTTTTTGGGTCGGCCTTGAGTCTGTCCCTGACATGTTGTTCCAGGTTTTTGAGTTCGATTGGTCGGTCACCCTCGAACAAGGAGCCGTCGGGTTTAATATTCACAATCCAGCGATTGGCCCGGTTTTTCGGGACGACCGCTTTGGTTGCCTCGGGAATTTTCAACGGAATATTCTGCCGTTGTGACATCCTGGATGCCATCATAAAAAAGACCAACAGAAGGAACACCATGTCAATCATGGGCGCCATCTGAAAGCTGGCGTCGTCTCCGCCACCCAAATCAATTTTCATGACACAGCACTCCTCTAGTGGCAATCATATAGTGCCAACCCGTAAGATTCAAGCCTCTATTTCCTCTTGTTCGGCGCTTTCGCTTCTTCTGCTAGCAGAGACAAGCGCATGACTCAAGTTCCCCAGCATTCTCGCCAGCTTGGATACGTTGCTGAGATATTTGCCTTTCAAGAAGAAATAAAAGAACATCGCCGGGATACCGATTATCAAGCCCGCGGCTGTCGTTACCATTGCTTCACCGATGTCCCCGGCCAGCAATTCGGGTTTTCCCATTCCGCCTTGGCTGATCTTTCCGAAAGCTTTGATCATACCGCTAACCGTACCCAACAGTCCGAGCATCGGTGCGATTTGCGCGATGATTGAAAGGTAGTTGATTGGTTTCAATCCGGCGGAAGTCTCTTCCACGGAGGCCTCTTCCATTGCTTTTTCCATGGACTCAACGTCCAAATAGCCGTCTGACAATCGCTGTATCCCCGAAAGCATTATATTCGTCAAAAGGCAAGGATTGCCGGCGCATATATTGGACGCCTCTTGTATGTTGAGCGCTTCCAAGGAGTTTTGAATGTTGGGAATTACCTGGGGATTGAGCATCTTTTTTTCCTGCGTGGCTAAAAATCCATAGATGGTCAAGGCTATGGTTGCCACGGCGAGCAATCCCAGCGGGAACATGGTGGCTCCCCCTTGCTTGATCAGGGTCCATAATGTGGTCTTTGGCGCCAAAGTCTGTTTTTCCGTTTTCGTGACAGTCTGCGCGCCCCCGGCCGCCGCATCCTGAGCCTGTAGCGTCAGGTAACAGCAATAGGAAATCATGAGAATAAAACCCATCGCCAGAATTCTGCGTGTCGACATAACTTTTCTCCTTCCTTTTGGATTATAGACCTATTTCCCGCACTCCCAGTTCGGCATCAAATCTAGGAATGCTTCTTCTTTTTAGCGTCTTCGCGCTTCCATTGCTCCTCGAGCCTTTTCTTCCTCTCTCTTCTGATCTTATCCTGTTCTTTAGCCTTTGGTATGTATTCGTCTATGGTTTTATTGACATCTTCCACGGAGTTGAAGAACACCTTTTCTATACCAACCGCTTCCGCCGTGTCGGTGAGTTTCCGCGCTCTGATGAACTGTATGCTGGAAAAAGCTATCCGCCCCTCCGGGGTGTCGTGGAACAATCTAGCCACCTCGAAGTAGGCGTCTCTGGCGCGATAGTAGTCCAGCATGTCCTCGTAGCAATACGCGGTAAGAAGCCTCGCTTGGGGAAAGACGTGGAGGTCCCTGGAATCGAAATCGACAGCCTTTATGGCGGACGCAAGCGCTTCCGGGTATTTCTTATCCTCGAACTTCATCATACCGTCCACCAACCAATAGAGACCGAACGCGGCGTCGTCTATTTCAGGCGGATCAATTTCTTTGAAAAGCTTTTCGGCGATGGCGCGTTTTTTCAATTTCAGCGCGCAATACGCCATATTGAGATGCGCTAGAGTCGCACCGTAATACCAGTCCGCTTCCGTTATTTTTTTGAAGACACTGTAGGCCTTGACGTATTCCGTTTGCGCTTTTTTCGGGTCGTAGTGCCTTCCCTTTTTGTCGTCGTGGGTAGCGGCGGCGTCCAAGTAGAGGTAGGCGGCGTCCGAGAGATATCCCACGAGATTGTTGTCTGGGAGCTTGATATATTTCAACGCTGGCGCGAGGTTTTGCACGATATACACCGCGCCCTCAACGAACTGCTCTCGGTGCTCGAAGACCTTCACCTTGTACGGGTCGAAGCGGTTGAACAAAAAATTGACGCTTTGTATGTCCTTCCGCGGGATTTTCTCTATCCTCAAACCTTTTACATATTGAAGTTCCGTGTCGGTGAGGGCGACCAGATTGAGGGTTTTCGGGTACTTTTCGCCTGTGATTGTCACCATTGCGGGCTGCTTGGGCAATTTGGACGGGGAAACATAACGGCTCTTCGCCGCCTTTTTGCTTGTGACTTTTTTCTTCCCGGCGGCAGTGGCCGCTGGCGCGATAAGCGCGACGCATAATGCGGTTGCAGCTATCCCAGTGACGTATCTGTGGATTCCGGTCATATTTTCCTCTCCAGCTTCCTCAGTTCCTTCTTGGCCTCGCTCCATTCTTTGAATTTGGAGTAGTCGTCCTCGTGTTTCATCATCTCCCGCAATATCGCCGCGGCCTTTCTGTACTCGCGCATTTTGGCTAGGCAACGGCTACGGGCCAAATAAGCTTTGGCGCACCATTCCTTGTAGAAAGCGTACATTATGTACACGCGTTCCAACGGCACGCAGGCTTTCGCATATTCTCTCCTACCCATTAATGACTGGGCTAAACCATAAAGCGCCCTTGGCCATAGTTTTCCCTTCCACTCTTTGACCGACAGTATGTCTTTGTAGCACTTCTCCGCCTTGTCGTACTCCTTCTTCTCGAGATATATGTCTCCCATCATAGCAAGTGCTTCACCCGCCTGCAGGTTTGTGGCGAAGACCTCTCGTATGACTCCCAGGTGTTTCAACGCGGTTTTGTAATCCTTGCGCTTCATCGCTTGTTTCGCTAGGAACATTCTAGCGTCCAACGCATAATCCGTTTCGGTGAAGATATCGACTATGGTGTTGGCCGCGTCTTCCGCGAGCGCCATGCTGTGTTTCTTGACGGCTTCATCCATAATGAAGACCAAAGTCGAGGGGGTCGCAATATCGATATTGCGTGGCTGCACGATTTCTTTTATGAGGCGCGCTTTCTCCTCGTCGCTGATGTTTTGTTTGTAGAGGAGGGCTCTTTTAAGGCGTAGCGCCAGAACGGACTTGTGCTCTCTCCGAGCCTGTTTGATAAGATCCCAAACCTGATTCCAGGTACGTTCCTTCAATTTTTGGTCCTTCAGGCTGTTGGCCTTGCCTATCCATTCCTCCAAGATCATATCCACGCCCAATGCCGACACCTCGTTGCCGTATTTTTTCACCGCGTCCAAATAGTGTTCCAAAGCGCCGCTGCGTTCGCCCTTGTTCCAAAGGCTCCTACCTATGTAGAAGATGGCCTGCGGGATATTGGAGCCAGGCCTGTTCCTAGTGATATACGCATTGAAATGCTTGATGACGGCGTCATAATCTATTACCAGCTTTTTCTTGTGCTTGTCGTATTTCAATTCGTTCTGGAAGAGGATTTCCCCGCAACGGAACATTGCGTAATTGTATAGCTCGACGTTTATGGGATAGTTTGCCACCTTTTGGTAGTAGGTCACGGCCTCCTTCAGCCTGGCGTCGCTCGCCGCTATGTCGCCAAGCATCATATACGCCTCCCCGAGGAGCTTGCTATGGGGATACTGGGCGACGAAATCCTTGAAGTGTTTTTCGGCCTCTTTCATTTTGCTGAGGCCGAAAAGGCACACGGCCGTCCTGTATTTGGCGTCTTCCGTGTATTGCGAAGACGGATCGGTGGATAGCAATTCCTCGAAGTAGGACTCAGCCTCCTTGTAGTTTTTACTGAACATATAGGCCATTCCCAGCCAGTAGAGGGAATCGACGTACCGCGGATTGTCGGGATTCTGCTTGTCCATTTTGGTGAGCCAGAAGATCGTCTGGTCGAAGTCCTCCTCCATGAACGACGCGTACGCGATTAGAAACTCGCACTCCGCCCTGTCTTCGTGTTCGGGTTTTATTTCGAGCGTTCTTTTGTAGTGCGATATGACCTTGGGCCAGTCCTCCAGCAGGGCGTATAATTTTCCCATGGTCATTGTGACAATATCGAAGTAGTTGCCTTTTCCTTTGTACTCGTCCATATAGCGCTCGCCTAGCTTGAACGCGTCGTCCAAGGGGCGCAACGCCATGGAGCAACGGAAAGCGAGAAACAAATCCTCGTCCTTGGACTCGGGGTTTTCCACCTCTTCGTTCAGGTAGAGGTACAAATCGCGGGCTTCGCGGAACAAAGATGTCTCGAAGTAGGCTTTAGCTATCCGTGTGTACAGTTCTATATCGTAGTTGTCGATTTCCTCCAGCGATTTCAGCTCCGCCTCGGTCTCGCCGATTCTTTCCTGCAGTCGCATGAGCGCTCTCAGGGCGTCGGTCCTCTTTTTGAGGAGTTCGGCTTTGCGGCGGAGGTAGGCCAAGTAACGCTCGGCGTTGTTTTCCAGCATGTCATGGGGATAAATAATCCGGTATATCCACAACGCCCTACGGTATTCCTCCTCGGAAAACAGGTTGTCGCCAGCCGCTAGCAGTTCCATGTTGAGCGCCACGCTACGCGAAGCGAACGAGTTTCTTCCTAGGAGCAACGGAATCATGTCGAAGACCTTGCTGACCTCCATTTTCTTGAGATAGCTGATGGTCAATATGCAAGCCGCCCAGTTTTTCCGCTCGGCATCGGGAGCCAGCTTGAATATCTCCTTGATCAAGGGAGGCACTTTAGCCCATTGGTCTTTGGCTATTTTGCAACGCACCATGGCGCAGTATATATCGGTTTTCTGGTCCCGGGTATATTGGGTCGCATGCTTCTTGAGGGTGCGCTTGTAGGCGGTGAACGCTTTGTCGATCTTGTCCCTGAATCTTAGGGAATCCGCTATGTATAGGTCCGCGTCGGCTGTGTAGGCACCCCGGGGGTATTTTTTGAGGTAGACCTTGAACGCTTTTTCGGCGCTGTCGAATTGTGCGGTGAAAAAAAAGGCGACCCCCAGCCTGTAGTAGATGGACTCCATCATCCTCTTTGTGTCTTCTTTGCTAGAGTCGCCAAGCGCCTGGATGAGATATTGGAGGTTTTCTATGGCCTGTTCGAATTCGCCTTGGGCCATGGCGGCGTTGGCCTGGGCCCGAGCCTCCTTGGCCGTGATGTTACTTACCGCCGCGGCGAGGTCGGAGGAGGAAAATAAGAGCAGCGCTAGGCAAGCGGGGAGCCCCATCAAGCCTGCCTTGCAAAAAACTACCCGGAGACCAGGTGATCCGAAGTCGCGCAGCCACGATGTTTTTAGCGTTCTTGACAAAAATCGATACCTCCTGCCCCCCAAAGAAAATTTCACGCAACGCTAACCCGCAACGGGCCAGCTCCCAATGGAAGGCTTTGGACACCCTATTAAAAGATACAAAACATACACCGACTTCGCGCTTTGTCAACCTTTCCGCACCATGCGCTTCTCTTCGGATGTCGCGCGGTTTGCCCTCCGGGAACTTGACAAAGACACGGCGACGCGTTAAACTACTGTTTAAAACTGTTGTTTAACAACATTCGAGATGGAGATAGTCGTGGAAAACGCCAAGGATCGCATTTTGAAGGTGGCGGTGGAGCTGTTTAGTCAAAAGGGCTACCGATCCACCACGGTTCGGGAGATATGCTCCAAGGCTGGAGTGAACGTGGCCCTTGTGAACTACCACTTCAAGGGCAAACTAGGGCTAGGAGAGGAGGTGGTGGATTATTTGTTTGGTCCCATGTCGATGGCGGAATGGGACGATTTGCCCGAGGAATTTTCGACGTTGTCGGGGTGGAGGGATGCCGTGCGTGGCTTTATTCGCAGGTTTATTTCGGCCGAAGGAGGAGAGCTAGGTCGGCAGATGGCTCGTTCGAATTTGGTTTTCCGCGAATTGGACGCGCCATCGGAGCTGTTCCCCATAATGTTTGAGAAGTACATGGAGCCAATCCAGAGGCGCTTGAAGCGATTGGTCAGGGCGGCCCTTCCCGAGGATGTCTCGGAGGAGGAAGTGGAGATGTGGTTTGTCACTGTGATATCACAATGCGTGATGTTCCGTAAGAGTCCACCGCCGGCGATGGGGATGAGGGGGTTCGACATGAGCGATCCCGAAGTCGTCGACAGGGTCTCCGCGCATATCGCGGACCCGGTGTTCGCCAAGCTGGGTCGCAAGTGGGGGGAAGCATGAACGTCAAAGTCGCGAAAACGGCGTTTTTATGTCTGCTTGTCTTTGTTGTGGGTATCGGGACGTATGCCGTGCTTTTGACTCTACGGCGGCCGCCTCCGAACAAAAAAGGGGGGGGGGCGAGGACTCTGACGGCGGTTCCGTTGCGCAAGGAGGACGTGGTTCCGTTGGTAAGGGAGTTCGCCGTGGTCTCTTCGTTGGAGAACGTGGAGTTGAAGGCGCAAGTGGCGGGCAAGGTAGTTTTCTGCGGTCGCGGGACCGAGGATGGCGCGTTGGTGAGGAAGGGGGAGCTCCTGGCGCGTATCGACGGGACCGACTACGAGGTGGCGGTGGAGCAGGCGGAGGCCGAGCTGGCCATATTGAAGTCCGACGCGAAACGCGCGGAGACCGACATCAAGGACCTTGTGTCGATGACCGCCGAGATGAAGGGCGACTACGAGTTGGAAAAGGATAATTACGAGCGGGCGAAAATGCTTTTTGAGAAGCAGGTTTTCGCTAAAAGCGAGTACGAGCGGGCGGCGCAGTCCGTTTCCAGGAGAAAGAAAATATACATCGAGACCGCCAATGCCCTCTCGAAACGTAAATTTGACTTGGAGGCGACTCGGGCCCGCATCAAAAGGGCGGAGGCGGCTATCAGGGAAGCCAAGGCCAACCTTGACCGCGCCTCCGTGCGGTCGCCTATCGATGGCAGGGTCGACAAATGCGACATTGAAGTTGGCGAATACCTTAGTGTCGGCAAGGTGATATGCCATGTCGTCAACGACTCCAAGCCCATGTTGGACGTTCCGGTCAACGCCGACGACGCTTTGAGTATATTGGGGGTGCGTCCGGACAAGGAGCACTGGCTGAAAATTCCAGGCTCCGTCAAGGCAGTGGCGCGCTGGCTCCGGAATCCGGGTGTTTGCTCGTGGGATCTCGAAGTGGTCGGCGTGGAGGACTACGACCGGACGACCGACACGTTGAAAATCCGGGTGGTCCCCTCCAAATACAATGGAAACGCACCGAAGTCCTTTCCGTTGCTGCCGGGGATGTTTTGCGAGGTGGTGTTCAGTGGCGCTCCGTTGAAAGGGGTGTTCAACATTCCGTTCTCCGCGTTGCAATTCGGCAACAACGTTTTCACCATAGGCGGCGATGGAGTTCTCCACAGGCACGCCGTCAAACCGTTCCATGTCGAGGGGGACCGCGTTATCGTTCTCTCGGGGTTGCCGGAGGGAGAATCTGTCGTGGTCCAACAACTTCCCCGGGGGCTTGTGGCTGGCATGAATGTCCACGCGGCGATTGCAGGCGAGAAAAGCGGGGGCGCGGACGGCGTCCCCGGGAACGAGTAGGGGCGATATGTTCAAAACGACACTGAAATTGCTTTTTTCAAATCCCGTTTTGGCGAATATCCTCATGCTACTGATAATATCGTGCGGCGTGGCCGGATACCTGTCCATGACGCGGGAGGTTTTTCCGCGTTTCACGCTGGATAAAATAAGCGTTACGGTGAAGTATCCCGGCGCCGACCCGGAGGAGATGGAGGAGGGGGTCGCCATACGGTTGGAGGAGGCTATCGACGGATTGGAGGGGGTGAAGGAGCTAACGACTATTTCCCAGGAGGGGATATGCACGGCGATGGTGGAGGGGGAGGACGGCGTCGACATTGACAAGCTGAAAGACCGGGTGGAAAACGCGGTTAACGCGATAACCACCTTTCCCTTGGACGCCGAAAAGCCTGTGGTGTCGGAATTGGAGTTTCGCGACGCTGTTTGCTCCGTCGTGCTGTGGGGGGATGGGGTGCCGGAACGGCAACTGAAAGAGCTGGCTCGCTCGCTGGAGCGGGAATTGCGGCGCCAGCTGGGGTTGAGTCAAACGCGTGTTTCCGGGATTCGGGATTACGAGATCAGCGTGGAAATCAAGGAGTCCAAGCTGCGAGCGCTCGGACTGGACTTCAAACACGTCAGCGATGCTATAAAGGCGTATGGCGAAAACATTCCCTCGGGAACCCTGCGAACCAAGTATGAGGACATACGAATCAAGGCGTATGGGCGTAGGTATTCGGCCAAGGACTATGGTAATATTCCTGTGATTGTAAAGTCCGACGGCACTAGGGTTTTGCTAAGGGATGTGGCCGACGTCAAGGATTCGTTCGACGAGGACGCCGGCGTTTATTCCCTTTTCAATGGCAAGCCAGCGGTGGCCATCAACGTGTTCAAGACGGAGGAAGAGGACATCATAAAGCTTTCTAGGCTTGTGGACAAGTTCATCGCGTTGAAGCGGGCCGAACTGCCGTCGAACATTCATGTGACGAAGTTCATGGACCGGTCGAGGATGGTTAGAGATCGTTTGAGGATACTACGTTGGAATGGAATTCTCGGATTGTGCCTGGTGTTTATCTCGTTATGGCTCTTTTTGGATATGCGGCTCAGTTTTTGGGTGGCGATGGGGATTCCCATCTCGCTGGCCGGAGCCTTGGCGGTGATGGCTCTTTGCGGGGCGTCGATCAACATGATATCGATGTTCGGCATGATCATGGTGCTGGGCTTGATAGTGGACGATGCCATCGTTGTCGGGGAGTCGATCTACCACAGGAGGGTCATGGGCGACGGCGCGATGGACGCGGCTGTCAACGGCACCGCGGAAGTGGCGTTTCCCGTGATGGCGGCGGTGCTAACCACGATTGTGGCCTTCCTGCCATTGTTTTTCATCCCTGGCATCATGGGGAAGTTTATTAAGATTATGCCCGTGCCCGTGGTGGCGTCCCTGGCGATATCGCTAATCGAATGCCTGTTCATTCTCCCGGTGCATTTGAGGCATCTCCCCCCTCCGGGCGCTCCCCCGCGTCTGGCGCTTTCCCGCAAGGTGGATAGTTTTCGCAACGCCCTCAACGACAAGCTGACCTGGTTTGTGGAAGATGTTTATGGGAAGGCTATGGAGAAGATTCTCCCCAACCGCTATGTCGCTATCACTGCGGCGTTCGCGCTGGCTCTCGCCGTGGCGGGGCTAGTGAAGGGCGGTTGGATCAAGTCCAGCTTGCTTCCGGATTCCGACGATGATTTCATACAGGCGAAAATCGAGCTCCCAGCAGGTACACCGACCAGTAGGACTCTCGAAATAGCGAAGCGCGTTACCAACGCCTGGACGAAAGTGGAAAACATGCGCGAATTTAAGAAACGCCTCGATGGCAAGCCGTTATCCGTGGCGGTATACTCCCTCGTGGGTTCCACTGTGGAATGGCGGAAAAGTGTGTCCGATCCCAATAAGCTGGAAATATCGATAGAGTTACTTCCTTCGGAAGAGCGCGGAATTCTCGCCAAAGACCTCGTAACCGCTTGGAAAAAAGCCGCCGGAGATATCCCGGGAGCCGTTTCAACATCATTCGCCATTATCCAAAAGGGTCCTGGAGGAATGCCGATAGCCTTCGATCTTATGGGTGACGACAAGGACGATCTCGCTAAGGCGGCAGACGAGCTGGCCGCCGAAATCGATAAGAAAAGGGGCACCTACGATGTGTCGACCGACTTTCACGCGGGGAAGCGGGAGTTCTCGTTGACCCTCAAGCCGGCCGCGGCCAAATACGGCGTAAGCTTGGCCGATGTCGCGCGCCATGTTCAAAGTGGATTTTTCGGAGACGAAAGTCTGCGGATTCAAATCGGCCGCGACGACGTGAAAGTAAAGGTCAAGTATCCTCGATCCGAGGGCCGGGATTCGGTGGGCTTTTTCGAAAGGATCCGGGTCAGAAGCAAAACCGGGAAAATGATTCCGTTGCGTTCGGTAGCCGATATTAAATTGGTTTCGGGCTCCAGCGCCATTCGGCGCAAATACAGAATGCGTACGATACGGGTTAGCGCCGATGTGGACAAGAAACTCGGCAACGCCAACGAGATTATACTCGATTTGGAGAAAAACTTTATCCCTACTCTGGAGCGCAAATACGGGGTTACTCACAAGATTTCCGGACAACAGATGGAGTCCCGGGATTCCCTAGGCGCCCTTTGGAAATTCTTCCCTATCGCGCTCTTCGGAATATATTTCATCATAGCCTCCATATTCCGTTCCTACATCCAACCGGCCATCATCATGACGACTATACCGTTTGGCATGGTTGGCGCCGTTTTGGGCCACATCGTTTTCATGTCCAACCTGTGTATCTTCAGCATGTTCGGGATGGTGGCGCTGGCGGGAATAGTCGTCAACGACGCGATAGTGTTCATCGAGCGTTTCAATCAGAATTTGGAGGAGGGGGAAAGATTTTTCCCCGCCTTGATTGATTCGGGCAAGCGGAGATTTCGGGCAATTATGCTTACTACGTTAACCACGTTCGCCGGACTCATGCCGCTTATTCTCGAACGCAGCGCCCAAGCCGCGTTCCTCAAGCCGATGGCAATCTCCATCGCATTTGGAGTCCTCTTCGCCACGGGAATAACGTTGATACTCATGCCGTGCTTTATCGCTGCATTGAACGACGTTCGCCGGGGAGCATTGTTCTTACTTACAGGATGTCTTCCCGAACGCGAGGAGGTCGAAAGCCGGGCGAAAAAAGACACCGCGGACGAGCCCGCTTAGGAAACCCCAGGGTTTGCTAAAAAAGTCGGAACCGCTTTGTCCCGCCGGCCTGAGTCCAGCGCCCCCCCCGTCCGCGCTCCGGATCTCCATTCCATTAACCTGCCCTCTAGTAACTTTGCACTCGCCCTTTTTGAGACCGCGGGGATCGTTCTCCAGGCTCTTTTAGCTGGACCTCTCTCTGGACCTCTATTAACCTGTCCCTAAGCTCTTTCCGTCCATGAAGATTTGACAAGATAATGCAGCGGAGTGTTTCCCCTCACACCTTTCACCCCTAATCTTGCCCCGCTCTTGATTAACAAGTCAACGATCTCAGGGTTATTCATTGCCCCATAGTGGAGAGGGTATAATCCTCGCCACATCGTGTTGACATATTTTTTATCAGATTTAGATAAAACAAATTTTACAATCTCAACGTCTCCATACATTGCCGCAAAGCATAAAGGATTGTTGCCATGCTTATGCTCAAGTTGCAAAGCCCCTTTTTCGATAAGCAATTTTGCAGCTTCATTATTTTTTCGGAAAAAGCGTGGTATAGCAATGAGATCGCACTTACCTTCGTTGGAAAAATAACATTTGGATTCTCATCAATAACCCGTTTAAGTTCGGATATTTTATTGTCATCTATTAACTTGTAGCAGTCATCAATTAGCTTGGCAAAGCGAGAGTCATCTGCGACGACATTGCAAGACATCAAAGCCAATAACAGCATTAGGATAGCAATTCTCATCATTAAAACTCATGTTGAGTAATATCACACCCAAACAAGACCTTCATTATTTTGCGACTCTTCGGAAAAAACTTTTTTGTCTACTTGTGCTATTTTTAGGAATCCACCTTGTTTGAAATAGAAAAATAGCAATATTAAAGGTAGTTGTTTCCAATATGGCATATCTACATATGCTAAAAAGTAAATTTCATCGTCGTCATGTATTTTTATATTCATTATGTTAGTCTTAATGAATCTTGATTTTACTTGGATTTTATAGGCGCCTTCTCTTAGTTTAATTTCACGCATCTCATTTGGTGATAATGAGATCTGGACTTTGTCATTAATAAAAACATCCCATTTAGCTAGTAAATGGAAAGTATGATGCTTTCTGTGAAAAACTAGTTTTGCCATAGTGATTATTTGGTTAATTCATCATTATGACCATCGGGGGCAAATTTCAGCTATTGAGTTTTCTGGTCCCTTGAATTTCCCTGCGATCCATAATTGTAATATGCCATTTGCCGTGGATATCGCAAGTTTTTAAATCCCTCCGCGAGGGATTTATAGCCGCGGTTCCCGCGGTAGGGGGCATGGGAATTATGGGAAGGAATGGGAGTTATGGGGAAAGCCTCTTCGGGGCAATGCAGAGCAGTACATGCAGGACAGACAACTCTAAAGAGCCTGCGACTCAGACGCGCTCGCGCGGTTTTTATTCCTAGCAGAGATACGAAGAACGCGGAGAGGAGAGGATGCGGGACTCAGGACTCAGGGAGCAAGACGGGGGGACGGGGGGACGGGGGGACGGCTGCAATGCCACTATTAGCCTGTCCCCAAGCCGGTCGTCCCCAAGCCGGTC
>WFSE01000117.1 GCA_015486135.1 Lentisphaeria bacterium
AGATGTGTATAAGAGACAGCTCTGAAATACTTCTTCTCCTGAAATCATTTTTGCATGACCAGTCTTTATTTCATCAAGTCGGCGCTTGGCAACTTCCGCCCATTTCGCATCGATTTCAGGGTCGGGAGGATTTAAGCTTTTCAGCAATATGTTTGCAATTAAAGCTCTTTCCGATACCGGCAAAGAGATCGCTTCCGAAACAAGTTCTTGGGTATTCATGATTGACTGCACCTTTTTAATTGCTACTGAATTAAAGGCTTCCCTGCCACCTCTCCTATGCGTAACATAGGACTTGCTTGGAAATTGGCAAGTGCGCCTTCGTATGGATTGAAGAAGCGACAGATTCGTACTAATTCGCGAGAGCCTAGAGACAGTAAGATTTATTTCACCACCCGCCTTCACAAAGTTACGGCGTGGCATGCCCGCTTCACTGGAGACAGGGAGAAATCAAGTAGAGAATTAGGAATAGGGTATTAGTGACATTCGTGTCGATTCGTGAAGATTCGTGGCTAATCTCCGAGGTCTTGCAAAAAAAACCCGAAATTACATCTGCGCCATCTGCGTAATCCGCGGATTATTATTCAACAAACCCTGTTTTGCCCCAATACGGTTCAGGAATCGTAGGAGAGGGTTCCATTGACCCAGACTTTGCGGATGCCGGGATTGATTTTATGGGGAGTCGAGAAGTCGGGTTGTTCCGCGCTCAGGAGCTTCGGCATGTTGATTAGCGCCAAGTCCGCGTGGAAGCCCGGTTTGATGGCGCCGCGTTTTTCCAAACCGAAAATTCCAGCGGGGAGAGATGTGGCTCTGCGGACGGCTTCTTCCAAGGGGAGGCCTAGCCTGTCGGTCAGCTTGAGGAATTTCGGGAACGCGCCGAATCCTCTTGGATGTGAGCGTCCCAGACTGTAGTCCGCCGGGCGCGCGGTTTCGTCGGTGCAGCACGCCACCCAGGGGAGCGAGATGACGCGCTCCATGACATCTCTTGGTATGGATGTGGCGGCGATTGTCGTGCCGGGGGCGTCGTCCGCGAGTAACGCGGCGCACAATTCCGCCGGGGAGGTCCGAGCTTTGTCCGCGATTTCCGCGAGGGGATGTCCTAGTGCGGTTTCCGCGTCGAGATTCGGGATTTCGGCGGAAGTCGAGACTAGGCGGAGTTCGCGCCAGCGTTCGGGCACGACGCTTCTTTTCAACGCGTTGGCGAGGGCGTGGCGCTCAGCCGGGGCGTTTCGCAGGGCTGTTTCCAGTTCGACATCTCCCATGCCGTTCCAAGGGGGCGGGAGGATTACGGAGAGTTGGGTTAGTGATTGGGTGTAGGGATAGGCGTCGGCGGTGATCCGTATGCCTTTTTTGCGCGCGCGGTTTAGAATGTCTAAAACCTTTGCCAGTTTATCGACGCTGGCGTTCTTGCCGGCGACTTTCAAATGGCTGACGTGCAGTTTCGGGATGCCGGCGGCTTCGCCTATGCGTATGAACTCCTCCAGCGCCTCGATGATGTTATCGCCCTCGTTCCGTAGGTGGGCCGCCAGTAGCCCTCTCGGGGCTGTTCGCGCGACTTCCGCGAGTTCCTCCTCCGAGGCGAATTCGCCGGGGACGTAAAGGAGCCCCAGGGACATGCCTAGCGTGGCGCGGGCTTCGCGGAGCGCCAATTTCCGCATTTTTTTGATGGCGTTTTTATTGGCGTTTCCGGGGGCGTACCCCATAACCGCCGCCCTTAACGTGTTGTGTCCGAGCAAGGAGACGACGTTTATCGCTGGGTTGGCGTTTGTTATGGTTTCCGCGAATTCCGCGGCGGTGCTCCATTTGAATTCGACGTTGTATCGGCTGAAGAGGCCCTCTAGGTGGTCCCTGTTCAAATCGGATACCGGGAAGGCGGAGAGTCCGCAGTTGCCGAAGATTTCGGTGGTGACGCCCTGGGATATCTTGCCGTACGCGTCCGGATTAGCTAGAATGGAGATATCCGAGTGGCCGTGGGGGTCGATAAATCCGGGTGTCAGGAGGTCGTCTTGGGCGTCGAAAATGTTTTCCGCGACTTCCGCGGGGGGGGCGCCTTTCGCGACTTCCGCGATTAGGCCGTTCTTGACGACCACGAATCCGAGGAAAGGTTTTGTTCCGGAGCCGTCCGCGACCAGCGCGTTGATTATCGCCAGGTCACTTGTTGGCATTTGCGGTTTTTATCTCGGCCGCCAGAGTCGCGGCGATTTTTTCGACAGCCGTTCCCATGGCCTTGGCGAATGAGGAGGCGTTTTGCCCGTCGAAAGGCACCGTGGAGGAGAAGATTCGCTGGAGAACGGGGGAGGAAACGTTGTCTTTTACTTTCGATACGTTCACCAGCACGGTGACGTTGGCTGTTTTCTCGTCAATATCGCCGTCGAAGCGTATCATTTCCCCCGATATCTCGAAGACCCCCTGTTTTTTGTTTTTGTCATCGCCACGGATAGCTAGCGCCAGGTATTGCTGGAGGAGTCCGGCCGGAGGTTGGCTCCAGCGATTGAAGGAGTCCATTTTTATCCTGTTGCCACCGCTTCTGAAGCACATTTTGGTTCGCCCTCCAATACTGCCGTCGAAATGCTTGATATCCACGGGGGCCGGAAGGAGGAATGTCTCCGCGGGGAAGCCTAAATCGTGGTAGGCCGTGGAGCGCGTGTTGGGGGCGGGGAAGATGCTACATCCCCATAACGCCAAGACCGCCATCATGGCGGGTATTTTGAGTACTATTTTACGCATGGCAGTAATATAGGGCCCACTGAATAATTGGCAAGTGCTTTATTTTTATAGTGTTAAATTCCTTTTTAGCGGTATCATCTCCAAGGTTTTGGGAGCACACATTCGTGTGTTTTGAAGGCTCCCCTCCTTCCGAACTCTGTTCTCTCCGGGCTTTGCGGAAGGACTTGGTCGCGGACTCCCAAAACCCTTGGAGTCGACTAACAATTTGAGGCATTTGCCAATTCCGGGACACACGTTCGTGTGATTTAAATGTGCCCAGCGCGCGCTGGGGCACCTATGCCTATAAGGTGCGAAGCGCCCTTCCGCGGAGCCCGCGAGGGTTCGCAGAGCGAACGGAATGATGGGGCAGAGGGACGGTGGGCTTGTTAATTTTAGGGGGTAAGTATGTTGAAAAAGACTGTGGTGGGATTATCTTACGCTTTCTTTGGCGGTATGGAAGCGTTGTTCCAAGGCCAGGGCAATAAGGGAAAAGGCGGGGTACCCCCACTTTTGTTTGCGCTCGAAGCGGCGATTAAGGAGGATTGGAGATGGCAAAATTGGTGATTGGCGTGATTTTTTGTTTCGTTTTATTCCAGGTTTCTTTGCTGGCCCAGGATGATTTGGAGACGGTGAAGCAGAGAGCGGAAAGCGGTAACGCCGACGCGCAGTGCGCACTTGCCTACCACTACTATATAGGCGATGGAGTAAAGCTGAACTACAAGGAAGCGGTTAATTGGTTTCGCAAGGCCGCGGATCAGGGGCTGGCTTTGGCGCAGTTCGCCTTGGGGCGTTGCTACTACTACGGCGACGGTGTCAAAAAAGACTACAAGCAGTTTCAGGAGTGGATGGAGAAGGCCGCGGAGCAGGATTTTGTGAAAGCGCAGTTGTTCCTTGGGACCATGGATATCGAGGAAGACGGCGTGATGAAGAAAGTGGACAGCTCGATAAAGTGGCTGACCAAGGCGTCCGAGGAACACAATTGCGCCGAGGCGCAGTATGCTTTGGGGTTGCGTTACCTCAAGGGGGACGAGGTGGAGCCCGACAAGGAGTTGGCGGTGAAATGGTTGTCGGCCGCTGGCGAGCAGGGGCAGGTCAAAGCTCAATTTGTTCTTGGAACCAGTTATCTTTACGGCACCGTTTTGAAGAAGAATTTGCCCGAGGCCGCAAAATGGCTTGAGAAGGCGGCCGAGCAAGACCATCCCGAAGCTCAATACCTGATAGGCATGTGCTACAAGAGGGGTATTGGGGTGAAGCCCAACCCCCAAACCGCCGTTGGGTGGTTCAAAAAGTCCGCTGACGCTGGCAATGTGAGGGCGAAGTTCGAGCTCGGAGCGGCTTATTTTTATGGACGCGGGATACTTCGGGACTATGACGCCGCCAAGAAGCTGGTTAAAGCGGCGATTGACGGGGGATACCCCAAGGCCCGTCGTTTTTGGGACGAAAAGAAGTTGGAGAAGTATTGATATTCACCCGCTCCACAGTCTTGTCCAAGCCCCGCTTGGGGTTTTGCGGGGGGGCGTGTGGGGCGGTACTCGCCGTTGGCGCGGTTTTGCCGTGTGTGGTTTCGTCAGCCGCCTCGAAGACGAATGTCATTTTGTGCATGGCGGACGATTTGGGTTGGGGGAGCGTAGGCTATAACGGCGCGAAGATTGTCAAGACTCCCAGTTTGGACACCATGGCCTCCGAGGGGGTTAGGTTCGATCGATTTTACGCTGGCGCTCCCGTTTGCAGTCCCACCCGCGCGAGTTGTCTCACTGGTCGCAATCCATATCGGACCGGCGTGTTCACCGCCAACTGCGGGATTCTGCGTCCAGAGGAGATAACGATTGCCGAGGTCTTGGAGAAACACGGTTACGCCACCGGGCATTTTGGGAAATGGCATCTTGGCACCTTCTCCAAAACGGAAAAAGACGCCAACCGTGGTGGGGACAGGCATCCCGAGCTGTTTAATCCTCCGTCGGCGCATGGCTTCGACGTGTATTTCTCCACTGAATCGAAAGTTCCTACCTGCGATCCCATGAGGAAGCCGGCTGAATTCAAGCCAGGGGAATCCAGAAAATTGGGTTGGAGTAGTCTAGGAGACCGGCCAACCAAGCCTTTTGGGACGGCGTATTGGACATCCAGGGGGAAGGTTTCCGAAAACGATTTGGGGGGCAATGATTCGGCCCTGATAATGGACCGGGCTTTGGCGTTTATCGAATCTTCCGTGAAGGCGGGGAAGCCATTTTTCGCCGTGATCTGGTTCCATGCTCCACATCTTCCCGTGGTTGGCCCTCCGAAATACGCGGCGATGTACAAGGGGCAAGATTTGATTACGATGCAATACGCGGCGGCGATAACGGCTATGGACGCGCAGATGGGGCGTTTGCGTCGTGAGCTCGAACGTTTGGGGGTGTCGAAAAACACGATGCTTTGGTTCACCAGCGACAACGGCCCCGAGCGGAGAACGCCTGGGAGCGATGGCTCGATACGGGCGGGGAAGCTGAGAGCCTGCAAAAGAAGTTTACTCGAGGGGGGCGTGCGCGTGCCAGGATTGCTTGTCTGGCCGGATGGGGCGAAGGAGCCGATGGTTGTGGACGTTCCGGTGTCCACTTGTGATTACTTTCCTACTATTTTGGATGCGTTGGGGCTTACTCTTCCGCCTGACCGCGTGTTGGACGGGGTTAGCATTATGCCGCTTTTGCGAGGGGAGCGGTTCAATCGCTCCAAGCCGATCAATTTCGTGTATGGCACCCAAATGGCTAGCGTGTCCGGGAAGTGGAAGTTGTATCTGTCGTCGCCATCGGCCGCGCTCGAGTTATATGATATCGTATCCGATCCGGGAGAAACGCGGAATGTGGCCGCAAAGCATCCGGAAATAGTGGCGGATCTAGAGTCTCGATGGGAGAAGTGGTTCAAGTCGTGCGAGGATAGTTTCAGGGGGAAGGAGTACGGTTCGTCGTCTTACGACAAGCTGAGGCAGAAGTGGCCCGGGCTGAAGAAGCGCGGGGGAGGGAGGATTGGAAAACGATGAGAATGGATTTGGGACTTGGGGTGAAAGCGTCAATTGGCTTTGGGACAGGGTCGGTGGCAGTATGCGTGGCGCTGGGGGCGTCCGCGCCCGCCGACACGTCGAAACGGCGTCCGAACATAGTTTTTCTCATGGCGGACGACCAGCAGGCATTCGCCCTTGGATACGCTGGGAACAAGGATGTCAAGACCCCGAATATAGACAAGCTGGCGTCCCGTGGGCTGGTTTTCGACCGCTGCTATTCCACGTCCCCGATATGTATGCCCGCCAGAGCGACAGTAATGACGGGGATGTACGAGTTCAAGACGGGGTGTAATTTTGGAACCGGGGGGGTGAATGAGAAAGTGTGGCGAAGCTGCGGTTATCCAGTTTTGCTGAAAAAGTCCGGCTACATGGTTGGCTTCGCGGGCAAGTGGGGGATTAGGACCGAGGGGGGATTCGAGTATGCGAAGACGTTTGATATGTGGGGGGGCTTCGACGGTTTTGGGCAAGGATCTTACGAGACGGGGAGGAACTCCTCGTTGAGGAAATACGCGGATCGTTATCCTCATGTCACCAAAGCGCTGGCCGCGTTCGCCGTCGATTTCATAGCGGCCGCCGTTAAAAGTGGAAAACCCTTTTGTTTGTCTATAAGCTTCAAGGCGCCCCACAAGCCGCACCGGTTTTTCGAGAAGGACACGGAGGGATTGTACGACGGGGTGGTATTCCAGCGCCGCGGCAACTATGGGGAGGAATACAGAAGGATTTTGCCCTCGCAAGCTAGTTTGGGGAGGCAGTTCGCGCAATGGGGGGAGTGGGCTCCGGAGGTTTTCCAGGAGCATATGGTTAGATACTGCCGGCTTGTTTCCGGCGTGGATATAGCGGTTGGCATGATAACCGACGCGTTGAAGAGGTATGGCGTGGCGGAGGACACGGTTGTTATTTTCACCTCGGATAACGGGTACGCGTTGGGATCGCACGGTTTTCAGGGGAAGTGTTTGCCCTACGAGGAGCAATCCAGAATTCCGCTAGTGATCGTGGCTCCCGGGAGCGGCTGCGCCGGGAAGCGAACGGACGCGCTTGTGGCGAATATTGATTTCGCTCCCACTATCCTGGATTTTGCCGGGGTGCCAAAACCGGCCGCTATGGATGGTGTCAGCTTGAAACCGCTTTTGATGGATCGGAACGCTAAACTCCACAACGATATTATGCTGATACAGAACTGGGGGACTGGGAAATGCGATTTCAACAAGACGTTGGCGGTAGTGTCCGACAGGTGGAAATATATTTTTTGGCCTTACGGTGACAAGAATATCAATCCTTCCGAGGAGCTGTACAATTTGACGGACGACCCGTTGGAAGTGGACAATTTGGTGAAACGCAACGCTAATCCAGAGGTGTTGGCGCGTATGAGGCGCGTTTATGGCAAGGATTTGGACCTCTGGAAGAGTGAATGCGTGGAATCCTACCGTTCGTTCGGAACGCTTTTCGACCGTGGCGTGTCTTGGCGCGAGAAGCGCTTTCACGGACCTGGGAGAAAATTCGTGACTCCGGAGTTGTACCTCAAGGTTGTGGGGAAACCGCCGCCCCCTGGCGTTTTTTCAAAGAAAAGGGGCGGTGAAGGGAAGAGGAAATAGGACTCACTGAATAATTGGCAAGTGCCTCATTTTTATTGGGTTAAATCTGTTTTTAGTGGTGTCTTCTCCAAGGTTTTGGGGGCAAACCTACCAAAAACCTTGGAGAAGACTAATGTCCTCCGCTCAATATGAGGCACTTGCCAATTCCACGAAAGCCGGAAATGCACCGCTGACCACGTTGTCTTCGCCTAGGAGTGCAAAGCACGCCGTCGGCTTGTCGCCTCATCATCGGTACGTTTCCGACTTTTTCAGTAAGCCCTAATTGGCGAGGTGCGCGGTGCGGTTCCGGCTTTTTCAGTAAGCTTTGTTCAAGAATTTTTTCAGCGCGTCGTCCCAGCGAGGTCTTTCGATATCGAGGATTGAATCTATTTTGGAGCAATCGAACCGCGAGTTCCGCGGACGCTTGGCGGGGGTGGGAAATTCGTCGCTGGAGCAGGGGGAGATTGGGGTGTTTATCCCAAGTTCTTTCAAGATGATCTTGGCGACTTCGAAGCGCGACGCATAGCCTTTGGAAGCGAAATGGAACAAGCCCGTAGTGTCGGAGCGTAATATGTTTAAAATGGCCTTCGCCACTTCGGTTGTGGGAGTGGGGGCGCCTATTTGATCGTCGACTACTTTCAGCGAGTCCAGTTTCCGCGCGAGTTCCGCGATTTTGGAGATGAAATTGGGGCCGTGAAGCCCATAGGTCCATTGGATTCTGATTATCGCGAAATCCGCGCTTGACGCGGCGAGGTTTTGTTCCCCTTCGAGTTTTGTGGCGCCATATACGGAGAGAGGGTTTGTGGAATGCGTTTCCGACATCGGCTCGTCGCCACTATCCCCGAAGACGAAGTCGGTGCTTATCTGTATGACACGCTTGCCAGCCTCGGCAGCGGCCTTTCCCAGAAGTCCTGGAGCGGTGGCGTTCACGGCGCGGCAACGCTGGATGTCGCTTTCGGCCTTGTCCACGGCGGTGTAGGCGGCGCAGTTGACAACGGTGTCTGAACGCTTGACAAGCTCCTCGATGTCGGACCTGTTGGTCACGTCGTGTTCCGGCAGGTCGAAAACCAGAGGTATGAAGCCTGCCTCACGCAGTAGGGCGGTCAGATCGCGTCCGAGCATTCCGTTCCCGCCGGTAACACCTATTGTCGATCCTTGCCGCATTGTCAACGTCTCCTTAAACATTGCCGATCCACCTAGTGATATTCGGGGTCAGTTCCGCACGTTGCCTGAATTCAGGCCCGTCGTTCCTCGGGTAGGACTTTACTGGCGGAGAAGTCAGAAGTGCTGGTCCCGACCCCGCTGTCCAGCGGACAATATAAACCCTAGTCCGGAAAAGTCATTTCGCCGCGTTGCGGAGCCATTCGATACACTCTCGTCGCGGTTCTAGCAGGGAGTCGGTGATAGGGGCGGAATTCGCCGCCATTTTTTTGAATTGCCTCACTTGTTTGGGGATTTTTCTTTCGTCCACGGTGCCGAGTGGGATTTGCCCCGCCGAGCCGTTTGCCAAGAGGGTTTCGCATTCCTCGGAGAGGAGGAAGTCGACTAATCGTTTCGCCTTGGAGAGCTTTTTTGTGCCTTTTATAATAGCCACAGTGTTCGGGATGAGGATTGTGGTGCCGTCGGGGAGTTTCGCTGGAATCGCCGCGACATGTGCGCCGGAGCGTTTAGCGACGAGGAAATCATCGGTGTCGGTCCATCCGAAATCGCATCCTCCGGCGGCCACCGCGTCTTTCACGGCGGAATTGCCATTGAGTATTCTGACACCGTCCGCGCGCATTTTGTCGAATTTTCTTTTTAGGGTGTCGATTCCGATTTGTTTTGCGAGTAGCGCGAAGTGGGTGAGGGTTGTGCCGTAGAGGGGATTGGCGATGGCCATGTGTTCGGGGTGATTTGCGATCGCTTGGTCGATCGCCTGCCGTTGTGGAGGCAATTTGTCGGTGTTGACGATTACCATTCGCATACGAGCGGCGAAGCCGCACCAGTAGCCTTTAGGTGATTTGAACCTATCTGGAATCCTAGCGTGGTTTTGGCCAGTATATGGTTGCAGAAGTCCCTCCGATGCCAACTCCATGGTGCCTAATGCTTGGTTGTTCCAGAACACGTCGCAACGAGGATGCTGGTGTTCTTTTCTTATCAGCTCGACTAATCCCAGGGATTTTGTCGCCTCCGTGTCGAATTTTGCTATGACCTTGATCCCGGTTTGCTTTTCAAAGAGGCGTATAGCTTTTTCCGCATGTATGGCGTCGTGGGAGCAATACAGGATCAAGGCGTCGCTGTCTTTGCCCAAGTAGTGGAATGCGAACGCCGCGGCTACGGCCAAAGCGGGAATGATTGCCACACGGAGTTTGAGTCCCCTGGCGTTTCTTTTGGTGTTTGAATTCTTCATGTTGGTGGCTCTTGTTTGATGTATGGGGTCGGTTTCGCACGTTGCCTGATACTCAGGCCCGTCGTTCTTCGGGTAGGACCCCTCCGTGCCGCGGGTACCGTTCCGGCTCTGCGGAAGGGGCAGAAGTCCTGATTCCGGACCCGTTCCCGATGCAAGAAGCGTCCTTTCGCAAAGCCCGACATATCCTCTCGTCTTGGACTACCACCACACTGGGATAAATAGCAGGTGGACTTTCGTCCCCTTTTTGCCGGACTCGACGCTGAAGAACCGCCATGCGAATGAGAATTTGGAACGTTCCTTGTTTTTGGAATACGAGATGAATGGGAATACGTCCACGTTGGTGGTATCGCCTTTAGTTTCGCGGTGGTAGAGCTGCCAGAGCAGTCTCGCGGATTCGTAGTCCTCTTTCCGCTTTTTTCCGTCGGCCTTGTAATAATAGTTGTAATAAAGATACCAAAACGCCTGGCGCGTACCCTCTTTTTTCTTGAAATTGTAATTTGATGTATAAAGCCATAGGAGCGCTCCAAACGAATCCAGCTCATTCGTCTTTTCGTAAAATGTGAACGGGAAAAAGTCGGTTATGGTATGATTCTCGTGTTTGTCAGTATAGGAATAATATGTCGGGAAAATGAACTCGGTGGTCTCGGAGTCGGTGCGGTTGTAGTAATACGCGTACCACAAAAACTGGGTCTGCAAACTGTCGCGTAGCCGGGATTTTTTCCTGTAAAAAATCGAAAACGGGGTTCCGACCTCCTCGTAACCGCTGGTTTTCTCGCGGAAAAGGAACGGGAAGAAAGTGAAGTAGGTGGAGTCGTCAAATTCGTTGTTCTCGAAATAGATGTTGGGAAACAGATATGTCCAAGTGTAGGTCTTCTCTTTTGTGTCGCCCGCGACATCCGCGTCGGCTTTCGTGTTTGAGGTGTCGGTGGCAACGCGTCCGTGGTAGTAGAGCGGCATAAAATAGTTTGTGGACTCCTTCTCATTGTCATTGCGGCTGTATTCGCTTCCGCCTAGAAGGCAACCATAGTTCCACGAGTGGCCGCTCCCGTCGCTGGATAGGAAATAGAAAGGGAAGCAATAGTTCCATTTTTCCTCGTCCAGCCGGTATCGCCGACTGTGGCCGGATGAGAAAAACGGATAGACGTCAAAGCGGTAATACCCGCCGTCATCGAAAGAGGTCTTGGATATTGTGGGAAAAAAATAGGACGACCTGGACAACGTGCTGTGATCTATGTAATAATCATCGGGCTCATTGTCCTCGAACTGCTTCCCCGCGTATTTCGCGTTTGGCGTATAGTAGTGCTCCTCGTCGTAATCGTAGCCATAGATTGGAAACAGAAAGGAGGATTTGTAGCGTTTCCCAAGCAGTTTCTCGTCTCTAGTGCCGAAGAACACCCCGTATTCCCGGTAGTAACTCTCCTTCTCGCGGGTGTAGCAGTAAAACGGAAACCACCATGTCCAATCGCTGTCCCGGTCCCACCGGTTGTCATGTCCGCTGGCATAAAAAGGGACAACGCCCCGAGCCGCGTAATTGCCGTTGAAATGCTCCACCGAATAGATGGAGGGGAAATAAAACGCGCTTTTCCCGACGCTGCGCTTGGTAATGCGGTAATCATCGGGTTCTCCCGCTTCCTCATAGGTTTTCCCTTTATACTTCGGGTTCTCGACCGATCTGGACACTGGAAAATAGTCGTTGGCGTAGAATGGCAGGAAATAGGAGGAATTGTACACGTCCCCATTGATAACCTCGTTTCTTTTGCCGGCTAAGAGCATATAGTTCCAAAAAGCGCTTTTCCCCTGGCGCGAATATGCGTAAAACGGGATAAACATCCGCCATTCGGAGCTCTTCTTTACGTTCGCGCCCTTGTGATACCCTTGAAAGTAGAAAGGGACCACGGAGAGCCATTCCTCGTCTTTGTCCCGGAACTTGTCGTAGCCTTGAAAGTAAAACGGAAAAACGATGTTGTTGGTCTGCTGTCTTTTCCGATTGTCGGAAAAATAGAATAACGGGAGTATGAAAAGGCTTTTTTCGACGCTTTTCTCGTAGGTCCAATAATCCTTCGGGCGCTGCTTTCCTCGGAATTCGCGCTTCGAGTATTTCGGATTGCGCCATTGGTCGGTAATGGGACGTCGCTGGTAGGAGAACAGCGGAAAGAAGCGGGCGTCGTCGCAATGCCATTTGCCGTTTTTATCCGCGTGGGACTCGTAAAGCCCCAACGGCAGAAGAAGGAAATGGGAGGAATACTTATTGGATTTATCATAGAAATACAGCGGAAAAATGTATCCGGAATGTTTGCCGAACGAGCAGATCAACGTATAAAGCCTAGATGAGCCTCCATCGTAATAGTACAGTGGGAAAACGTAGGAGGAGGAGTCCTCGCTCAGGTAGCCACCAAGGAGGAAATAGTTGTATGCCCGAGATTCCTTCCCGCCCTTGTAGGAAAACGGAATGGAATAAAACGAATCGGGATTTTTCACATACAATGGGAAAATATAGTGCGAATCCTCCTTGCCGCTCCACCCTCCAGTCAAAATACGATATTCCTTGTGATAGTCGTCAACCGACACCAAAGGACGGATCTTCCATCCGATATCGTTCCACTCGGCAAGCGGCCACAAGACGCTGTACATCAGGAAGTTCTTGTAGAAAAGAGGCCAGACATATACCCGGTTGTCGTCCATCTTCGACTTGATGTCGGCGGCGAATATCTTCTCCACTTTCACCGCATCGGGGTCGTTCCAGCGGACAAGCTTGCCGGAACTGGTCTTTCCGACCACAATTCCCCCGGTGTAGAACGGCGATGATTTCATCATGGGGGCGCTACACGAGGACGCGAGCAACGCGCAAACAACGATAGCCGCCGCAAGCGGCCCTTCGTGGGCAAAAAATCTTGTCTTGAGGGCCCGATGGATGATAGCAAATTGCTTCGTTTTCATTTGGTTAAACCTGTTTAAGGGGTTTTGAAACCTGAATCCTTGGTGCCGAAATCGAAATTCCATATTAACGCCACCCCTAATCTAGGGCCTGCTGAATAATTGGCAAGCACGCGTTTGTGTGTATTAAATGTGTCCTTTCTTTCCTGTGTATGCGTTTTTGGGGGAGCTTGCCCCGAGGGCCTGTAAGCGTTAATGTCCCTACATGACAAGGAGTGTTTGTCCAGAGACGGTTGGATTGCCAGCGGGTTCGGGGGCGTTCCCCGGGGAGGGTGCCTCTCGTGGGTGGCGATTGATGTTTTTCAGAGGGGGTTGCTTTTATGATAGAATTCAAATGTCAGTGCGGAGCCCAATTTGAGGTTGACGATGAATTCGCGGGGCAGAAATGCGTCTGCGACATGTGCGGAGAGAGATTTCTCGTACCTTCGCCATCGGACGCTCCCGACACCATTCCAGGCGGGGCGAGCTCCGATGCGCCGCATGCCGCCCCGCAGGAGGAGGAGGCTACGGTTGCGGAGGCGTTTGGCGAGGGGAGGGAGCGTGCCGGAAACGCGCGTTCAGTGGAGGCGACGCCCGCGGAACGCGCGGACGCCAATCCTCCAGCCCCGCAAGTTGCACCGAGGAAGAAGTCCAAATCCCCCATGCTGATAGTTTTGTTGGCGTTGTTGTTTCTTGGGGGGGGCGGGATTTTGTATATGCTTTCCCGCGGAAATGCTAAGCCGCCGGAGCCGACCATCCATTTGGAAGGATACGACCAGGACGAGGAGACCTCCGCGCCTCCGCCATCCACGCCCGCGGAGCCACCCGTAGTCCACAATTCGGAGGAGCCCCCCGCCATGAGCCCTCCGGCAATGGTGCCCCCTCCCAAAACTCTTTCTCCAATAGTATCCGCTCCTGCTAAAAAAGTCCCGATTCAAGAGGGGAAGGAGTGGCGGCCACCGCCGTATGTTGCACTGGTTGAAAAGGCTCCACCGGAAGATGCCTTGACGGCCTATTTCCCGTTTGATGGCATCGTCGAGAACAAAGCTAATCCTAGGGCGAGTATCCGTCCCTTGGGGAATGTTGGAGTGAAGATGTTCGCGCCGGGACTCGTTGGCAAGGCGCTGTTTTTGTCAAGAGAAACTAGAAGCACGGTTGATATCCCCGACACCGTATTGAACGCGGAAGCCGGCACGATCAGCGTTTGGGTGAAATTCCACAACGACTTCAGCAACTATTGGGGGCAACCGATTTTCGCGCTGAAGAGTGACAAGGGGAAGCAGATATGGTCCCTTGATTGGAACATACACATGTGCCGGATATATTCGATTTTCGACGACGTGAAAGCGAACCACGCGGCCAGCGGCTATTACCGTCCCAGCGGCTGGTCCTGGGTGAATCTCACCGTGACTTGGGACAAGGCCGCGGACAAACGTGCGCTTTACGTGAACGGGAGGTTGACATCGTATTACTCCACGCTGAAAATGCCCGAAAGCGGGGCGTCGCCTCGCAAGGGATTGAAGCTTATGTTCTGCAACGCCTACCCCAAACAACGTATGGGAGTTGATGAGCTTCGTATCTACAACAAGGCGCTCTCTCCGGCGGAGGTGAAATGGCTTGTCGCGGAAATCGCGCCAATACACGTGCGTTTGGAGGGCGTGGGTTCCATCAAGCGCGTCGTTTACGGTAAAAGCGGATCGACCAAGTCTTGGACCACGTTCGTGGAGCTTACAACCGGCGAGCCGTACAAAGGTAGATTGAAGCTGGAAACCTTGGATTCCAAGGGGAAGATATTGTGGAGCGGAAACGCGGCTGTCTCCCTGACGAGCCGCGGCGAGAAGAAGGAACTCACTTGGCAGGTGCCCATAGGCGGCAAATCGGCGACGTGTTTCCTGCATGCCATTACCGCGAGCGGGGGCAAGCGCATGGAGTGGGGCTTGAAAGTGGCCCGGATCACATCGGACTCCAAGTCTTCATCCTATCCCGGAATCCCTAGTAAGGCTTTGAAAAAAGTCTACTCTGTCAATTGCGTGTCGAAACCATCCTCGAAGACATTCTACGCCAGCAAACCGACGAAGGTGGTTAAAGACTCCGCTGGCGCGTACAGAGAGACTCCGGTCGAGCCATTCAGCTTTTTCGCCTATCGGTTCTTCGTGAAACACCCCGGCAAACCGCATGTCCTCAGGGTTTATTATCCCGACAACAAGCCGCGGGTCTTCGCGCTGGACGTGAACGACGGCACCGGGAACTGCCCGTCCGGAGCGGGGATCATGACTGGATTCCAAACTCCCCTCTCGGGACGAATTTGGGCGCAGGACGTGGTGTTTTGGCCAGCGACCGAGAATTGCCTTTTGATAGCGTGCAACTGGAGCACCGCCGGGGACAACCGCGGGGCGTTGGCGCCATTCAAACCGCAAACCGGGGCGGCCGTCGCCAAATTCGAGGTCTTCGAGGTAGGCATGGACCTGCTTCCGAAACTCCCGCTAAGCGCCAACGGTGTGGACTCGGGGCGCACCGTGGGCGTCTGGGTGGAGGACTCGGGCCAGACGGAGTTTTGGGGGACGTCGAGGAAGATATCGTCGGGACTCGAGGGCTGGATTGTATCCAGCGAGAGGATGGCTGAATACATGGACTTCGTAGGAATCAACGAGTATCAATATCCAGTCGTGTGGTATGACGGGGAGCTGTTCAGAAGTCCTACGCTGGAGGCTTTTAACGGTCCTTCTCCCGATAGGACTCCAAGGCATCCTTCCGGCGCTTTCGATATTCTGTTGAGTGTATTCCAAAAACGCGGGATCAAGTTTTTCCCTTCCCTGTATCTCCGGGACCTGGCCGCGTTGTTTTCCCAGACCGACGCGGAACTGCCGAATGTTATGGCGGATCGTTTTTCCAAGGAAATTTGGGCGCAACGATACCGCGGGCCTAATCCGGGCGGCAACGACATGTTCCAGTTCCTGAAGAACGGCAAGTTCCGGGTGAGGCCATATGGCGGGAGCGGTGTTCCTGGCTCCAAAGCCCACGTCGGGCCGGAGTTTAATCCGCTACATCCAGCCGTCCAGAAAGTCATGCTGGGCATGTACAAGGACTGGCTTAAGCAATACGGCAAATATCCGGCTTTGGGAGGCGTGCTGCTTGATCTGGGCCTCTCCTGGGGCGGACTGCCGCAGGCGGACAGCTATTCGTTCGACAGGCTGTTCGGCGGTTATGGCGACTTCACGGTAGGGCTTTTCGAGAAGGCAACCGGAGTCAAGGTGCCTGGCGACCCGGAGGATCCGGAACGGTTCGCCAAGCGTTACAAGTTCCTCACGTCATCGGCGATGCGCGGCAAGTGGATACGTTGGAGATGCGAACAGATTAGGGACAAGATTGTAATGCCCATCTACCGCTTGGTGAAGCGGACGCGGCCCGATTTGAAGCTTGAGATCGGAATCGGCTCCGCTAGCTCGATGGACGTGGGCTCGCCCCTGATGGGCGCGGATATGAATTGGATGGAGGCGGCTCTCAGATGCGGCATAGATGTTAGGATGTACAAGGGATTGAAGGACGTGGTGTTCGTCCGCCATGGAGTCAACTGGCAAAGCATCACCAAGTGCTACCCGTTCGACTATCTGGATAAGTATTGGCCTAGTCCGCCTGGTTTCGAAGACTACGGAGTCTCCGCGATCACCAGCTCCTACTGGGAGATGTTTAGCCATGGACACATCGTCAAGCCGGTGGCGAAGATATGGCCCGAGGTGAAGCCCAACCTCCTTCCGGTGAGAACGATAGTTGATGCTAGAGGGGGCGCGTTGGCGTACGCCGCCCAGGCGTTGCAGAAAATGGATATCAAGAGACTGTATGTCAGCGGGACGGGAAATCCGGCGACGTTCGGGCACGAACGGTACGTGATCCCGTTCTTCCGGGCGTTCAGGATGTTACCCGTAGTGACGTTCGGCGATGTGCCGGGGCTGTCCGATCCCGTGAGGGCGCGCTGGAAAAACATCGACGGCAAAACTTTCTTTTACTTGGTGAACGCCTCCCCCGTCGCCGTCCCAGTCCTCTTGAAATTCAGCGCGCCGCCGGGCAAGGGGGTGGATCTTGGACGAATGAAATCCATCGAGGTGAAGAAGAGCGAATGCTCCGTGAAAATGCCACCGTACTCATTGCGGTCGTTCAAGTTCCCGGGGAACTTCCAGGTTGTTTCGGGAAAGGCCTCGGTTTCTGGCAAGACGCTGGCGGAATTGAAAAAACGCTTGCTGAAAGTGCGTAGGAAGGCGGAATCGGGGCATCCCGTTAAGAAACCTGGCAAAGCCTACGTTGGCGTCGAGGCGGAGAAATTCACAGACTGGCCTAGCAATGAAAAATATTTTTTCGATCATTTCAAAGGGCAAATGTCCAGCGAACTGAAAACGCTCGTTTCCGGCGGGGAGGTTATAGGATTTGGCGGAGGCTCGCAGAAGGTCTCTTACGACATCAATCTGCCGAAGCCGGGGCGCTATACTGTGTGGGCTAGATTCGCCATGTCCGCTAAACCGGGCAAGGCCTCCAAGTGGAACGCCGAATTCAATGGCGGACAATTGCCCGAATTTCATACCCCGACCGACGAAAAGGGACTTTGGGTGAAGGTTGGCTCTGTTGACGCCGCCGGTGGAGATGCCGTGTTCAAGATATGGCATGCCACTGTCTCATATTCCATGCCCATCGACTGTTTCCTTTTTACTAACGACGCAACCTTTAAGCCCAAAGGACCAATCGACTACGAAAAGAAGCTCAAAGGGTTTAAGGCGTTGGCGGCGCGCGTGGCTAAGGAATTGAACGCGGGGCATATCGCTATGGCGAAGGCGCTGTTGCTTGTTTTGGAGCATGGCGGCAACTGATGTGCGGTGAGTCCGTGAGTCCGTGAGTCCGTGAGGCTGCTTGTCCCGCCGTAAGTTTACTGAAGGCGGATGAGTCCGAGAGAGATTGCCTCGCAAAGACGCGGAGAACGC
>WFSE01000118.1 GCA_015486135.1 Lentisphaeria bacterium
GCGCAACTAAAAACAAGCGGTATCTTTATTGCGTTGAGTTTCGTGTAGCACCAAGGGCAATGGTGACGCACTTGTTCCAACGTCCAAGCGGCCGCCCCGAAAGGATAGTTAGATGTCTAAAAGACTGTTGCTTATCTCGCTGCCCATCATCTTTCTACAAATTTCCTCGCCACGCCTCCATGCGTCGGAACCAGTAGCCGTGGCTCCTGATGTCGCCGCTGCGCCGCTAAACGCCATATCCCCCTACGACCCCATCGAGGGGCTCAACCGAGTGTTCTTCGATTTCAACGACGCCTTCATGGTATGGATTGTGCGCCCCTTGGAGAAGGGATATTCTTTCATACTCCCCAAGACCGCGAGGACCCATATCGACATGATAGTGCTCAATTTGGAATTCCTCATCCGGGGAATATCATGCCTACTGGAGGGGGAATTCAACGGCGCCTGGGTGGAAACCGAGCGGTTCTTTATCAACCTCACTCTGGGGGTGGCCGGGATATTCGATGTCGCTTGGGATTGGTTCAAGCTCCAACCGTACAAGGAGGATTTCGGACAGGCTTTCGCATCCTGGGGAATCGGACCCGGATTCTATTTCGTTATTCCGATTTTGGGACCATCCACGTTCAGAGACGCTATCGGCGAGATATTCTTTTTCGCCTTCCATCCGATAACGTGGATTCCCATTCCAGGAATTGGACTTTTCGTCTTCGTAAACCGAGCGTCCCTCAAGATTACTCCCTACATGAATGCTAGAGCCGCCGCCTTTGACAAATACGAGACGCTTAAGGACATGTGGTATATCCACCGTTTAATTCAAATAAACAATCTGGACAGACCCCCGATTCCAGAACCCAGCCCCCCGGCAAAGCGGTAAGGATAACGACATGCTAGACACCATCGCAAAATTACCGCCTTTCGCCATCGTCTCGATTGCGGTGCTGTTACTAGCATTCCCCGTCCGAGGAGAACAACAAGCGGCGGAGAAAAAACTCCCTCCATCCCCACCGAAGAAACACACCCCCATACGTTTGGTGAAGCTGAAGAATTTCAATTCCCAAGATGCGTTCCGAGATTCCCTGCGCTATGCGTTGTGCGTGGCGTCCAACGACAACTTGGGATTTTTCGAGAGGGAATACCCGTTGAACGCCAAGTTCGTCGACCGAGCCGAGCTTATGGAAATCCAAGTTTTGGAAAACCACCCGGCGCTCGTCTGTAAATTGTGGATGCGTCCCGTCAAGGCGCCTTTGCTCTTCATTCTACCGGGATTCGGAGCGCACTATCAAGCCAGCGGGCCAAACTCGATGGCCCAACTTTTCTTTAACGCCGGCTACTCGGTCGCCTTATTCAGTAGCGCGGTTAATTGGGAGTTTTACCAAGCCGCCTCCAGATCCAAGGCCCCGGGATTGCCCGCCACAGACGCTATGGATGTCCGAAAAGCCATCACCGTGGCAATCGCGGCAATCAAATCATCGTATCCCGGAAAAGTCTCATCGCTCTATCTGGCTGGATACTCCCTCGGCGCACTACATGTATTGTTCGTGGTGTCGCAAGAGAAAAAAGTGAAAAACAAAATCGGAATAGCCGGATATCTCGCAGTCCACCCGCCAGTCAACACCTTCAAGGCCATGAAAAAGCTGGACGAGTTGATGTCTCCTTGGCGAACATGGCCCAAGAATAAGTCGTTGCTCCATTTGCAAAAAGGCGCGGCGGCCTACTTGGCCCTCCTCAAGCACGGCCTTCCCAAAAACGGAGAAATCCAGCTATCCGCCAAAGAGGCTGAAATAACGATAGCGATGGCGTACCGAATAGCGCTTAGAGACCTCATGCTGGCGATCAAGGCGTCCGGCAACGACATGGGCCTGATTAAAACCCCATATGGATTCACCAAAAACAAACTATACAAAGAGCTCAACGCCATATCGTTCGAAGAATACACCGACAAATTCGCAAAAAAAGCCGCCGAACTACGGCTGAAAACAAAACTTAGCGTCGCTACCCTCGGCAAGATCAGCAACCTTGGATTCCTGGAGAAAGAACTCGCCTCCGCCAGAAACGTCAGTGTCATAACCGCTCAAGACGATTTCCTCCTGTCGAAAGCCGATCTGCAATGGTTGGCGAACACTTTTAAAGACAGATGTGTCGTGTTCGACCATGGCGGACATATGGGCGAGCTCTACACGCCGGAAGCGCGGAAAGCCATGATAGACGCGTTGGCGAAAACCTCCGATCTCCGACCAACGGACAAAAAATAATCCTCCGCCACTCCGGAAGCGTGTTGATTCCGCCCAGGCCGACTAGAAATTGCCTTTGGCGATGCTATCTTTTTTGCTCGTTTTAATGTTTTCGAGAAGGCGACTAGGTCCGCGCCTATAAAAATGGGAAACGATGATGAAAATCATAGAACCGCACATACACATGTACTCCCGCACCACGGACGACTATCAACGAATGTATGCCGCCGACATACGAGCTTGCGTGGAACCGTCCTTCTGGCTCGGAGTCAATCGCAAGTACGCAGGAACGTTTTTCGACTATTTCGCCTTGATTCTGGATTTCGAGACGGTACGGGCGGAACGATTCGGCATAGACCACTACGCGTGCGTAGCGATGAACCCAAAAGAATCCGACGACGAAGCGTTGTCGAACGAAGTCATAGACGGGATGATCGAATATCTCGACCATCCGAGATGCGTGGCCATCGGAGAGATTGGCTTCAACAACATAACCCCCAACGAGGAAAAAGCCTTCGAACGCCAACTCCATATCGCCCACGAGAAAAACATGCCGGTCATCGTCCACCTCCCGCACTTCAACAAGCCCGAAGGAATCAAACGCACCATAGACATAATCCGGAACGAAGGCATCCCGGAGCATCTAGTGGTAATAGACCACAACACCGAGGAGACGATGTCGCTCGCCAGAGAAACCGGTTGCTACACGGGTATGACCGTCTATCCGATATCAAAACTAACTCCAGAAAGAGTTTCGAACATAGTCAAGGAGTTCGGTGTCGAGAGAATGATAATTGACGGTTCCGCTGACTGGGGGATATCCGACCCGTTGAGTTTGGTGAAAGTGGCGGCTTACATGCGAAGCGATGGCCATCCGGAGTCCGCGGTCAAAGCAATCCTCTTCGACAATCCCAACGACTTCTACTCCTCCTCTCCTAAGTGGAAGCCTAAACTCGATTTGGTTCCTCCCGATCCGAAAACATTCCAACGCTAGCCACACTACGCCAATGAGGGGAACCCCCGTCACAATCAAAGGTGTGTCCTGGTCCGCCAAGGTGGACATCGAAAATGAAACGCCGTTCTCGCTCTCCATGGAAGAGGTGCGAACTCCTGTCTCTCTCTCCATGGACGGTGTCTCCGTCGGAGACTTGGACGAAACCGCGGGGATAGGGCTCAAATCCGTCGCCCACGAACGGCTGGACCGCGACGGCGTAGAAATGGAAACCGAAGTCGTGGTCCCCTTTGGAAACGAACCGCGCATTTCGCGGAAAATGGAATTCCCGGGAGCAGGGAACGTAATCAAATTCACAACCGACATACACGCGTCCGCGTCGGAGGGAATATCCATCGACCCGTTGACTTTCTCCGGAGAATGGCGTCGCTTCGCCGTTGCAACCCCAAAAGACTTCGCCTCCTCCTCGGAGTTGGACTGGACGGAGATCGATCCAAGCAAACAGCATCCCGGCCCCATACTAGAAACCTCCCCGCCGCCATTGACACTGCTTCTAGAGGACTCCCAAGGTGTCGTCGTGGAAATATCCACCGGCTTCGACCTATGGCGCTGGGGCTTCGAACAAGGAAGACCGGAAGTAGTCTTCCGGCTATCAACCACCAGCGAGGGAGCGTTGCGATTGACTAGATCGTTGCCACCCGACTCGGACTCGATAAAAAAACACCCGTATAGATTCACCTGGATTCTCGCTTGGAGCACAAGAAAAAAACTTGAAGCTCCAATCGATGATAAGCTCCACGTCCACCTCCCACAACCGGATCTCTCTAAAATCCCCACGACAGCCATGGAGTCCTGGCGCGGAACCCGCGGACAATCCCCTTGCGCCCGAACCAAACCATTTCGCAACGCGTTGCGAAAAATCATCCGAAGCGCGCACCCTCCCCAAATCGACTCCATTCTAATTCTCCAAGGGCCATATCCCTCGCTTTGCGATGTCCCCGGCCACTTGGAGCGGTCGGGCGACAGGCCACTACCTCACTGGTCCCACCGGGAATTGCTCGACTTCCACTTCTGGGCCAATAGGCAATTGCGCAAAAAAAACGCCACTTTCGCATTCAAATGGAACAAAAAGGAAATATTCCCCCCCCTTCCTTCGTTTAAACATATGGAATACCCAATAGATATTGGCTTGCTGACTGTGGAACGGGAACAATGAAAACCTCTACAACTATCATCTCCTTTATCACCTGCTCGCTGGCGCTGGTCCTGCAACCCAGCCTCAAGGGCGATGTCTACCTGCTCGGACGAGGCCCCGCGGCCAATGCCCTTGGCGGCGCTACCGCTGGCGTGGAGCCAGTGACCGTCAACGGCCTCGACACGACAATGACGGTCAAACTCGTCTCGAAAGCCTTCTCGGACTGCGTCTCGACATTGGTAAAGGCATATCCCAACGCGAGATTCGCGGCAAACAAAACATCCCTCTTGGTTGATATAGAACACCCGAACGGCTCCATCGAAAGGCTTTACCTTGTGAGATTGGACGGTAAAGGCAGGAAATATCCCGTGATCCAGTTCTCCATGGAGTTCCCGAACGGCCTCCCGGCCCACCTCGAATGGCCAGACTCTCTGCCACGCCCACCGGGAGCTATCCCAACGACAACAATGATATTCCAGAAACGACACATGACCTACGCGTCTTTCTCAAGCCCCGTCCCACCGGACAGGGTCGTCGCCAGCATGATGTCGGACCTCCTCTCGAATGGATGGCGCGAACTCGGGAAGGGGGTGTTCCTGCGGGACAATCCTATGGAAATCGTCATGGTCTCGACCAGACTCTCTGACAAAGGAACCACTCTAGGAGTTGTGATAAAACACCCTTTGGGGAAAAATCCATGACCCGTGACCAGCAACTATGGAAGCTAAGACATCCCAAAACAATAAACCAGCGACCGACGCCGTCATCCTGTGCGGTGGCACCGGGGGACACTTCCACCCCGGCCTTGGAGTCGCTTTGGAATTGAAGCGACGGGGTCGCTCGGTTACTTTGCTTCTAGCGGGAAAAAACTCGCCGGCTCAGCTCGAGACGGCGAAACAGGCCGGTGTGCAAGCGCTGGACCTCGGCGCGGTGGGAGCCCCTGTGGGATTGACTGGAAAAATACGATTCCTCGCCCAATTACCCGGCATATTCAAACGAGCGCGGCTAACACTGGCGGAACTGGACCCGAAAGTAGTATTAGGGATGGGAGGTTTCACCTCCATTCCTGCCGCCTTGGCCGCCACGACACTAAAAATCCCCCTCTTCCTCCACGATGGCAATGCGTTGGCTGGCAAAGCGAACGTAGCTCTCTCGCGCTTCGCCCGCGATACCCTTTTGGCATTCCCTCCAGTAAATGAAAATCGCATCCATAGCCCTTGGAGTGTCGTTGGAATGCCGTTGAGGGAAGAGATAATCAAATCCAAATTCAAAAATATGCCCCGCAAAAGGATTTTCGCGGCGTTGAGCGCCGAGTTGGGCGCCAAGCTCAAACCGGACAAGCCAACCGTTCTCGTCTTCGGAGGCAGCCAAGGCGCGGCGTTTATCAACACTACCGTCCCCAACGCCATAAAACGCCTTGGCATCCACGACATCCAAGTCGTACACCTGTCGGGGATGGGAAAACTCGACGACACCCTCTCGCAATACACCGACGCTCCGTTCCAAGTCGTGGCCAGAGAATTTTCCAGCCGCATGGACCTCCTTCTGGCAGCCGCGGATATCGCGGTTTGCCGAGCCGGTGGCGCGACTATCGCGGAACTCGACTTTTTCGCGAAATACGCGATCCTGATCCCCCTCCCAACCGCCGCGGACAACCATCAGGAAGACAACGCCCGTATCAGGGCCGACGCTGGCGCCGCTAAACTTGTAATCCAAAGCCCCGACGCCGAAAAAAAAATCGCCAAAATCCTAACCAAATTCGTAGCCGATCCAAAATACTTCGCGGAACAAGCGGCCAACGCACCTTCCGGCGAACACGAAAAAGCCGCCGCGCGCGTCGCGGATCAACTCGAAAAGATTATTTCATAGCAAACGACAGGCTCCCCCCCTCCACGCCAAAACGATGCTGCTAGCGTTCAAGTAGAACTAAATCCGTCGCAGCCAGTCACTGCGAACTCGCCCCCTCGTGTCTCTTCTTCCACAATGTTAGGACAATCGGATATATTTCGGTGGAATTGCAGTTAGGACACCTGTTCACGCTTAATCCCGCTTTGCTTGTTTTCGAAAATTCGTATTGGCACCTAGCGCATTTCATACCCAAAGCCATGTCGCGCTTGTGGCATTGCGGACATTCCACATCGTTAAGATTGGAAAACTTGAACACTCCAGTGTATCCGCAGTCCCGGCATACCAACACCCGCTCCGACTCCCGAGGTGGAGGTGATGACAAGCCTCCCTTGATTAAAAAGGCTAGCATCGCAAGAAGAACGGCGAGAAGAACGATGTTTCGCGCCTTCCTGTTTTCCCAAAGACGCATTGATTCCCTGGAGTCCGTCATGGCAACACCTCCTCTCCAAGTGTTAGTATGCCATGAATAACCATCTTTTCAATGAGGAAACCCATCAGACGAGCCCTGGACGGCACCACGCTCCACCTTGACATAAGGCACGATATATGCTATCATCGAGGTCGTAAAGGAGGCTTGATTTCAATGAGTCGCTCCAGTACCCCAAGAATATTCACCCTCATCGAATTGATGATAGTTCTGGCCATATTGGGCATATTGTTCGCTATGCTACTGCCGATGCTCGCAAAATCAAAAGAACATGCGAAAGTTGTTGTATGCATGAATAACCTTAGGCAAGTAGCGTTGGGCTATCAGAATTACATAAGCGACAATGACGGTGTCTTGCCCCAGACGGAATATTGGCTCGACGATTTCGCTCCCATATACACATATGTGAAGGAGAATAATGAGGTGTTCACTTGTCCCTCCACAAAGAAGCCTCCATCATACGTGTGGGACGATGAGGGCAGGTTACGTAACGGCGATTTCCTGACCGGAGGGAAAATCGAGGACATAGAACAGCATTCCGCCTTCAACAGCGGCCACGGGAACAATCCATATCATTTCGACCCAAGCAACCCCAGCCCCCAGACTCAAGCCATCATGGCGGCTAAGCGCTCGGAACGATTGGTTTACGAGAAATATTGGGGAAACCACTTCGACGGGCTATTCTTCAATGTTGTACACATCAGCGACCTGCATTACGAAAAAGAGAAAAACGGCATGACCGCCTATTGGACCTTGGATGACAGAGGGTGGATAGAAACCAGCCTAGACCCATTCCCCCCATACAACAGGGGATTCGCCCTGGGAGACGCCGATGCCGATGGTTGGAGCGGGCACTAATGCTTGCCCCCGCTTTTCCCTTTAATCATGTCCGCGACCTCGTCGGCTAATTCCACTGCCAATTCCGCCACTTTCTTCCCTTTTTTGATCTTATCGATGACAACATCCTCCAACTTATCGAGATCAGCTCCTTTTCTCGCGGCCTTTTCAAACTCGTCGGCGGCTTTGGAGGCGGCGTCAGCGTCCAATCCCTTGTTCTCGGCCTCCTTTTTGACATGTTCACGTCCCTTGCGGACCCGTTCCTTCCAGCGTTTCTTGTCCGCTTCGGATTTCTTGCTCCACCCCGGAGGATATTCATCCTGCCACTTCTTCTTTCTACCCTTGGAGAATCCCGGAGGAGTCTTGCCTTTCTTCGCAAGTCCCGGAGGCAACGCCAACACCTCCCCGCAAACAAAAAAAACCGACACGACAACCACTACGCAACTACGAAACCGTCCCATGGCTCTCTCCTTCTCGTGTATTACCCCTAGCAAACGCCTATCCACATCTTCCATCCGCCGAGACCACATTATACTTGATATACCGAATGTCCGCAATCCCCCGTACGCCAAAAACAGCGGCCATTGAAAAGCCTCCTTCGTAGGACGAAACGAATGGCGGGCGGACGGTGGACCGTCAATGCGACTCACGCGTTTTTCCCCAGAGAGCCCCCGTCCTCCTCCCGCCCTAGTTCGATCCGATGCCAACGCAACCGTCCGCACTCAGCACAGCGTTTCAATAGCCGCTTCCCCTTGGAACGCGCCCCGATCCGCACGCCATATTTTCCCAATGGCTCGTCCAATCCGCATTTCGGGCATATAATCCGCCAGCCAGGGGCATTCTCCTCAGGATTCATTTAACCAATCGCCTCTTGTTTTTCCGCTTCTCTTCGGCCTGTGATGGAATTTCCTTGATCCAAGCCTCGAGCTCGGAACGAAGCCGGGCCAACCTCTCCGGAACCTGGGTGGCCCTGTCAACTTTCTCGGCCCGGTCGTCAGCCTCGTTGTACAACTCCAACCTCCCCTTGGCGAAGTCAACTACAAGCTTCCACGAACCATCACGAACGGAATACCTAGGCCAACAATCCCCCTTTTGAGATCCGCCCCATTGCCAGAAAAGGGGTTTTCGACGCTTTCTGTCAGCCCCAAGAAGGACATCCACCATATTCTCGCCATCGGGCTTGTACGCGGACGGCAACTTGACTCCAGCCAAAACGCAAAAGGTTGGCAAAACATCCACCGCGCTGACAACCGTCGAATCGTTTTTCTTACCAGCGGGAACCTTCCCCGGCCAGCGGCAAATGAACGGCACACGGACTCCCCCCTCGAACAAACTGCGCTTACGCCCACGCAACCCGCCAGTCTCGCCGACGCTATAGTAAAGCCCCAATCCGTCCAACTTTTTTTTACTTTTTTCCAGCGTGCGCTCCGGCCCGTTGTCACTGGAGAACACAACCAATGTGTCTTTTTCCAATCCAAGTTGTTTCAGCACCGCCAAGATTTCCCCCACCCCGGCGTCCCCCTCCGCGACAACCGCGGCGTAAACCCGATGCCGCTCGTCCAAATCCTTGAAGCGCTCCAGCCATTTCTTTTTCGGATAATGCGGCACATGGCACTGGTGAATCCAAACATTGACAAAAAACGGCCCCGACCGATGCTTCTCGATAAACTCAACCGCCCTGTCGAACGTCTCGTTAGTCGAATCCTTGATACCGGCAAAGGGCTCCGAATACACGGCGTATTCGTCGTAACCGTATTTCTTGGGCGAAGGGGCGTCCTTCAAATCGGACGCGCAGAGATGCCACTTGCCAAAATGCCCCGTGGCGTAGCCAGCCGATTTAAGTAGCTTTGGCAAAAGGGTGATATTAGGATCGAGATAGTCCGCCATTCCCCGTTTCCGGGTCGGTGCCAACGGACCAAAATGTTGAAATATACGGTTCCGAGCGGGATACTGCCCGGTAAGTAACGCCGCCCGGCTAGGCGAACACACCGGGCTGTTCACATTGAAGCACTGGAAATCGGTACCTTCGGCCGCCAACTTGTCGATATTGGGAGTCTTCACAAACTTGGAGCCGTGACAACTTAAATCGCCCCAGCCCCAGTCGTCGGCGAAAATGAACACGATATTGGGTTTACGGCCGCCGGCCCCGCCGTCGACATCCCGCACTCCCATTCCATACGCCGCACTAGCGAGCGATAGCGATACGCTTAAACCAATCGCATGGGTAGCGTCAATCATATCAACTCCTTCCAATCGTCTTTTGGACTCCAAAGCGCCAAAAGGATTCAATCATCAAAAAGAAGCGGTTCAATCATGTGGTCCCGTGCCAAATCCCAATCCACCGGGCTCTCCCCCATCTTGGCA
>WFSE01000119.1 GCA_015486135.1 Lentisphaeria bacterium
CTCCGCGCTTCCCCTAGGATGGAGATGTGCTCCTTGGCGTCAGTCGAGGTTCCGCGGAAATCGCGCCCACCGGGCAATTAGCGGCGCACGCGCCGCATTTGACGCATCGTTCCGAATCGATTTCATGTTGTTCGTATGGCCGTGGCTCGATGGCTCCCACCGGGCAGTTACGCGCGCAAATCGCGCATCCCACGCATTTGTCGGAGACAACATACGAGATTAAGGCCACGCATTTCCCGGCCGGACATCGGCCTTCGGCGTGAGCTTCGAATTCGTGTCGGAAATGTTTTAAGGCCGAGAGCACGGGATTCGGGGCGGTTTTCCCAAGGCCGCACAGGCTTGTATTGGCGATCCGGCCACCCAACTCCTCGAGTTTGTCTATATCGCTTCCGGTGGCTTTTCCCCGAGTCAAAGCGTCTAGGATCTCCAACATCCTTTTGGATCCGACCCTGCACGGGACGCATTTTCCGCACGATTCCGCTTGTGTGAACGCCAGGAAATATCTAGCGATATCGACCATGCAATCGCTATCGTCCAAGACAACTATGCCTCCGGATCCCATCATAGCGCCGACATCGCCGAGCGCCTCGTAATCGACGGGAGTGTCGAAAAGTTTTTCCGGGACACATCCCCCCGAGGGGCCCCCGATTTGCACCGCTTTGACCTTTTTCCCCTCCCACGAGCCCCCGCCGATGTCGAAGACGACTTCCCGAAGAGTCGTTCCCATGGGGACCTCGATTAATCCACCGCGCCGGACTTTTCCCGCCAAGGCGAACACTTTGGTTCCGCGGCTAGCGGTGGTTCCCACCTCGGCGAAACGTTTGCCGCCCCCGTCCGCGATCATGGGCGCGTTAGCCAAGGTTTCCACGTTATTCACCAAAGTTGGAGCGGACCACACCCCGCGCTCCGACGGGAACGGGGGCTTGAATCTAGGAGTCCCCACACGGCCCTCTATAGCGGCTGTCAAAGCTGTTTCCTCGCCACAAACGAAAGCTCCAGCCGCCCGGACTACCGCGACATCGAAGGGCAGCCCCGTGTTTTGGATATCATCTCCCAACCAGCCATGTTCCCGGCACAGTTCCACCGCCTTTTCAAGACGATCCGCCGCCAGCGGATATTCGGCTCTGACATATACAATCCCGGCCTCCGCCCCCACCACCAGGCCCGCTATCAGAATCCCCTCGACCACTCGGAGGGGGAACGATTCCATTATCATCCGGTCCATGAACGCGCCGGGATCGCCCTCGTCGCCATTGCAAACGACAAACTTCCGGTCGGCTTTCGCCTCCATGACGACACGCCACTTTTCCGCGGTGGGATAACCTCCCCCGCCCCGGCCGCGAAGCCCGGACAGCTCCAATTCCTCCAAAATCAGTCGGCGTCCCTCCGGGGTCAAAGCCTTTTTCGCCCCGGCGAACCCTCCAGCCGCGACGTAACCTTCGAAATCAAGAGGAGAAGCGGAATTCGCATCCGACAAAACCAGTCGCGCGTTCGCCGCCGCGCTATTTCGAGGCGCTTCGCCTCCATCGCCGACAATCCACCTAGCCACGGGCGCGATGGTCGCGCCTCCCTCGTAGAGGATGTCGAGCAGGCGCTCCACCGCCACCCTCGCCGTTCCGGGCAATCCCGGCGGTTTGCAATGCCGCGTCAGTATCCTGGCAACGTCTTTCTCCGAGATGTTGGCGTATTGAAACACCGTCTCCTTTCCAATCGCGATTTCCGCGACCGGAGCCATGAAAGTCATGCCGGAGCAGACAATTTCCCGGAAATCGACGCGAATTCCGCGTTCCGCCGCCTCTTTCGCGAAAGCCGCCCGAACTTTTCCGGCCCCGGACGCTAGGCAACTCGAGCAGAAACACATTCTGATTTCCGCCGCCGCCGTCCCCCGCCCCATGCTCAAGGTTTCTTTTCCCGCCGCCTCGTCCCGCAGGAAATCGGCGATAATGGCCGAGGCCCTGGAGGGCTCCACATGCCCGTACACGACATCTCCAACGCGAACCGCGGGCGCGAGAGCGCAGCACCCAAGGCACGCCACCTTTTCCACGGTGAACAAGCCCTCGTCATCGGTATCCTTGTCCTCCGGTATGCGCAGCGCCTTCCTGAATCCTTCCACAACGGCCGGGGCCCCTTTGACATGGCACGCCGTTCCAACGCAAACTTGGATTCTATGCCGGCCCGATGGTTCGAACCGGAACTGACTGTGGAAACTGGCTACGGCGCTGGCCATGGCGAACGAGACCCCCGCTTCCTCCGCCGCGCGGCGAATACTATCATCGGACAAATATCCCTCTTCCCCCTGAATCCGGAGAAGCGCCAGGGAGACATTTCCGCGGAGCGTCGCGGAAATCGCGTGGGCGCTTGGAGGCATAGTGCTCAAATCAACTCCTTGTCCCGCCCTTTGGCGGGGTCGCGCAACCAATCGGCGCATTTGAAAAATAGCGGACGCGTCGGCAAATCCAAGTTCCAAGAAGCTTCGGCTTCCACACGCTGGAAAAGCGATGAAAGGTAAATTGCCCTTCAGGTGGGGCATCAGCTCTTTTCTTGCCGGGTTGACGGTGTATCTTTTAGTGCGAATTCCGGGGTGAGGCCCGTCAACAAGCGTTTTGGAGGAAGCCGATGTTGTTTTTGGATATCATGCAGAAAGGTGGCTCCGTGATGTGGATCATTCTGCTATGCAGTGTGGTCGCCGTCGTTATCTTCATAGAGAAATTGTTTTACCTGCACCGGGTGCAGATAAATGTCGGAGACTTGGTGCGAGGCCTGATAAACGTGCTCAAACGAAATAGTATCGTTGAGGCGATTAGCCTTTGCGACGACACTCCCGGTCCCGTCGCTCACGTGCTGAGGGCCGCGATTCTCGCGTTCGAGAACGAGGACGAGGATCTACGCGAGCCCATTGAAGACGCGGCGCTCGGCGAGAGGCCCAAACTGGTCGCGAGAATGAAACTTCTCGCGACAATCGCGTACATAACGCCGCTTCTGGGACTCCTGGGGACGGTTTTAGGGATGATAGACGTGTTTCACATGATTACCGTCAAGGGAGCTACCGTGAACGCCAGCTATCTTGCCGGAGGGGTCGGCAAAGCCCTTTTCACAACCGCCGCCGGTCTTTGCGTGGCAATTCCCTGCTACGTCGCTTACAACTATCTTGTCTCGAGGATCGAATCCATTTCGCTGGATATGGAAAAAGCGGCGGCGGAAATCATGTATTTTTTCAAACGCAACGGGGACAAACTTAGAAAGGCCATCAAAGAGAAAAGAGTCGCCGAGGAGCAAAACGGCTCCACGCCTAAAAAGAAGTGATACCGCTATGAAACGGGGATTCGACACTGGACTTGAAATTATATCCGGCAAGCCGGACATAACGCCCATGATAGACGTTGTGTTTCTGTTGCTGATATTTTTTATGCTCAGCAGCTCCTTCGTGCAGATATCCGGCATTCACGTCGCATTGCCGACGGTGCCGAACCCCAGCGCCATGTCGGTGGATAAACTGGTTGTGACCGTGGACGCCAAAGGGACATTTTTCTTCAACGACGTGGTGATGGACGACTGGGACTCGCTGGCCCAGCAACTTCAACGTTGCAAGGCGGATTGGCACGCCAACACGGTGATAATACGCGCCGACAGGAAAACAAGCTATGGCGTGGTGGCGCATCTAATGGGGCTGGCTCGGTCCATGGATCTGAACGTGTATGTCGCTACGATGTCCAAGAGAAAAACGAACGAAACGGTTTTCGAGGATGACGCTCAATAAATCCAACCAAGCGATTCCCCCCCGCGCGGAGGACAGGGCGGTGTTCCGGTTCTCCGCCGCCATCTTTTTGGCGCTGGTCGCGCACATGGCGTTTTTTGTGTTCAAGCAAGCTCCTCCGCCCTTGGAGATGGTACCGAAAAAAACTAAAATTGTAGCGATGCTCCCCTTGGGGTCCAACCCTAGTCAACGCAGGCAGGAACAGCTTAGGCAATGGCTCGACATCCTTGATTCCTCTTACGTTGTCAGGCCCGACAGAAAACGCGGATTCAGCTTGACTCCAAACGCGCCGGTCGTGAAGGATATGCCACTCCACTGGAAAAGCGACGCGAACTACGGGGAAGACGCCAAGGTGCAACGGATTGCTCTCCCGGCTCCGCCGCCCGGCGACCAAATTCAGCATCTGTGGAGGTTTGTTCCGCCCCCGATTACCCCGGCGCCGCTTCCTCCGGCCCCTTGCGAGCGATACCCGGCGTGGTTCCTGGGCAACGGGACCCCGTTGCAACAGCTTTTCAACAACTTGGACAAGGTCTCCGAAAAGCTCGCCTCGTCAAAGGCCAACGAAACGGAAACCGTACTTAAAGCGAGATTCTTCGGGCCCAACATCTATCCCGAAGTCTCCGTGGAGTCCTCTTGCGGCGACCCGTCCTTGGACAGCCTCGCCGCGAAAACCCTGATGGTAGGAGGCAGAACCTTGGCTATCAACGACAAAGATTCCACGGAGCCATTTATGATTGTCGTCAAGTGGAGGAAACACTGATGATTGCTACAAACGTCAGTGATTTCTTTGTCGTGTATATCGCCGGTTGGTTCGTGGTACTGGCGTTTTTGTGGGCTAGAGAGCTTTGGAGGGCGCGTATTTCCGATTGGGCGTTGTCCGAGGGCAGCGTCTGTGTTTGCGACCATTGCCATTTCGCATTCCTCATCAAACCCGGGGAATCGGCGGCCAGATGCCTCCGTTGCGGAGAAATGTGCTCCATAAGAAAAAGGTTTTGATAAATGAGTAAAACAGATATCATCGCGGTGTTGGATTTCGGTTCCCAATATAGCCAGCTGATCGCGCGCCGGATCCGCGAATGCAACGTCTTCAGCGAAGTCGTCCCTTTCTCTATAACCGCCGACGAGTTGAAGCGGAAGAAGCCGGACGGTTTGATTCTCAGCGGAGGGCCGGCAAGTGTCTACGGCGAAAACGCCCCTATGTGCGATCCCGAGATATTCAACCTAGGGGTCCCGGTTCTGGGAATATGCTACGGTCTCCAGTTGATGACGCATACTCTCGGCGGAAAAGTCGCTCCAAGCAAGGAGCGTGAATACGGCAAGGCGGAACTTGTCGTCGACAAGCAAAACCCGCTTTTCACAGGGCTCGAGAAATCGTTCGTCGTATGGATGAGCCATGGCGATAAAGTGCTTTCGCTCCCCGAGGGATTTTCCGTTGTGGGAAGAACCGAAAACACGGAAGCCGCCGCCATTATGGACATGTCCGGAAAACTTTTCGGCATACAATTCCATCCCGAGGTGGTCCACACCCAAAACGGCAAGGAGTTAATCGCCAATTTCTGCCGCGAAATATGCGGATGCGAGGGAAATTGGACGATGGAATCGTTCATAGAGTCCAGTGTGCGCGAAATACGCGGACAGGTTGGCGACGGCAAAGTTGTGCTTGGGCTCAGCGGAGGCGTGGATTCCTCCGTCGCCGCCGCCCTGGTCCATAAAGCCGTCGGCGACAAGTTGACCTGCATCTTCGTCGATACCCTTATGCGCGGCAATGAGGGCGACAAAGTCGAGGAGGTGTTTTCCCGCAACTTCAACATCAACTTGATACGAGTGAGGGCGGAGGACCGGTTTTTGGAAAAACTCGCTGGGGTCGAGGATCCGGAACGGAAACGAAAAATTATCGGCGCCGAATTCATTGCAGTCTTCCAGGAGACGGCGGAAAAGCTAGAAGGGGTCGATTTTCTGGCGCAAGGAACCACCTACCCCGATGTTATCGAAAGCGTACCTATCGCGGGGAACCCCAGCGCGCTTATCAAAAGTCACCACAATGTTGGTGGACTTCCCGAAAAAATGAATTTGAAGTTGGTCGAACCAATCAGCGCTCTCTTCAAGGACGAGGTTCGGGAAGTTGGACGCCAGCTGGGTCTCCCGGAGGAAATCGTCATGCGGCAACCATTCCCTGGTCCGGGCTTGGCCGTCCGTATCCTTGGTCCTATCACCAAGGGAGATCTGACCGTCTTGAGAGAGGCGGACACCATCGTGGTGGAGGAAATGAAACGGAGTGGATTCTATTACAAAACATGGCAGGCCTTCGCCGTGCTACTACCGATCAAAACGGTTGGCGTCATGGGCGACGAGCGGACCTACGAAAACGTAATAGCCTTGAGGGTCGTCGATAGCGTGGACGGCATGACCGCCGATTGGGTTCGTCTTCCGCACGATCTCATGGCGTTGCTTGCCAATAGAATCATCAACGAAGTGGCCGGGGTCAACCGCGTGGTGTTCGACTTGACGTCGAAACCCCCGGGCACGATTGAGTGGGAGTAGTATCCGCGCTAGTCCGCGGGAAAGACTACCATGGGTTTCGATTATCCCAAACATTTGTGGCTCCTGACGCTGATAGCGCCAGTCGTGCTCTTTTATTTTCTCAAACTTCGCAGACAGCGTACCGTTGTGCCGTCGCTATTGCTTTGGAGCCGCGTCCTGAACGATCAAAGGGTCAATTCTCCTTTCCAGAAATTCAAACGTCACCTGTTGCTCCTTCTGCAAATTCTTATATTGGCCGCGTTGGTTCTAGCCGCCAGCGCGCCTTTCATCATGGGCGGAGCCTCCTCCGCCAAACGAATTCCCATCATCATCGACAATTCGGCCAGCATGGCGGCTCTGGCTCCGGGCGGTGGTCCGTCCAGACTCGAACGGGCGAAAAAAATGGTGCGGAAAATGATCAACGAAAAAAGGGCTGGAACGGAATTCGCCCTGATCTCGTTCGCGGACACGGCGCGCTCGGAATGCGGATTCACCAACAACGCCAACGTGATACTGGACGCTCTGGATCATATTAAAACAAAAGACGTTCCCTCCAACATAGAGGACGCCATGCGGATCGCCATGGCTATGGCCAGGGACCACCATTTCGAAGAGGCCGAGCTTTTCTCCGACGGCAATTTCCCGGCCTCGGCGCACGTCGGGCTCTCTTTCAAACTGAATTACCATAAGATAACCGACAAAACCACCAATTTGGGAATAACCGCTTTGGTCGCCAAGTGCTCGGATAATAACGAATGGACGGTTTTCGTCGAGATCGGGGGGACTAAAAGCGACTTGAACGCGATGCTCGTTCTGAAACGAAACGGGAAAAAAATCGGAGAGGAACCTTGCTCGACTGGTCCGGACGCCTCCGCTAGAGTCGAGTTTCAAACGCCCGGGAAAGAGTCGAGTGTTCTGGAAGTGGACCTCCTGCCCTCGGGAGAGGACGCTCTCGCCTCCGACAACATGGCTTATTTGACGTTGCCTGTGGCGCGCCCCCTCAACGTGGCTATAGACTCCGAGCTGAGACCCGTCTATCTGGCCGTGCGGGGGGTGGATGGTGTCGTTCTGCTACCTTGGAAGAAAGGCGACCCGCCACCCGCGGCGGCGGATTTAATCATGGCAAGCTCCCAGGTGCCGCAAAATTCGGCGAAAGTCGTCGTTTACTTCGGCACCGTTCCGGAGCAGCTGCGGGGTGTCTTGGAGATAGCCCCGCGAAACGAGACTGTCGTGGATTGGCGTAGGGACGCGCCTTTGCTAAGGCACGCGAACCTCGCGGAGGTGTCTTGCCTGGACGGAGGGAAATTCCTGCATGGAGCCTCGGAACACGAATTGGATAATTTAGGCTACGAAACCTTGGTGTACGGGGAGGACGGTCCCTTGATGCTAATGAAAAATGACGCTGGAAACATCGAATACGACTTTCTTTTGCGTTTGGGCCGGTCAACGCTCACGTACCGTATCGCTTTTCCAATCATGATGAAAAACATATGTGAAATTGCCAGAATCAAAGCGGGACTCGCCAGCGCTGCCGCCGACAAAACCGGTGTTCTGCCCGACATTCGCCTGGCTTCGGCCGAAAAATGCCAAATAGTGGCCCCGGACGGAACGTCATCGGCCGAACGTTCCGCTCGAAACGGATTGCTCGTTGGGGTTCCAGCTCCACTGGCGGGGGAATACGTGGTGGCGGCACGAGGAAAAACCGTCGCAAAAATCGGCGTGGCTCTTCTGAATCCTCGTGAAACATCCCTCGCCGGAATAGATAAAATATCCTTCAACGAGGTTAAGGTGACTGCTGGCTCTCCCAGCGCGTCGGTACCGAAAACGCTGTGGAAATATCTTGCTATAGCCGCGCTGATTATCCTTTTTTGGGAGTGGTGGATATTCAACCAGGCGAACAGAGGCTCGAGATTGGAACAAAAATGAATCCACGATGTCGAATATAGGTGTGGGACGCGTAGTCGAAGCGCAAATTGGAGTTGATGGACTATGGACTATTTCGAGCACGCTTGGCGATTGCTTAATTTGCTTTGGATAGTACCGCTATTCGGGATCCTGGTCTATTACGCCTCCGCTAGACGGAAATCGGTGTTGAAAACTATTTTCGGGGACAACGCCGGCGCTGACGAGCACACATCCTTGTCCACGGGCAAACGGCTCGCGCGCCAATGGTTGTTATTCGCGGCTATCGTTATGTTGTGCGTGGCGGCGGCAAGACCGCGGTGGAGATGGAGGCTTCTTCCCTTTTCCGCCAGGGGACGGGACATTATGATCGTCCTCGATGTCTCCAAGAGCATGCTCTCAGAGGATATCTCCCCCTCGCGATTGAAACACGCCAAACTGTTTGTCCGGAATCTTGTCGAGCAAACCCCGGGAGACCGCTACGGCCTTGTCGCTTTCGCTGGCGACGCGTTTCTCGAATGTCCTCTGACAATGGATAAAACCAGTTTTTTCCAGGCATTGGACGAGGCCTCGCCCGATAGCATTCCCCTTGGGGGAACGAATATCCAGCGGGCCTTGGAAAAAACTTTAGCCGCTTTCAAGGGTGCCGAAGGCGGCTATAAGGCTATCATCCTGCTGACCGACGGAGACGAATTGACTGGGGATAGCTCCCAAGTCGTGTCGCAACTAAAAAAAGTTAAAACTCCCATCTTCGTGGTGGGGATTGGAAATCCTTCTGGAGATGGTCTGATTAAAATGACCGGCCCGAATGGGAAAGTCACATTGCTAAGGGACAGAGCCGGCAAATTAGTGAAAAGCCGCCTCAACGAGAAAGACCTCCGGCGACTAGCCTCCTCCGTCCCCAATGGACTCTACGTGCGGTCCACCGAAACTAATTTGGGCTTGGCCCCGCTATTGAAAAAAGTGCATTCGTTGGTCCCGAAAGAATACGCGACGGGAACCGCCAAACGTCCTATCGAAAGATTCCACTATCCACTCTTGGTCGCGGTATTGCTGCTTCTCGTGAGAATGGGATTGGGGGAGAGGCGACAAACAAGACGCCTCGCGAAAACCGCGGCCGCGACAATATCCATCATCGCTCTTGCCTTGGCCGGATTCAACGCTTCGGCAGCCGCGCCGACCCCGTCCAAGGCGCATGGGCAACCGGCCTTGCAATTGGCGGCCCCTATCAAAGAGCCAACGGGCAAAGACAAAAAAAATGGGAAGCCCACCGCGGAACAACTCTACAACAAAGGCTTGGAGTTCCATAAGAAAAAAGACATCACCAACGCCACCAAGTATTACCGGGCCGCTATTAACGCCTCCAAAGTCGCCCCGGAGGCTAGAAGCAAGGCTTTCCAGAATCTCGGTGTCATCGCCCACCAGCAAGGTCGAGCCGTTATGGCGAAAAATCCCGATGAAGCCTTGAAAATATTCGACAAGGCGGAGTCTATGTATCGCGAATCCATGCGGTCCGACGTAAAACGCAAGCATGTCGTTTTAAACCAGCAAAAATTGCTCGATGACCGGGAAATCGCCAAGAAAATAAAAAAACGCATGGAAGATTTGAAGAAAAAACAACAAGAAGCTAGACGAAAAACCCAACAAGCTCTCAACCAGCAGAAAAAAGAAAACCAGAAGAAAAACCAAAAACAGAGCCAAAAACAACAGCAATGCAACCAGCGGAAAAATAACAATCAAAAGCGGAAAAACCAACAGAAAAACCAAAGCAAAAATCAACAGGATAAACAAAAAAACCAGGGCTCGAAAGGCCAAAATAAACAGCAGCAAAAGGCAAATCAGAAACAGCAAAACAAAAAAAATAGCGGAGGTGAAAACAACCGCGAAAAACAGCGGAATAAACAGAATAATCAGCCACAAAATAAAAACGGGCAGAAAAACAAGGAACAAAACAAGAAGCAAAACAACCAGAAAAAACAGGCAAAAGGTGGAGGTTCATCCAAAACCAGGGAAAAAATCAAGGCCGCTGAAAAGGCTGTGGACAACTACGCCAACGAAGCCAATTCCCAAAAACGGAAACAAGAGGAGGCGAACGCCGTGGCCGCTAAGCAGGAATTGGATAAAGCGATGAAAGAACATGCCCGCGGAAATGGCAAAAAGGCGGAAGAGCATTTGAGGAAAGCCCTAGAACGTTTAGGTGGACATGATTCCAAAAACAACCAGAATAAACAAAACGGAAAAAACTCCGATAAAAACAAGCAGCAAAAGAAAAATAGCGATAAACGCGACAAAGGAGACAAGGGACGGAAAGACAAAATGGACGACAACAAGCCGATTCCCAAGCCGTCGAAGAATCGGGGAAAACAGGAGAATGGAGAGTCCGGAAAACGGAAGGAGAAGGATATAGACCCCGCGCAAGCGGCAGCCCTACTAGACCTTATGGCCAACCAGGAGAAAACCCTTCGGGACGCTATAAGGGAATACCAGAAGCGCAACGCCAAGGTCAGGAAAGTCCTTAAAGATTGGTGACTTCCACTTGCGATTGGCGATCTTGTGATGTCTAATTAGGGTTTGCCGGGAAAGGCGGGGATACGGCGTTCCCCCTTCCGATAAGAAGTGGAGGTTGGTGGAGCCTCCTCCGGCTAGCTCTCCGTTCATGCCGAACGAGACACCTATGAGAACTTTTGCGCGTAAAATAACGAAAAGCGCGGTGCCGCTGGCCACACTGGTGTGGCTGGTGGCGGCCTCCGCCATGGTGTCCGCCGCCAATCCCACCGTGTCCGTTAAAATCTCGCCAGTCCCGATAATTGTCGGAGAAACGGCGGAACTGCATGTCATCTCCTCGCTGGATTTTCCGGAAATCGAAACCAAGCCGGAAATCGACGGGGTGAAATGGAGCGATGCTCCTCCGATGCGGGCCAAGCGATCCAACCTTGGGATTAGGCGAACCTCGGTTTTCGAGACGGTGTACGAGTTCACTCCAACGAAAGAGGGTGAGATCACCATCCCGAAACTCACCATTTACGTGGGGCGGGCGAAAGTGACGTCCCAGCCATTGCGGATCAAGGCGTTCAAGCGAAAACTCGTCGACGGCAATGGCAACGTTATTCCCATCGACAAGCTCTTGTTTATGACGGCGACACTTGATACGGGTGGGAAAAGCAGTGTTTACGTGGGTGAGGAGCTTCCGCTCGAAATACACCTTTACTCAATCAAGGGCTTGCCAGCGTCGCCAACCGCTTGGCCCGTGGTCAATATCGATAACATTGTCACTAGGGACTATGGTAGCGTCAACCCCGAATCACCTCATTTCCTTCCGCCGTACAAGGATGTAGTGAAAGTGAGGAACCGGGTATTCAACGTGAAAACATTCAAATGTGGAATCAGACCTATATCTCCCGGGAAGTTGGAGGGAAGCGTGTCTATTCCATGCGTTATCCGCCTACCGGTTGACTCAACGTCGAGAAGGCGTACCGGCGACCCGTTCGAGGACTTTTTCTCCGGTGGTCTCTTCACGTCAAGATACAAAAATATCCCCTACAACCTTTCAGCGGATATCAAGCCGACAACTGTTGTACCCTTGCCGACACCACCGGACAGCGCCGTTTTTCTAGGCCTTGTGGGTGACTGGACGATCAAGTGTTCGCTTACTACGGACAAGCTCAAAGTTGGCGAGGCCGTCACGCTTGCCATCTCCGTGAAAGGACACGGGACCGTGGATTCCCTCGTAACCCCGAAATTGAATTTGGACAATTTCAGGGTTTATCCGCCGGAAGTAACAAAGTCCCCATCCCCGAGCGGTGTCGATAAAGCCACTATCCGATACGCCTTGATTCCGCTACGTACCGGCCCGGTAAGCTTAAATCTGAGTTTTTCCTCGTTTTCTCCAAATAAAAAAGCCTATGTCCTAAAACGGTTCGCGAAAAAGCTGGTCGTCGCCAAAGGTGATGCCTCCGCGGTGGCCGCGCCACTGGTGGAGGATACCGCCTCGAAACCAGCGCATACGCGGAATTCGCGGGATATGGCTCCCGACATCCTCTACCTCAAGGGTGAGGGAATGGGACGGGTGGAAATCCCTCTGAGCGAGAACAAGCTCCTCTGGATCATGTTTTTTGTCTTTCTTGGCCCGTTGTGCTTTGTCGTGGCGGAAATTATCACCTACAGGCGAGAAAAGCTTTCGGGAGACGCTTCCCTGCGCAGAAAGAGAAACGCCACCAAAAGAAAAGGCGTGGTAATAGCCAAAATCAAGGGCGCCCCCGACAACGCGTTGGCCGAAATTGTAAGAAACGATGTGACACCGCTTGTTAACGATATCCTCGGGTTTCCCCCCGGAACCAGCGCCGAGGAATTGGCTCGGAAGGTTGCCGACAAGGAGCTGGCGGAGTGTCTTGAGGCAAGCGGATCTTCTTCCTATATGCCTGGCGCGGAACACAACATCGATTCCGCCGCTCTCAAACATAAACTTCTGAAAACATTGAAACGACTGGCGCTTGTCGCGGTAGTGATGGCGCCACTTTTGTCCGCTATCGCCGCTGACGAGAACCCTATGACCGCGTACGACAATGGCCATCCCGAAGTTACCGCGAAGTTCTATGAGGGGAAATTGAATCCGAAACATCCCGATCCAGCGTGGCTTTACAACCTAGGGAACTGCGCGGTGAAGCAAGGCGACCTGCCCAAAGCCCTGGTCTATTACGAACGAGCCCGACGTCTGGCTCCGGGAGATTCGGACATCCTGGAAAACCTAAATTACGTCAGAAGAAAACTATTCCTCCCGGAAGTGGATTCCACAAAAACACCTCTCGATTCCCTGCGCAATCTCAGAGACTCTACCAGGCCGGACTCATGGGCCCTCATCGCGTCTATCCTATGGAGCCTCTCTTGGGGCGTGCTGGCGCTCAGGCGTCGATTCTCGACGCGGCAATGGGTTTCCATGTTGACCGTGTTGGTGTTCCTGACGTGTGTGGCGTTAGTGTCGTTGCTTTCCCAGGAGGCTACCACATACAACTCTAGCAACGCTATTGTCGTTAAGCCGGATACCGAGGTCCGCCCCTTGCCCTCGACCCTTTACAAGCCGGAGTTCAAACTCCGAGCCGGCGAGAATGTCCGGGTCGAGGAAGAACGGCACGACTGGCTACGAGTTAGAGCGGGCAACGCCGAAGGCTGGGTCAAACCCGACACCGTCGATAAACTGTGGCCCTACTAGCTCGGCTTTCGCGGAATTGGCAAGTACCTCAAACTGAGTAGAAAACATTCGTCGTCTCCAAGGGTTTTGGGAGGTTTGCGCCCAAAACCTTGGAGATGACACCATAAAAAAAGTATTTAACCCAATAATAATAAATCACTTGCCAATTATTCAGTGAGCCCTATTTGTGTCCGTCAGTGGTTCAAGGGGAACAAAAGGGCTGGGGGGGAAGGACGCGAAACACCGGACGGGATAGAATGCCTTCAAAACACACAAAGGTGTTCTTGCGTTTGGCGCTGGATGTGTTATAATATGTTCTATGATGGAGGATAGTGGGAAAGACAGGGTGATATTGGTTGCTGTGCTTAGCCCGGCGGGAGTTCCCGTTGGTCTTGGTTTGGCGCCTTGACCGTTCGTTCTGGAATCTCCCGCCGGAAATATAGCCGAGTACCAGAGATGGTCTCGGCGTTTTTGTTATGGTAAAAAACAGCATAACAGAGGGGTTTGGACTGGAAGAGAGAGGAACAACATAATGAGTGGAAAAGATAAAAACATGATTAAGGGTTCGGAGATAGCGATAAAGTGCCTGGAGCGAGCTGGGGTGGAAACAATATTCGCCTATCCTGGCGGGGCGTCAATGGAACTGCACCAGGCGTTGTTGAAATCGCCGATACGGACGATATTGCCTAGGCACGAGCAGGGTGGAGCCCTCGCCGCCGCCGGCTACGCCCGAGCCACTGGGAAAACCGGCGTTTGTATGGCCACCAGTGGTCCTGGAGCGACAAACTTGGTTACGGGAATAGCCGACGCCTATATGGATTCCATCCCGCTGGTGGCAATAACCGGCCAGGTTCCCTCGACACTGATAGGAAAAACCGCTTTTCAGGAGACCGACATCATCGGGATAACCAGACCGATCGTCAAGCATAGCTATCTGGTTTTGGACGTTGAAGACATTCCCGCGGTTTTCGCGGAGGCGTTTTATCTGGCGAACAGTGGGCGCCCTGGCCCCGTGGTCATAGATTTGCCGAAAAACGTCCAACAGGCCAAGACGGTTCCAAAATTTCCCCGACAGACCGCCATCCGGTCATATCAACCGGACCACAAAATGGACGCAGACGCTGTAAAGGCGGCCCACGAACTAATTAACAGCTCCATGAAGCCGTGCATTTACGCGGGTGGTGGTATCATAGCTTCCGGAGCGGCGCAGTCCCTCCGGAAATTCGCCGAGTCGCACAACATCCCCGTGGTCACCACGCTAATGGGGGTTGGCGCCTTCCCCGAGACGCACGAGTTATCCTTGAAATGGCTTGGCATGCATGGCACGGTGCCTGCGAACAACGCGGCGAACGAGTGCGATTTGCTGATAACGCTCGGCGCCCGATTCGACGACCGGGTAACCGGGCCCACTGGCACTTTCGCCACCAGCGCCAGAATTATTCACGTCGACATTGACCATTCCGAGTTCAACAAGAACAAGAAAGCCGACATAGCCATACTAGCCAACGTCAAGGATGTTTTGGACGAGTGGAACAAAAAACCCGAAAGTCATCCACGGCGCGAGTGGTTCGAGCAAATCGAGGAATGGAAAAAACGGTATCCCTTGTCGTACGAGGAGCACACGGACAAAATTCTTCCGCAGGAGGTTGTCCGGACCATTTACCGGGAAACTGGTGGCGAGGCGGTCATCGTGCCTGGAGTTGGACAGCATCAAATGTGGGCGGGGCAATTTTACGACTACACGTTCCCAAGACAGTTTCTGACATCCGGCGGGCTCGGAGCCATGGGATTCGGGTTGCCAACGGCAATGGGTGCCAAGGTCGCGTTGCCCGAACGCGTGGTGGTCAACATAGACGGCGACGGAAGCGCGCAAATGAATATCCAGGAATTGGGCACTATCCATAACGAGGACATAGGTGTCAAGATTGTTATTTTGAACAACCAGCATTTGGGGATGGTGGCGCAATGGGAGGACAGGTTCTACGGTAGCTCCCGAGGCAACACGGAACTCGGCAACAAAAGGATAGACCGTCCGTATCCGGATTTCGTGACTATAGCGAAGGGCTACCGGATTCCGGGATGCGAAGTTTACGGCAAAAAAGAGTTGCGCGACGCCGTTAGGGAGATGCTTGACTCGGACGGGGCGTTCCTGCTGGATGTCCATGTCGAATACCAGGAGCATGTCTTGCCGATGATTCCCCCTGGAGGATCGTACAAGGATATCTTGGTGAAATAGTGCTTGAGAGAGCTCCGCTCCCGGGTTGCAATATCGGGCCATGCGGTTATCTTCTCGGAGTAGTTTGCCGCGAGGAGTGTGTATGGACGTTGTGGGATTCATTTTTCAATTGTTTTTTGGGACCGCCATAAGTTCGGTTCGTTATTTCACGACTTGGTGGGACCATGCCACGGCGGCGGGCTTCCATCCTAGCGTGGGCTCTATGATTTTCACGACAATCGTGGTCTCGCTGTTTCTTGGCAGCGGGTTCGTAGCCATGACAATCGCCGAGCTTAATTTCCGAAGTCGCCCTCTTCACTTCGCACTGGGGGTGGTCCTGCCAATCGCATATCCGATATTCATCCACACGTCGATGACCAAGGCCGTGCCGGATTCCGACGATGACGAAGAAGAGGAGGAGGAAGAGGAGGCGCAACCCGCCGCGGTGGCCGATAAGGAAGAGCTCCCGGATTCCGCCTTGAAAACATTTAAAAAGGCCCAGGAAGAGGACTATAACGGCATCTACCACGGACCTTTCGAGCAGAGATTTTTCGAGTACATGTCTCGCGACGAGCAAGGGAATCAAAAGGGACCGTTTATATTGGAATTAGTCGACGATGGCAGGATTTTGGAAATCTCCGCTATATCCGCGGCGTTCTCCAACGCCGTGGCACTAATAACCGGCGACGACAACAACTCCAGGACGATTCGTCTGCCTTACAGCAAAATAAAATCGTTCTGCACTAAAAAAGCATGGCTGGAAGAAGCGGGAATGGATTTGGACGAATGACAATGGGTCTGACTTCCCAGGCGCACTTCAGCGATAACCTTGGCACCCTCTTATGTCAACTCACGAAGACACCATATTTGAAGCCGTCTCCACTAAGCCGGATTTTCCGGAGTTGGAACGGTCTGTTTTGGATTTTTGGCGTGACAACAATATTTTCCAGAAATCGATGGACGCCCGTAAGGGTTGCGAGGAATTCGTCTTCTACGACGGCCCCCCCTTTGCCACGGGACTTCCGCACTACGGGCATCTTCTCGCCAGCGCCATCAAGGACGCAGTGCCCAGATACCAGACTATGAGGGGACGTTTCGCCGACCGTGTCTTTGGTTGGGATTGCCATGGGTTGCCAGTGGAATACGAAATGGAGAAGACGCTGGGGCTCTCCGGCAAAAAAGAGATAGAGGAATACGGTGTTGGCAAATTCAACGAGGCCTGCAGGAGCATCGTGACAAGATACACCCGCGAATGGCGCGAGGTCGTCTCCAGAATTGGCCGATGGGTGGACTTCGACCGTGGCTACAAGACCATGGATCTGAACTATATGGAGTCCATATGGTGGGTTTTCAAATCGCTTTGGGACGCTGGCCTGGTCTACGAGGGGCGCCGTATTCTCCCGTACTGCCCGAGGTGTTCGACTCCGCTCTCGAATTTCGAGGCCAACCAAGGATACGCCGAGGTCAACGACCCCGCAATAACCGTAGCCTTTCAGGATGCTGAGGACCCCTCCCTAGTTTATTGGGTTTGGACGACCACCCCTTGGACCCTGCCGTCAAACCTGGCGCTCGCCGTGGGGCCTGACATCGACTATGTCCGCATTGAAATCCCGGACGGCGGAACCGCAATTCTCGCTGAAGCCAGGCTTCCCGAATACGATTCCGGCGACACCCCGCTGGAAATTGTCGGAAAAATGAAAGGCGCGGAACTCGCGGAAAAACGTTATCGGCCGCTTTTCCCATATTTTGCGGAACTCGCGGACCAGGGAGCGTTCAGGATTCTCACCGCCGACCATGTCACCACTGAGGACGGAACAGGTATAGTCCACACCGCTCCTGGGTTCGGGGAAGACGATGCGGAGGCCGCGAAGGCCCATGGGGTTCCCGAAGTGTGTCCCGTGGACGAGGAATGCAAATTCACCAACGAGGTTCCGGACTACGCGGGACGGCATGTCAAGGACACTGATTCGGATATCATTCGCCTACTCAAAGAGCGCGGGGCGCTCGTCAAACGGGCCACGATCAGACATAATTACCCCCATTGTTGGCGTGACGACGCTCCTCTCATATACCGCTCCATTTCGACATGGTTCGTCAACATCAGCAAGATAAAGAGCAAGATGCTCGAATCCAACCGTCAAATCAACTGGGTTCCAGCCCATATCCGCGACGGACGCTTCGGGAAATGGCTTGAAAACGCGCGGGACTGGGCGATAAGCCGAAACAGATACTGGGGCAATCCTCTGCCCATTTGGCGCAACGAGAACGGCGAGACAATTTGCGTAGGCTCGGTCCAGGAGTTGGAAGAGCTAAGCGGAAGAAAAGTGACGGATATCCACAAACACTTCGTCGATAACATAGAAATCCCCTCCAAAAACGGAGGCCCGCCACTAGGGCGCGTCCCGGAGGTCCTCGACTGCTGGTTCGAAAGCGGAGCCATGCCGTACGCTCAGCAGCACTATCCTTGCGAAAACAAGGAAAGGTTCGAGGCCAATTTCCCCGCCGACTTCATCGCGGAGGGATTGGACCAAACCCGGGGATGGTTTTACACCCTCGTGGTGCTCGGAGCCGCCTTGTTCGAGAAACCTCCCTTCAAGAACGTTATCGTCAACGGCCTCATTCTCGCGGAAGACGGCCAGAAAATGTCCAAACGAAAGAAAAACTACCCCGATCCAACAAAGGTTTGCGACACCTATGGCGCCGACGCGCTGCGCCTCTTTCTGCTCTCTTCGCCAGTAGTCCATGGCGAGGATCTGAAATTCTCCGAAGCCGCTATCAAAGACGCGCTCAGAAGTGTCATGATTCCAATATGGAACGCCCACGGATTTCTCGTCACATACGCCAATATCGACGGATGGAAGCCGGACAATCCGCCAAAACCACCTGAACACCCCGTCAACTCGCTCGACCGGTGGATTCTTTCCTCCCTTTTCGAGATGGCGGAAGAGATCAGGGACCATATGGACCAATACCATCTCAGGGAGGCGGCGACCCGCTTTAGAAAATTTATCGACGACCTCACCAACTGGTACATCAGAAGAAGTAGAAGGCGCTTTTGGAAAAGCGAGGACGACCAGGATAAAAAAGACGCCTATGCGACGTTGCATTTCGTGCTGCTGACTTTCTGCGAAGTGGCCGCTCCTTTCGTCCCGTTCCTCGCGGAGAGCATCTACCGAAACCTAAAAACACCCTCCATGCCCGAGTCGGTACACCTCAGAGATTTTCCCGAACCGGACCACTCCAGAAGAGATCCAGCGCTCGAAAAACAGATGGACCTCGCTATGACCGCGGTCTCCCTGGGACGCTTCCTGCGCGCTAAACACTCGGTCAAAACCAGGCAGCCTCTCGCAAAAGCTGAAATCGTCGCCCCCGACACCGACGGCGCGCGTCTCCTCGAAGGAGTCGCCGATATAATAGCCGACGAGCTAAACGTCAAAAAAATATCCGTCGGCTCCGATGCCTCGGGACTAGTCGAAATGTCGGTCAAAGCCAATTTCAGATCCCTGGGGCCTAGATTGGGAAAGGATATGAGAGCCATGGCGGACGAAATCGCTAAATTAGGGCCCGACAAAATCGCTTCGCTAGAAAAAGGAGAAAGCATCGAACTCTCCATTCCCTCCGGAAAGAAGCTGACCATCACCGCCGACGATGTGTTGCTACGCCGCGAGGAGAAGCCAGGATTGTGCGTGGCCACCGAAAACAATGTCACCGTGGCTCTGAACATGGATATCACCGAGGAGCTCGAACAGGAAGGTCTTGCCCGGGAGTTTGTAAATAGAATTCAAAACATGCGGAAAGAACTTGGGTTTGAAGTTTCGGACCGCGTAGATATATTCTACGCCGTGAAGGATGGGAGCATGGCCAAGGCTCTGGATGCCTTCGCGGGTTACGTCAAAGGCGAGACATTGGCGAGTAGGCTTGAACGAAGGCCAACATCGGAAGGACTTTTGGAAGAAAGTAAAGTCCTCGCCATAAATGATGCGGATATCGCAGTTACGGTCAGCAGGGTGGGAGGAACCCTTGGTTAGCAATGTGTTCGGGTGTCTTTGAATCCGCTTTGGGATGGTAGATGGGAAACAGCTTTCAATATCAATGCCAGTCCTGCAATGTAGTGGGCGAACTGGATGAGTACCATTCCAGTTTCAAGTGCCCTGAATGCAGGGGGACTATGTTGCCCCTGAACCAGCCCGACGAGCCGGCTCCTTACAAACTGGACGATGATGCCACCATAGCCATTCCCCGCGATACGATTCCGGAAGAGCGCCGCCCAGTCAAAGTGGCTAAAGCGGTGGATCTCGGGTTTGGCGGGATATTGACATCCTCCTCGGCCACAGGCAAGTTTTCGCCAGCGTCATCAACATCGTCTTTTCCCTTGTCGTCGGCGTTTGACACCCCGTCAACTCCCATCC
>WFSE01000120.1 GCA_015486135.1 Lentisphaeria bacterium
ACATTTCCTACATGGTAAAAACCTCACCTTTTTCTTCTCCAATCAAAGCCATCGGGTGAATTTGGCAGGACGGTCGGCCTGGCCAATTCACACGATCTCCGTGTTCTTAACTCCTCCGTATCTCTGTGTCTCCAGCGAAGCGGGTGGTGAGATGCATTTTAATGGATTATTAACCGGTCAATAGTCATTCCTGCCGGGATAATATGTCGCGCCTTCAGCGCTTGAAAACGGGGGGGCAATTCCCCCGGGTTGCACCCGGGGCTTTGTTATTGCGGGCTTGCAGCCCTAGGGTTTTTGGGTGCTATGGGATGCTATGGGAATTATGGGAATAATAGAAAAACACACCGCATTGCCGTCTTGAGTCCTGCGTCTCCTCGTCCCCCTGTCCGTTCACGGACTCACCGATCACCGAGATCTTTTCTTTTCCGCAACATGGTGGTTCCGCAGTGCGGAAGCGGCATCTCTGCGTTCTCTGCGTCTTTGCGAGGAAAGTAGCACTATTAACCTGTACCCAATTTGGGGTTTGGGGCAAAAAGGACGGCTAGATGTGTTGGGGTTACTTGTGGGGTTACTTGAGGAGATTCCAGACTCGGTAGAGTTCGGTGACGCCCCAGGCTTGTGCGTCGCAGCCGCGTGGCGTGTGTGGCGCGTCGCCGTCGAGGATTTCGGGGATATGTCCCACGCACCCGGCGTTGAGGAGGGTTTTGGACGAGGAGAGGATGGCCTTGGCGGTTTCGCGTCCGTTGTCGCCCTCGTGAATGAAGAGGGCTTCTGGATAGGATGGGAAGATCCAAGTCCAGGCCGTGCCGTTGTGGTAAGCGGGTTTGCGTTTGGAATCCTCATCGCCGACGTATACGCCCTGATATGGATGGTTTGGGTCATTGAGGAGGTCGCCATGCTGGTTTTTGATGGGGAGTGGGACGCTTACCGGCTTATCGGCCAGCGAGCGTATAGCGCCAGGGACTAGGAGTTGTTCGGTGGCGTCGAGGATGGCGGCGCGGATTTCGCGGTTTTCGACCAGCCCCAATGTTATGGCGAGGAGTTGGTTTGGCCTTATGGCGTCGTCCTGAGTGGCCCGCGTCGCCGGAGCGCCGGGTTTCGCCAAGAGGCAGTCGGCGAGGCCCGATTCCGGTAGGGGGAAGAGGTCCAGGAAAGATTTCCGGACATTTTCCGCCAAGCCGCTCCACTTTGGTTTTCCAGTGATCTCCGCCAGGAAGGAGAGCGCGGCGAACCAGAGGGCTTGTATCTCCACCGGATATCCCTCGCGGGGAGTTCCCGCGGGGAAGTTGGTGTCCATCCAGGTGAAATGGGGAGGGGAGAAGACGAGGGATGTTTCGGGGTCCATTTTGATGCCGTTGGGAGTTCCCGCGATATAATTTTCCGCAATCTCCTCCAAGATTTCGACTAGAGGTTTGTTTTTGCCTGGCACTTCGGTATCGAGGAGGTTGACGAGGGGGAAATGGTCGTGGAAGTCGCGGCAAGCGGTGAAGAGCCAGAGAGGGGCGTCGCTGGTGTCGCGGTTTCCCGCCTCCGCACCGTGAATGATATTGGGAAGGGTGCCGTTTTCCGCGAATTCCGCGAAAGCGAGGATGATGTCTTTTGATTCGTCCATCATGCCGGCGGCGACCATGCCCCGGAGGCATATCAAGGTGTCCCGTCCCCAGTCGAGGAACCAGGGATAGCCCGCGATGACGGTTTTTAGATTGTTTCTTTTGACGATGAACTGCCTCATGGCCCGTTGGAGGATGAAGGGGAAGGATATGGGGCTGTGGGAGGCGTGGCGTTCGGAGGTTGCGGACGCGCTCGTCGCGGAGTTCGCGGATTCGGCTGCGAGCTTGCTGGCGGCTTTGGAAGGGTTTTTCGGTTGGATTTCGCCGCGGAGGAGTGCCGTTTCCGCGCCGTGGAGCTCTACGGCGAAGTATCCGGGGGAGAACAGGTCGCAGCATGGCTCGAGTCCGCGTTCCGCCTCGATATGATGGAAGACATTGTAGCGCCATTCCGAGGTGTTGTGGAACGTGGTGTCGGCTTGTTTTGGCGTGGCGGACAGCGCGAGGGTCAACGAGGCCGGGCCATCGGGGGCGAAGGTGAATGAGTGTTTTTGCGGGGTTACGGCTCCGGGCCAAGTCTTTTCGAGTTTTCCCATCGCTTTGGTGACATCGTGGAAGGAGCGGTTTTCGAGGTCGGGTCGAATGACGAGTTTGACCGGCGTGGTGTCTGGAAGGTCGTTGTCGTGGTCGGTGGCGCGGAGCCTTTCGAACGCGATATCCGCGGCGTTCCGCCCCTGTTCCATGGATGCCGTCACGGCGAATTTGACGAACAGGCCGTTTCCCGCGGGGAGGAGGAATCTCCAAAGACCCTTGCCGTCGGGGAGTATCGAGAAATCCTGGACCGTGGCGGAGGAGAATTCCTGCGAGTGGGCCTGGTTGACGATCCACATTCTGCATCCGGTCCACATTATCCAGCGGTCGACGGGATATTCCGGGTGGAGGTTGGCGCTGATAATCGCGTCGTATTTGCTGGCTTGTCCGGACCATGCGACGGGGAGGCGGCATGTGGCGCCGCGACCATTCGTATCGAGGAATATGGGGTTGGCGTCGCGTATTTCGCGTTTTCGCAGGTGTGGCTGGACCGGTTCGTTGCCGTTCGAGAGGAGGAGGACGCGGGCTTGTTCGCGTTGCAGGCCCGATGTTCCGAAGAGTGACAGGTTGAGTGTGAGCCAGAGGTGTTTGTCCGGCGTGTTGAGCGGGGGCAGGAGGAGAAAGTGCCGTCCGGAGGCGTCGGGTATGCTGTCGTATTGGACGGTGTTTATCGCGTTTGGCCCGGCGCCGTAGAGTGAATTGGAGGTGTGTTCGTAATCGTAGCCTTGTCCTCCCGGATGGAGTTTTTGTCCGGGGTCGAACTTGATTTGCAGTCTGAATCTGGCCGGGGCGGTGAGGAGGAGCGCGTGTTTCGGCGGTAGCATGACATGTCGTTTGAGGTCTTCGGGGCATATCCAGCGCGTGATTGGGATTTCCGGGGCGCTAGGGGAGGATTGTTCGAGATGTTCGGCCAAGAATTCCGGAAAGCGCTCCGGGGATTCGAGGAGAGCGTTGGTCAACGTATCGGTAGGGAGTCCATTTGGTGGCAACTCCACCGAGCCTAGGTAGGAGGTCACCATATCCATGACAATGGCTTTCGCCTTTTGATGGACGACGGAGTCGGGGGGGCGTTGGTTGGTTTTGGCGTAGTTGTCGATGGCGTCGAGGAATTCGTTGTTTTCCGCGAGCAGCATGGCTTCTCCCGGCTCGAGCAGCGCAGAAACGCGGTCGCCTTTGATTTCGATTTGGGGCTCGTCTCCGGAAATGAGGTCGACGGCGGCGGAGTAGTCGAAGTCGTTGTTGGGCCAGAAGACGCGGGTTTGTTTCTCGTGGTTCAGGTTGCACACGGCGACGAGGGGGCGGGTTCCGTCCGCCGGGGTTCTTGAGAACGCCAAGGTGTCGTTGTCGTATTCCGGCGCGGTTCCCGCGGAATCGAGGAAGGATATGGTGGCGTTTTTATGGAATGCCGGATGGATGGCCAAAATAGCGTTCAGTCTGGCGATATGCGCGACTTGGTTGGTCCCGGCGCCCCAATTCAGGCCGCATGCCTCGTGGACATCGATTTTCTCGGTAGCGAACCACTCGACGCCGTTGGCGAATCCGAACGCGCCGTTGAATGATAGCAACGCGGAGATGGTGGTCCTCATTTTGGCGTAGGGGAGGGATGTGGCGGCGAGTCGGTTGTTGTCGTGTGTTTCGGCGTAATGGATCATGACGCCGTCGGAGCGCGCGATATCCGCGGACGCGGCGATGTAATTCGTTATCTCCGCTTTCGAGTAGTTCTGGAATAGCTCGGAATAGGCCCAGTTCATGTTGGCTTTGTTGAGCAGGTCGCGGGTGATTTTCGGGTCGCCGCCCAAGCCTTCGAGGAGGAAGATGGTGTCCGGGAAGGCGAGTCTCACTTTGGCGATGATGTATTCCCAAGCGGGGGTGGGGATCATATAGCCGGCGTCGCATCGGAATCCGTCGATTCCGCGCTCGCACCAAGTCAAGAACACATCCGCGAAGTAGCTCCATAGTTCCGGGATTTCATGGTTTAGCTCGGTCAAGTCGCCCCATACGATGCCCCACGCGCCGGGGGATACGATTTCGCCGTTTTCGTCGCGGATAAGCCATTCGGGATGCGTCTCGTGGATTTTCGCCGCCCATCCCGTGTGGTTGATGGCGATATCGAGGAAGACCTTGGCGTTGTGCATGTGGACTTTGTCGATCAGGTCGAGGAATTGCTGTGAGGGGGTTCGTTTTTTGTCGAAGACCGCCATGGCGGGATCGACGGCGGTGTAGTCGAGGGATGCGTAGGGGCTGCCGTAGCGTCCCATGCGGGCGAAAACGGTTGGGGTGGGGTTGACCGGGAGGAGGTGTAGGATTCGACACTTGAGGGTATCGAAGATGAAGTCCAGCTCGGCCGCCAGGTCGTCGAATGTGCCGGAGGGGGGTATGACCGCGTAGCCTTCCTGGTCGAGCCTCGGGATGTTCCGGATGTAGTAGTCCTCGTCGTTTCTTTGCGGAAGTGTTTTGGCGGCGCCGAATTGCCGGACGAACGCGCAATAGACGCTGTTGGCGGAGCAGTATTCGGCGGGTTCGACGTTGATGTGGACGTTTTCGCCATTGACCCATTTTGGCGCGGAGCCGTCGCTTGGGAAGAAGAAGCATTTGGCCTCGAAGTGTCCGACCTCCGTAAGCGCGATGGAAATGGAGAAAGAGGAGTCGGAGGTTTTCCGCATGGGGAGGTCGCGCCAGTCCAGGCCCCGTGCCGGTTCGTTTTTCTCGACGGAGTCGATAATTTCGGAGCGGTGTGGTTTTCCCGCGCCCAAGGTTGTCCGCAGGAACGCCTCTCCTTTTATCGGTGCGTCGATATGGAGGGAGAACTCCACCGTGTCTCCACGGAAGAGCAAGTTGCGTGTGCCTGGTAAAGGATATTGTCGCATGTTTTTCCAGTGTGTTGTTGCAAGCTTAAAGCGTGGTGTTAGAATAGCCCTCTTCAGTGCGTTGTTCAATAGACGCCAAGCGGGATGGGATGGAGGATTTCGATGAAAAAAGACGATACTGCTACGAAGGATTTGATAAAGGAATCCTATTTAAGGCATCTTCGGTTGACGTTGGCGAAGCGTCCCGACAGGGCGACATCGATGGACCGCTACAAGGCGTTGGCGTTGGCGATCCGCGATTTGATGGTTGACCGCTGGATTCAGACTAGGCTGGACTACACCGAAAGGAATCCCCGTTGGGTCAACTATCTTTCGCTGGAGTATTTGATAGGGCGGACGTTGGGGAACGCCATGATCAATCTCGGGGTTTTCGACGACGCCCGCGAGGCGATGTCGGAGTTGGGCGAGGATGTCGCGGAATTGCGTGACGAGGAGGTTGACGCCGGCTTGGGGAATGGGGGCTTGGGGCGTTTGGCGGCGTGTTTTCTTGATTCGATGGCGACCTTGGACCTCCCCGCCACCGGGTATGGCATCCGATATAATTTCGGGATATTCAAGCAACGGATCAACTCCGCCGGCGAGCAGGTGGAGGAGCCGGACAACTGGCTTCGGAACGGAAACACTTGGGAGATACAGCGTCCGGAGCATATTCGGATGGTCAAATTTTACGGCCGCTCCGTTCCGGCGCGCACCAGCGAGGATTCCTACCGCCGGGAATGGGTGGACACAAAGGACGTGATCGCCATGCCGTACGACACGCCGATTCCGGGATACGGCACCGACACGGTGAACACGTTGAGGCTCTGGTCCGCGAATTCCGCGTATGGTTTCGACTTGGAGGATTTCAATAAAGGGGACTTCATCAACGCCAATTTGGACTCGTTGCTGACAGAGAACATAACGAAGGTCCTCTATCCCAACGACAACAACTACGAGGGGAAGGAGCTGCGTTTGAAACAGCAGTATTTCCTCGTGTCGGCGAGTTTGCAGGACATTATAGCCACCTACTTGGAGCGCGGGAATGACATAAGGAAGTTGAGCGACAAGGTGGTGCTCCAGTTGAACGACACGCACCCCGCGCTGGCGGTTCCGGAGTTGATGCGTCTTCTTGTGGACGAGCATGGGCTTGAATGGGACGAGGCTTGGCGGATATGCCGCGAGTCGTGCAACTACACGAACCACACGTTGATGCCGGAGGCGTTGGAGAAATGGCCCGTGGACATGCTGGGCAGCCTATTGCCGCGGATAAAGGAGATAATCTACCTTATAAACGACCAGTTTCTGAGCGAGGTGTCGAAGCGGTATCCAGGCGACAATCAAAAACTGGCCCGTATGTCTTTGATAGAGGAGGGGAGCGTCAAGATGGTTCGCATGGCGTACATGGCGGTGGTTGCGAGCCACCGCGTGAACGGAGTGGCGGCGCTTCACACGGAGTTGTTGAAGAACGGGATGTTCCGCGAGTTTAACGAGTTTTATCCAGGGAAATTCGAGAATGTAACCAACGGAATTACGCCTCGGCGTTGGTTGAGGAAGGCGAATCCCGGATTGTCGGAGCTAGTGTCCGAGCGGATAGGGGATGCCTGGATCAGGAATTTGGATCTTCTGGAGGGAGTAGCGGAGTTCGCGGAGGACTCCGGATTCCAAGAGCGCTTTATGGAGATCAAGCGCGCGAACAAAGAGAAGCTCGCGGCGTTGATTCAGGATAGGAACGGGGTGGTTGTCGATTCGTCCGCCATCTTCGATGTGCAGGTCAAGAGGCTGCACGAGTACAAACGTCAGTTGCTGAACATATTGCATGCGGTGTCATTGTATTTGGACTTGAAGGACAATCCCAAAATGGACTTCACGCCGCGCGTGATCGTTTTCGGCGCGAAAGCCGCGCCGGGGTATTTTATGGCGAAGCTAATAATCAAGCTGATAAACGCGGTTGGCGAGGTGGTGAACAACGACACCGACATAGACGGTAAGCTCAAGGTGGTTTTCATGGAGAACTACCGGGTTTCGCTGGCGGAGACGATTATCCCGGCGGCCGACCTTTCGGAGCAGATATCGTTGGCGGGAACCGAGGCGTCGGGGACCGGGAACATGAAGTTCGCGTTGAACGGCGCGCTGACGATCGGCACTTTGGACGGCGCCAACGTGGAGATACGGGAGGCGGTTGGGGAGGACAATATTTTCATTTTCGGGATGACTGTCGAGGAGGTGGAGCGTCTCCGCGCCGACGGGTATCGTCCGCAGGACCATATCGATCGTTCTCCCGGCTTGAAGAGGGCGTTGGAGCTTGTCCGGAGCGGGTTTTTCTCGCGGCATCAGCCCGACGCGTTCAAGCCGATTCTTGAAAACTTCATCTACGACACCTACATGGTCGCCGCGGATTTCAACGCGTATCGGGATTGCCAGCGGGTTGTGGCTTCGGAGTTCGAAAACAAGCCGTTATGGGCGCGCAAGGCGATTTTGAATGTCGCTAGAATGGGGCGTTTCTCCAGCGACCGCTCGATCCGCGACTATGCACGCAAGATATGGGATATCGAGGTCCCGCCTATAGGGCTCGCTGAATAATTGGCACACACGTCAAAATCCGAAATAAGAAATCCTAAATCCGAAAAGGGATGATCTGTTCAACGGAATGAAAGACTTTACTGTTGTCAATGGAAATGACGACAGGAGATTGGCGTGTTTTTAAATTTTTCAGCGGACTATTTTGAAAGAATTTTTCACCACGGAGAGCACGAAGTTCACGAAGATGACGCTTCCGCTCCGCGGAACCGGCATGTTGAATGGAAGAAGAAATGATAGACTCGAACATACGGTTGAGACCACAAGGGACGGGAAAATGCAACACGGAACTACCGTTTGCGCTTTTGTCCCCAAAAGCGGAAACCCCATTCTTGGGCCTGTCCTTCCGCAAAGCCCAACGGGAGCGAAGCTCGGAAGGATGCTCTTCGTGGGCTTCGTGGTTAGAAAAAATCTGGTTGCATTCACAGGGGGAAGGGGGGGCGCAAAGACGCAAGGTTTTCGTCTAGATAGGGCTTTCCTTTGATGCGATTGTCAATTCCGCAAAAGCCCGAATCGAAAGCGGCGTAGGACCGCCGCACTCCAAAGACGGCTGCGCCGTCACAAATTGATGCGTAGCATCCTTGGAGTGCGGCACTCCTGTGCCGCTTTGTATTACTTTTAACTTTTTCAGTGAGCCTGGAAGCAGCTCTGTCTAGCCGTGAAATTCCCATATTGGACAAACACCTATGTTAAAAGTCCGTAACTTTGGATAAACACCTATGCAAAAAGTCCGTAATTTTGGATTTTCGCTATTGATATTCCCGGAATGGTGATAGATTAAGGCTATGAAACGCTCGATACAGAAAGACCTTTTGAATTGGAAAAGAGCCCCGGGGAGAAAACCTTTGGTTCTCAAGGGGGCTCGCCAAGTGGGGAAAACTTGGGCTCTGCATGAATTCGGCAAGAGCCAGTATGAAAGACAAGGCCACAGATGCCATTACATCGATTTAAGAGAATCGCGAGATTTCCATTCAATATTCGCGGAGACATATGATCCCCTCAAAATCATTGAACTATTGGAGTTCCGTTTAAGGCGGAAGTTTGACGTGGCGAACGATCTTTTAGTGCTTGATGAGATTCAGGAGTGCCAGCATGCCATAGCGTCATTGAAGTATTTTAAGCAGGATTTAAATGAACTAGATTTAATCGTTGCCGGATCGCACATTGGACTTTTGAAGAATGAAGAGTCATTTCCTGTCGGGAAGGTGGATTTTCTCCACATGTTCCCTATGAGCTTCGAAGAATTTGTGTTGGCTATGGATCCTGACGTTTGCGCTTTTTTGTCATCTTACAAGTGCGACGAGAAGTTTCCGTCAGTTGTTCATGAAAGATTGCTTAGACTTTTAAACTGCTATCTTTTTATTGGTGGATTACCTGAAGCAGTAGCCATTGGACATGATAATGGTATTGACAATATTTCAGATTTCATCTCCGACATAAGGCGGGTTCATGAAAATTTACTCCTAGGGTATCGGGCGGATTTCTCCAAGTATTCCGGAGTCGTTAATGCAACTCACATTAATTATGTATTCGATTCCCTTCCGGAACAACTCTCCCAAACACATGACGCAAGTGTGAAAAAATATAAATTCCGACAGATTATTCCCAACCGTAAGGGATTTGATTCCATAGCTGGTCCCTTGTCTTGGTTGCTGGAATCCAGGCTGTGTATTAAAAATCTTATCGCCAAGAGAGCCGAACATCCCGTTCGAAGCCATTGCGACTCCAATCGATTTAAATTGTTTCTGTTTGATGTCGGCCTACTCAACTGCATGTTGAAACTCCCCGGGGAAGTTATTCTGGGGGAGAATATAAGTTCATATAAAGGTTTTATTCTCGAGAATTTTGTCGCTCAAGAGATTTACTCGGTCACAAATCAAGAATTGATTTCATGGCAGCAAGGAACAGCCGAGCTGGAGTTCCTTCTTGCAAATGCCGCGGAGATAATTCCAGTCGAGGTGAAATCTTCATCAAGGCACCGCACTGCCAAAAGTCTTGACGCATATATCAAAAGATACGACCCAAAGTATGCTTTTAAACTCACGCTACAGAATTTCAATTACAATCAAAAGCGAAATATCACAACACTACCTGTGTACTGTAGCTATAAATTGCCTAATATAGGGCTTACTGAAAAAGTCGGAAACGTGCTGATGATTAGGCGACGAGCCGATGGCGTATAGGCATACTCCGAGGTGAAGTCAACGTGATCAGCGGTGCGTTTCCGGCTTTCCCGGAATTGGCAAGTGCCTCAAATTGAACGGAGAGCATTAGTCGTCTCCAAGGTTTTTGGGACGTTTGCTCCCAAAACCTTGGAGATGACACCGTTAAAAACAGGCCTAAGCAAATGAAAATAAAGCACTTGCCAATTATTCAGCAAGCCCTAATATATTCTCCCGTGAACCCCGTCGAGCCGACTAGGGCCCGGTGAAAAATTGGGCGAGGGCCTGATTTTCCGGACAGGGGGGCCGGGGTTTCGGATTTCGGATTTCGGGTTTGAACTTCGGGGGGCATGGTTTCCGCGGCGCTCGGTGTTGGCGGCTTGAAAAAAGGGAGGATGTCGCTTTAATAGGCTGGGGAATGGGGGCAGCCGTCGTAAGGAGAGATTGCCATGGGGAAAAAAGCGGTGTGTTTTGTTGTCTTGTCCGTTCTGTCGCTTTCGCCGTTGGTCGTCCATGGCGAATACCGCGCCCCTTCGTCTTCATTGGCTTCGCTGAAAACAAAAGAGCTTGTCGAGCGTTTGTTGGCTGGCGACGATTCGGTTGTTTCCGAGCTAGCGTCCAGGGGGCGCGAGGCATTGGTGGAGTTGGATGCCTATTCCTTCGGAAAACTTCCCGCCGGGGTTGGGAAGGTTTTCGCTGATTTGGGGGACGACCACTTTGCGGTCCGGGAGAAAGCGCAGAATGCGTTAATCGCAATGGGGATTCGGATAATACCATTGACGAGAGCGTACATGAGAGCGCATTCCGATGACCCGGAGGTGTCGCAGCGTTGCCGGGAAATCATCGACGCCTGCGAGAAGAACAGACGGAAAAGATTGTTTCAAGCATTTAAGATTGTGGTTAGAATGCCGCCTGACTCGGTGAAAGATCTCAATTTGGGATCGCTTCCCGGCAAGGTGGAGAAGATACTGGTCTCCGATGACAAGAATATAGCTCGGAACGCTTGGAGTATGCTCGACGTCAAGACAATCGCCGAGTTTATGTTCTGGAAGTGGCGGAAGACTGGCTATTTAGGGGAGATTCCCCGCGCCTTTTCCAAGCGGCCAAAAGATATTGTCGAGGAAACAGTGCGGAACATCCTGGCATCGCATCCTCTCCAAGAGTCGTTGCCAGTGATTGCTGAATTGGGGTGCGGTATTGCCTATTCGATGTTTTTTGACGCATATTGGGATAAGCTTTCCGAATCCGATTGGAAAAAGTTTTTGCATGATTGCAACGTGTTTGAATTCTATCGTTGCATAGAGAATCGCCCCCCCTTTCCACAAGCGCTCACGAAAGCGATCCAATCGTTTAAGGACTCTAATGACACGGATCTAGGATGTCTCTACCTCATATACAGCGGAGGAGACTGGAATGTTGTAAATGATATTTTCCACTCTAGCAAGTCCAGGCGATCCTTTTGTGATAAGCTTGATGCTCAACTTACCCGGAGTAGAATTTCGGCTAGGGAGGCGTTTCAGCTTTTCAAACACCTATCCTTGCCCGCCTTTGCCGGAGATGCCTCGTTGTCGTATTTGATTGGCGATAGAACAGTGGAATTTCTGCTGGGCCGGATAAAGACCGCCGACCGGAAAACGATAGCCGATTGGCTAAGGCATTCGGCTATACATAGTAGGTTCTTCGAGCTTTTACTGAAATATTTTCCTTTCGCCAAAGAGGAGTTGAAATCGGCGGCTAAGAATTATTTCAATGATAGCAATTCCGCTAAATTGATATTGAGCCATGTTGAATATTCCCGAAAGATATTAGGCGTGGAATTTTCGCGGCGGGAGATTATTGCGAAGTGGGAATCCATTGTGGAGGGGGGCTCGAGTGGGATGCGCCGCGAAGCCCTGTTGTTAGCTAATGACTTGGGAATTTCTGAAGAACTTCAGTTGAGGGGAATGAATGTCGAGAAGTTATTCAAAGAGAGGGGATGGGACGAGTGGTCATTTCGTATCTTACATAGATTGGTCCTTTCAAGAAAACGGAGGATATCCGAATGCGCGGCAGATAAAATGTTGGAGATCATATCAACTCTCGCCAACAAGTTAGACGAGTCTATTGAGAAGAGGAAATGTCCCCCCTCTAGCTGGACGCAGACCTATCAGTCCTTACAGGAATTTGGGATTAGCGCGGAGGTGGCGGCGATTTTAGTGGAGCGTGCCTGCGGTGGGAAGGAGTTGTCGAAAGTTTTAGCGATTATCCCAGAAAGAACGCTCCACCTGGAGGATTATTGCCTACTCGCTTGGCTGAATGGGCATCTTTCTCCCTGCGATTTTCGAGCTCTAGCGGTCACCAAGCGTTACCGTCGAGAGGTTTTGGACTTTATTGAGCACTCCCGGAAATACGGAGCAAGTGTTTTTTACATATTGGCGTTGGCTGTGACCAATCCCAGCGACGAGGAACGGGTGTTTTTGAGAAAAAAAATTATGGAGCTAATATGCGCTATACCAAGTGGCATGTTTGGGAATGGCGTCCGTTTCGATGAAATGAGATTATTGGGATCGGATCTAGTTGAGCCGTCGACCTTTTTAAACGCCCTCTTTTTCGCCGCGCGCATGCTGAACGCACGGTCTCCGGAGCTATCCGAGGCGTTTTGCGATTACGTTAAATACTATGATTTGGAAGCTCATTTCCCCTATTCGTATTTGGCGGGCCCTGTGTTTGAGGATACCATCCCTAGTCTGCTAGCTATCGCGGAGAAGCGTAAGTCATGGCTTCCAGCTAGGATGGCGATTGAAATCGATCCGGACAACGAAAAAGCATTGGAATATATTCGGAATCTAATGTTGCATTCCGATGAGGAGATGCTAGCGATGTCAGCAGTTGCGTATTTGTCTGAAATCAATCGTCTCCCTCCTTTTGAGTCTATCACAGACGAAAGATTGAAGTTTTTGGCTTCGCTGTATTCCAAATATGACGACGACGATTGCCTAGTCCAGTATGCTGGGCGCAATGATCGGGACGACGACAGGATTTTGAAGTTTACCTTCGCATCGAAACATTTGGGTTGCTATTCCCGGGCCTTGGCGAAGATCGCCGAGCGTTCCCCGAGGCGCAAGTCGCTGATTCTGAAAAAACTGGTGACGTATTTGGGGGATATGCCGTCCCGTGATGGTTTTATGGCTGTTTTCAGCGTGTTGAGCCGAATGGATGTCGATATTCCCGACCCGGTTTCGCGGAAGTTAAAACGTTGGATATCGGAAGCGAAGCTGACTATTTATGGTGCCCGTGATATTTTGCGATGCGTTGCGGCTATGGGGCCTAGGGCGGCTTCGCTGGCACCATTAATCGAAAGCGGAATTAAAAACTCTCCGGAAACTAGAAAGGATAAAGCGATATGCCTGCTCAGCATCTCGCCATCCAAGAAGAAAAGAGACAGATGTCTTTTGGAGCTGTACAAGATGGAGTTGGGGGTTGAAGCCAGAACTATCGACGAATTGACACACGTCGATTATTCCATATTGCCTTTGGATAATTTCCGGTACTATGCGAGCGATTATTATCTTTTGAGTGGGCGGATCCCTGCGGAGTACAACGATGCAATTATGCGTCTTCGGGCGTTTTTGACGCATAGTTTTTTATCCCGCGATTCACGTGGCGACAATTATTTTGACGTGGCGATACCGGCGATGAGGAAGATGCGCGCATCGGAGCGGCTGTTCAGTGTTTACCGGGAAATTTTGAAGGCCGGGGCGGAAAACAACGAAAATGTGTGTGATAGACATATCAATATTGTCCTGGAAGATATATTTGAGCGGTATCCAGAACGCGTTCCCGAATGCGCCAGGGTATTGGCGCCATGTCTCCCCCGATTGCCAACCGGCGCTCCTTTCGATCGTCTCAGGGAGGTCTTGAAGGGGCAAGCGAAGCAGGAATAGGGCTTGGTGAATAATTGGGCGAGGCCCTGATTTTCCGGACAGGGGGGACGGGGGGCTCTGCCCAAATGGAGAGCGGCGTGTTTTCAAATTTTTCAGCGGGCTATTTTTGAAAGAAATTTTCACCACAGAGAGCACGAAGCCCACGAAGATGCCGCTTCCGCTCCGCGGAACCGGCATGTTGTATAAGACCTACGGGATAGCGTTGTCAATGGTGGGGCAACAGGACCTCTGGAGTCAGTTCCGCACGTTGCCTGATACTTAGGCCCGTCGTGCCTCGGGTAGGACCGCCCCCTGCGGTGCCGGAAGAGGTGCCCCAGGCCCCGTCTTTCTGCAGGGCTTATTTGTTGTTTTTGGATTCGAAATATGCGATGCGGCTGTTTATGGCCTTTATCTCTGATTGCGGAATTAGTTGATTTTTATGCAGTTTTTTCAAGAATGGCAAGATAGAGGGATCAGTGCATGCCGTTAGGACATCAATAAAATTCATTCCCAGTTGCATCCCCGATGTGCTTTGAGAACGGGAATCTACGCAATCTTGCAAGATATTTACGATTTTAGCCGTGACGGCTGGAGAATTCGCCATCTTGGCGGCGCCTACTATCGCTAGGTTTCGCAATGGCGGAGGATTTTTTTCGTTTAATGCGATGGAGAGCAGACGGTTGGCGGTTTCCACGCGGTGTTGTTCGAGTTCTCCGGAGGATATCCTGGGATGGAAATATCGGTTGGCGAACCGATCCACTGCGATTCTTCTAAAGAAGAGGTTGGAGTCGGAATTTTCCGCCACTTCCAATAAAAGATCGTATGTCCAATGGGGATCCATAGCAGTCAGTATTGCCGCTTTAACTCCGGTGTTTTTTTCGTTCCGGAAGGCTTCGATCAGTTTGTCTGATATTGCCATCGTGGAGCGTAGTCTCCACGAAACGTCCCCTAGGCATTTGGCGGCGCATATACGCTCGAACGGGGTTGGTGCCTCGCGCACTCTTTGGAGAACGATTGCCAATCGTTTAGAGAAAAGTGGCGAGTCAGTATCCGGGGTAGTATCATCGTCTAGAAGGCACAATAGCGCGGTGGCCCTTATCCTCGGAGAAGAATCGTTGAGTAGCTTTGTCCTAGCGGTGTTGCTAGCGACGTGCATTAGTGCGGCAGCGGCTATATCTGTCAGGCCCGTTAGCTCATCATATCCTTGGAGGTTGTCATTTTTAATAATGCTTGCCAGCTCCTGGTCGGGGCTGGAGAAGACGACCGCCATCTTATCGCCCGGAAGGATAAAGCTCCTATGATGCAATACTAAATTGCCGTTCTCTCCAAACTCAATGAGTCGATAGCGTGTCCAGTAGTTGAGCTCAGGGGGAATCGCCTCGACAATCCGCTTCAATTTCGGAACGATTTGATCATCGCCTATATAAGGCAATATTTCCAGTATATTCCCTTGGAGTGGGGAGTCGGGATTCTTCGCTAGTTGCAGGAGCTCTGGAATGGCTGGGGAAGCGTTTTGTCCCATTCCCGATAGAATCCTACAAACCTCCGTCTTGATGTAGTCCAAAGGGATGCCAAATTCTTGGTAATGTTGGTAGGCATCCATCGCATCTTCCAGAGATGCTTCCGATATCTCATCCACCACCCCCGAGTCCTCGATAGCGAGCTTCGCCCAGTAGATTTTGGGATAGATTATTCCGCGTGGTTCGCGGAGGACGGCTCTTAATATTTCCAGGAGCTTCCCTTTGTATCCCGGCGGTAGGGATAAACTCTTCTCGTCTCCCCCTAAATAGTCTTCTAGGCGTGATTTCATGTCGAATTTGGAGGGTTTTTCTTCTTCTTTCGCCATACATTCAGCGAGAATTTCTATAATATCCGCATCTTCTAGACTCTCGAAATGGTCTTTTTTCGCATCTTGGAGTCTTTTCAGGAGCTCCGGCAGACCGGGGTATCCGACGAAGTCTTCGGGGGAGAGGTCGTCGAGGGTGGGGCCATTCGCCCGGTTGTTATAGAAGACCGCGAGCCCCGCTAGGAGCGCGAGGCCCACAATACATCTGGTGATGATTTTTCGTTTTCCCATAGTTTTCCTCGGCGTGACTGGAAGGAACGGTAACCCACTGGAATAGCGTTGTCAATGGATGATGTCTGGGGTCAGTTCCGCACTTCGACTTTCCTGGCGGAGGAAGTCGGAAGTGCTGGTCCCGACCCCGCTCTGCCGCTTTGTATTACTTTCGACTTTTTCAGTAAGCCCGGAAGCAGCTCTACCTAGCAGTAAAGTCCGTATCCTTGGACAAACACCTATGTGGAAAGTCCGTAATTTTGGATTTTTTGCTACTGACGATACATCTCAAAATCATTGAACTATGTGCAATGGCCTGATTTTTCCGGACAGGGGGACAGGGGGACAAAATAGGACCGGCGTGTTTTCGACTTTTTCAGTGGGGCCGGGGTTTCGGATCCTTAATTTCGGATTTAGGGTTTCGGATTTCGGATTTGAGGCTTGGGGTGGTTAGGCAGGCCGTAGAATAGGCATTCCCCGGATGAAGTCCACGCGTTCGAGGAGGAGATAGGCGAAGTCGCCGCATTTGTAGGTGTCGCCGCCACGCATGGGGACGAGCGCTTGGCCCCGTTTCCGGTATGGTCCCGGGAGGTTTTCACGCGGCACGAATCCCGCCATGCCCATTTCGGGGATATCCACCAGCAGTCCCGTGGTGGAGACCTTTCGTATAATGCATTCGAGGACGGACAATTCTCCTGAGAACATCACCTTTTTAGCGTAATGGAGCTTTAACCGGTCGTTGGCGGCGTAATACGCCTGGTCGATGTTCATCTCTTTTTCGGAGCATAGTTCGGCGATTTTGGCTGGGTTGGGGCGTTTGGTTCTGGCCGCCGCCGCGCCTTCCGCGTCGGCTACCCTGAGCGACTGGTGGACGTAGAGGTCGGAATAGCGTCGTATAGGACTTGTGAAATGGCTGTAGCGTCCTTTCCCCAGACCGAAATGGAGGGCGGGTTTCTCGAGATAGATCGCCCGGTTCATGGAGCGCAGAAAGGCGTCAATGATTATTGGTTTCTTGTGGTCGTCGGGTAGGGACGCCAAGAATTTTCCGCACGCCTCCCGGCTAACGAGGTCGCCCGGAATGATGCCGAACGCCTCTTCCATGAAGATCGAGAATTCGAGTAGTTTGTCGGGGTCGGGTTCCGGATGGACTCTGTATAGGCCGGGTATTTTCTTTTCCGCCAATTCCTTGGCTACCTCGACGTTCGCGGCGAGCATGCATTCCTCGACCAGTTTGTCGGCGTCCGTCTGGACTTTTCGCTGCAAACCCAATATCTCTCCAGTGTCATCGTCTCGGAGGACCTTTATCTCCTCTGTCGCCAAGTCTATGAACTTCTCGTTGGTTTTGCGCCATTCGCGCATTTTACGGGTCAGGTCCGCGAGTTCCGCGATGTTGGAGCGCAGTTTTTTGTCCCAGTGTTCCGGAGGCGCGCCCTTCATCGCCTCAGCGACTTCGCCGAATGTCAATCTGGCCGCTATTTCGACGGTCGACAGCGTTCTCCGTGAGCGGATTGGCGCGCCGGTCGCGGAGTCGATGGTGATTATCACGGAATGCGCCGGGGTGGGTTGTCCGGGAGTCAGACTCGCCCTGTCGGTCAATGTCTTTGGGAGCATGTGCAGGGTTTTTCCTGGGATATACGCTGTGAATCCCCGTCTCTTCGCCTCCTTGTCCCATTCCGAGCCGGGCTGGACCCACGCCGCGACATCCGCGATATGGACTCCAAGCTCCACTTCGCCAGGTTTTTTCCCGGGGGATATGGATATGGCGTCGTCGTGGTCTTTTGCGTCCGGAGGGTCGATTGTGACGCAGAAAAAGCACGTCATATCTTCTCTGGGGAGATTGTTGTCGGGACGTATTTCGGCGGCGCGTTTCTCTTGTTCCTCGGTGTAAGGAGGGAGTAGATCGTATTCCGCGATAGCCGCGTCGATGTCGGCGTCGAGATCACCCGCTTTGCCAAGCGCCTCCACGACAATGGATGGAGGAATCGCGCCATCCGCGCCGGAGTCCTCTAGCGAAGGGATTTGCAACTTGATCCAATCCCCCTTTTTCGCGCCCTTTGTGCTTCCGCGGACCTCGATATCGGGGAGTCTTTTATTGAGGGGGCGGGCTTTTCTGCCAGCAATTAATTCCGCCACGATGGTTGTCCGCGGACGTTCGATTATTTTGAGGACCTCGGCTACCCGTCCGCGTTCGGTGTCATTTCCGCGATTTCCGCGTCTTTTCCTATCCTCCACCATGCCGACCTTGACGGTGTCGCCGTCTATGGCGCCCCCCAGATGTCCCGGCGGAATGAAGATATCTTTCTCATTGCCGGAGTCGGTAGCCACGAAGCCGAACCCACCAGCGGTGACGGTGATACGGCCAGTGGCGGTTTCCGCGGATTTCGCGCCGCGCTTGTTTTTCCCGGAGGGGCCGCGGCGTTTGGATTTGAAATCCCGTTTTCCTTTTTTACGGCTCACTTGGCGTTTCCTCCAGCGATATCGGCTAGGATGGCGAATGCTTTATCGGGGCCGGACGCCGAGAGTTTTTCCGCGAGTTCCGCGGAGGGGACCACTGCGGCGCCCACCGCCTCGAAGAAATCGTTCATTTCCCCCAAATCCGTGAATTCCGCGTTGGCTTTTTCGCCGCGGTAGGGGAAATCCGCGAATTCCGCGAGGAGGGTGTGCCCCACCATAATCATCGCGCCTTTTGTAAATGTCCGTTTGAATGGGCGCAGGGCTGGAGCATCGAGGTCGTCGTTGAAAGGTTGTCCCGATTTATTGAGTTCCGTGCCGATATTGATGGGCATCAATCGTTTGTCGGCGGCTTCCACCAACTCCGCCAGTTTCGCCGTTTTGACCGCCTTGATTTCGGGGTCCGCGATGTTCCAGTTCCGGTCGGGGATGATATTCAGGGCCGTCGCTCCGTTCGCCATGGCGATTTCGATCAATTTGTCCGCGTCGCTTTCGCCGGGGCTGGTGCCGTCCAGCCACGCCAGCATCGGTATGGCGTCGCACGCCGCCACCCAAGAAAGAAAATCCTTGAGGGGAGGGAAGGCGTCGCTCGACGGCTGGGTATAGCCTATGCCGCCGCGTTTCGCGAGTTTCGCGCGCGCCATGTCCTCCAGCTTGAGCGGAGCGGAGACGACAGGCGTGGCGTCCTCGATGGAACAGCCAAAGACCTTGGACCAGAATTCGACCAGGGGCGCACCGGAGCCGAACCGCTTTTCCGCCGCCGCGACATACGCGGAGATGATATGCCGTTCGGTGGCATTGCCGGACGGGGTCCGGGGCAATACGTCCCGTTCGTAATTTATCGCTATATCCGGCAGGGCGGCGTTTATCCGTTCCACCAGCGCCTCGTTCCGTTTTCTAGCGCCTTGGCGATAGCCGTCCAGCGTGACGCGCTCGGGGGTTCCTGGGGCGGGGACGCGGGTGAAGCCCGCTCCCATCATGTAAGCCACGCCGGGCTCGCCGGGAGAATTCACATCCACGTCGGCTAATTCCTTCACATAGGTTCTCGTCTCGATGTTCACGGTGGTTTTGAGGGACAAGGTCCGTCCCGCAGCGAGGAACTCATCCAATCCGTCGAGGACATCGAAGTCGCAGAGTCCGGCGGCGATCAGACCCCGACGGCGCGCTTCCAAGGCTATCGCCGAGGGCGACATGGAGTCGGGATTGTACGAGAAGAACGAGTGGCAGTGCATATTCAGGTTTTCCCCGGGGGCGGGGAAGGATTCGTTGGCCGCGGCTTCCGCAAGGGCCTTGCCGCGTTCAGCGGGATCGAACGAGTTGATATTTTCCATCAGGTTTAGCTCCATTTTTTAATCGACAAGCGAGATAGCATTATACGGCAGAAAGGCGATTAAATCAATCCGCTTGTTGCGGGACGCAGGACTCAGGACTCAGGACGCAAGGAGGGGGGAGCTTGGGATTTAGGGTTTGGGATTTGG
>WFSE01000121.1 GCA_015486135.1 Lentisphaeria bacterium
TCCGCGGCCCAATTATGCCTAACTGGCAGGCCAAACTCATCGGTTTCGCCAGTAGTTTCACCAAAAAGGGCAAAATCTCGAACTTTCCCAGAGCCGCGCCCTTGCATTTCCTGCTTCATGCCGGCGTGGGCGACGACAAGTTTTCCATCATCGAGAACGTAGTGGCTGACCAGACTGTAAAGGAAATCGGCCAAATCCTTGCAGTATTGTTCTTTTTTATCTGCTGGAATCGCATCAAGCTCGGCAATGGATTTATCTAGTCCGTGAGTTATCCGAACGTTTTTCCCCCGGAGTTTACGCATGAGTTTCACGTCATGATTTCCTGGAACGCAGATGCCAGTTCCAGCTTCCACCATATTCCGAACAAGTCGGATGGCATCAAGAATACGCGGCCCCCTGTCAGCAATATCTCCCAGAAACACAGCTTTTCTACCTTCAGGATGACTATATGTCTTGCCGTCCCAGATGGTGCCGGATTTTTCTTCGCCTGTCACCTTGTATCCAAGTCTTTCAAGTAAGCTTTCAAGCTCATTACAGCAACCATGGACATCTCCAATGATATCGAATGGTCCTGATTCTTCCCTGCGGTCATTCCAAAGAGGAACTCTTTCGATTTCCGCGGCATCCACCTCTTCAATGGATTTCAAAACGTGAATGTGCCTAAACCCTTCCCGCTTAAGTCCGCGAAGACTTTTGCGCATCTGCGATTGTTGCCGCCTGATTACATGAGGACCAAAATTGCGGTCGGCACGCTCTTGGTTTCTTTCAATGCAGGTGTCTTTGGGCAAATCAAACACAATCGCACTTGGCAAACAATGAAATTCTCTGGCAAGGGCAACTAAGGGTTTGCGTGCTTCGACCTGAACATTTGTTGCGTCAATAACCGTTAGCTTTCCTGCGGCCAATCGCTTTCTGGCGATGAAATGAAGTATCTCGAATGCGTCTTTTGTTGCTTTTTGGTCATTTTCGTCATCGGAAACAAGTCCGCGGCAATAATCGGAAGATAAAATTTCCGTTGGTAGAAAATGCTTCTTCGCAAAAGTTGATTTGCCAGAACCGGAAGGGCCGACAAGAACAACCAATGATAATTTTGGAATGCTTAGATTCATCTTTCAAATATCGCCATTTGCGTTGGTGGCCCCAGTCTTTTATCTTCATCCCCTACAGGTAGAAATCTGACATTGTACCCAAACCGTTTGGAAATTTCCTGGCCCCAGACTTCAAATTCCTTGCGTGTCCACTCAAATCGATGATCACGATGTCTGAGTTTTTTTATTGTGTCGTCATTTTCCAAATCCCAAACCACATTGTATTCAATATTTGGAGTGGTTAGGACAACCGTCTTTGGTTTTGCGAACTCAAATACGACTCGTTCGAAAGCCGCAAGTCTAGGAGCGTCAAGGTGCTCAATCACTTCAATAACCGTAGCGACATCAAAACCTTCAATTCGCTTATCTCTGTAAAGAAGAGAGCCATGCATTAGACTGATACGCTCGCGCATTACGGGTGCCAGCGACTCCAAGCGCAATCTCTCGTTGGCTATTTCCAGAGACCTGACCGAAACATCCATTCCAACAATTTTACTGAATTGTTTTTCTTTCAGCAACAATCGCAGCAATTTCCCTTCTCCGCATCCAAGATCAAGGACGCTACTTGCCCCGGAATTTTTAACTACGGCCAAAACAGTTCCCAACCGCACTTCATTCAGGCTGATCTTCTTCTCCAGAGACTCTTCCTCAAGATTCAGCTCCTCAGTCACATCTTTGAGTGTAGAGGCTTCCATTAAGCGGGATAACGCTTCTCTAGCTAGACTTGTCCGATGCTTCAAGTATCGTCTGGCAATAGCATCCTTCTCAGGATGGGTCGCCAGCCAACCTTTCCCTTTGTCCATCAGCTTGTCTATCTCGTCATCACTCACGAAATAATGCTTGCTGTTATCTAGGACCGGTATGAGGACATATAGGTGATTCAGCAACTCTTTCAAAGTGGTCTTCCGGCTTATTTCCACAGTAAAGTATGGGCCCTCCCCCCATTCCTCGAATTTGGTGTCGAGTGGTTCTCGTTTGGCTTTAACTTTATATCCCAATGGTTCGAAAAGCTTTCTCAATAACGGTTCGCCACCACGCCTGCATGGAAGCACGGAGAGCTTTGCGGTTAACGGCATAATCGTATCAACCAACTCAGGCTTTTGGTTGCATTTCCCATTCAACGCGGTACCCAAGACTTTGGATATGGCTACGCTCATGAATGAAGAGACCGCATAAGGTCTATCATTAACGTACTGATCCAACATTCCTGATTTAGGACCTTGCTTTCCTCTAACTATTCCAATCTGATCAATATCCAAAAGCAGAGCCACTGTGCATTTCTTTTCGGTGGCTTCGGGATAAAACACATACGCCTTACCAAAAGGCAGCATGAAATCTTGACATCTTGTCGGATTCTTGCGTAACATGAATCCAATGTCGGTAGCTGGCTGATATGTTGTTGTAATTGTTAAAAGCATAAACCCAGTGATAGTAAACTTGATTTCCCGTTATAAGCAACGCTCCCCAAGATAAATTCCCAACGGCCGTTTTTCAACCGCTACCCGTCCAGGGATCGCCGTGGCGAATTGCGCCGTAGGATTATCAACCAACCATCAGATTGTCTCCGCCATTCTTAGCAACCGAGATTCAATGAGGTCTTGCATTTTCGATTTGTCGTCAGCGCTCAAAAAGGAGCGTTTGAAAGCGACGGAAAGGGAATCTTTCACTCCGCCAATTATCCTGCTGACGGCATTCGCGGTCTGATTCTCCGTCATCTTCAAATGCTTGGCTAAAAAGGCGAAGTCGGTTGGCAGCAGTTTATTTTTCTTACCATTGATAGAGAGGGCCGACTCCTCCTGGTCTTCCGGAAGGATTATTTTAACAGGCAGCAAATCGTAGGCTGGCGCGAGACGGTATTCACCATTGCGCAGTCGCAACAGCGAGAAGTTTTTCAGGTGCATATCCGAATTGCCCGTGAGAAAAGAGAAAAGCGTTATTTCAAATAGCGCTATCGCATCCAGGCCGGGACGATCGGAAAATCGCCGCAACGTCTTTCCAACCTGTTCCATTGAGCCCCTGTATTTGCTTTCCGTCAACTTATCGGTTAGTTGACAGAAATCCTCCATATGCAAGACACCGTCAATGGCCCTATCCATTCTTTTGGTTATGTACGCCAATTCCCCGGAATTCAATGGAATAAGCCCGAATTCGACGGTTTCGATTCCGCAAAGCCCGGCTAGTGTCATGCAAAAATGCTCGAGTTCAGGCATGTTTGGATAACGTTTGGTGGGCGGCTTCAGTATATATCCCCCCTCAAAGCCGACGATGGTCAAGCGCCTTTGGGACGAACCACCGTTTTTTTCGATATGCACGGATATTTTCGGTTGTGCTCCAGGGACGGCGATCCGTCTTTGCACTACCAGCTCGGCCAAGGCGTTCATCTCGTCCCAGGTGTATTCCACAATGGGGGGAGTCGGCGATTGAAACAGCGACACGGAGCAACGTTTGTGAAAAAAAACGTCACTCGAATCAAGCTCTCGACCGCATACATGACAACGATTCATTTGACATCATCCCCATTTGCCAGAGACGATTCGGTCGCATCAACAATGGAGACGGCCCCTATGCATTCGCGGCAACATGCAAGGAGCAATCCCATTCTGTCTCTAATATCCAGCTTCCAATTATCCACCGCGATATCGAGCAACCATCCTTCCGGAATCAAGCCGTCAAAGAAAGGGAAAAGCACTTTATCCCTATATAGCTCTCGGCGAACTGGAAGCAGCAAGCTGATTGGAACGGGATTCTTCGATTCCACATACTCTTGAAAATAGCGGAATTCGTAACAATCCTCTTTCTCCTCCAGCAAGCCGGCATCCACCCCGAATATTCTGACTAACGCCTTACGCATTTACTTCCTCCGAATCGGCATCGGTCACAGGAACGGGCTCCAATCGGCAACCGAAAAGATCCAACACTATGTTGACCTTATCCATGCGCAAGGTGCTTTTTCCCGCTTCCATTTCTCTGATGAAGCGCAAACCAACTCCAGCCTTGTCGGCCAACTGCTTTTGCGTCATGCCACAAACTTTCCGGCGTTCTCTAACAAACTCGCTCAATAGCATTTCACACCCCATCGGGTTTATAATTCCTGAATACGCCACAACTACACCCTTTCGGGTGCGATTCCGCCGCGAAGGCCAACATTACACCCTTTCGGGTATAATTCAAGCCGATTCCCCTAGTAGCGCCCACAGAGACTACTGTTAACCTGTCCCCAAGCTCAATAAGCTGGCTTTATTTCCTCGCAAAGGCGCGGAGAACGCGGAGTCAATCCCATTCGTGGAGATTGGAACACCCGGGACGGCGGATGGACAGGGGGGCTCCGGGCAAGCCCGGGTGACCGCATTTTGGCTTTTTCAATAAGTCTTTTTTTTTCACCACCGAGAACACGAAGCTCACGAAGATACCGTTTCCGCTCCGCGGAACCGGCATGCTAATCTGAAGAAAAGACGCCAACGCCGGAGGAAACCGCGATTCCGACGCTATCTACTTCCCTCACAGAAAAGCCTTTTTCATCTCCGGAGATGAAAAATCTTCGTGCTCTTCGTGAGCTCCGTGGTTAAAAACAAACCGTCATTTCGCACGCAATCATTATTCGTGGCAATTCATGGCTAAAATAAAGTTACATCTGAGTAATCTGTGAAATCTGCGGATAAAAATCCGGAAACTTGCGAGATACGCGGATCACGCGCAGGGGGACAGGGGGGCTCCGGGCAAGCCCGGGTGACCGCATTTTGACTTTTCCAATAAGTCTTTTTTTCACCACCGAGAACACGAAGCTCACGAAGATACCGTTTCCGCTCCGCGGAACCGGCATGTTGGTGGGGGAAGGGAAGAAAATCTCCGCGTTCTCCGCGTCTTTGCGAGGGAAACCAGTTGCCCCTGTTGCAACGAATCTCTCCCGCGGTATACTGTATCGTGGGAACGGGGTCGGGACCAGCACTTCTGACTTCAGTCAAAGTGCGGGACTGACCCCAAGCACGCTTTCGGGAGGTGGACCATGAGAGGGAGGATTGGACTTCGTTCATCCGCTCCGCGTAATCCGCGGAAGTGGTATCCTTTTGTTCCTGTTTACGTCCCCTCCCCCCGCCAACTCTCCCTGTTCTGGGAAATTTTTTCCCAATTGCCTCTAATAAATCGTCCTTTCGTCCGTCATAAAAGGGTGAAGGGCGTTCCGGAAACAAACGAAAGGTGGCCTGAGTGATGCCGGAAAGTTCCGCCGACATAATTAAAGACCACGAAGACGCCCTACTGAGGTACGCATCCAGATTGCTCGGTGCCAGCGAGGACGCCCGCGACGTTGTGCAGGAGGCGTTTTTAAGGCTTTTGAAGCGGGACCACGCCACTGGAGGCGTCGATAGCATAGAGAACACCCGGGCATGGCTCTACAAGGTCGTGAGGAATTTGTGCCACGACAGGTTTCGCTCGGGCGAGAGGAAATGCGAGGTGGCGGTCGAGCCGGAAGCGTTGGCGGGTTTCGCGGATTCCGCGGCGGGTCCCGACGCGGAACTCGCGGAAAAAGAGGAAATGAGAGTGGTTAGGGAAGCGATAAACCAGCTTGATCCGCGCTCCCGCGAGATCGTGGTTCTGAAATTGGAGCACGAGCGTTCCTACAAGGAGATAGCCGCCATCATGGAACTTACGCCGACAAATGTGGGATTCATCCTCCACAAGGCCATGAAAAAGCTGACCGAGACGCTTCAGACATACGAGAACCGTGATAGCAAGACCGGAAAACAAACCCGAACCCCTTCCAGGAAGGGAGGTGGAGAATGAGTGGGAAAAACGAAAAACTCAAATTGAAAAAGGACGAGAAGCCGAATCCGGCGGAAAACTGCGACCACGACACCAAGTTGATGGTGGATCTTCTGGCCGGAGAAATTTCGGAACAGGACAAGACGGCATTGTCCGACCGCCTGACGGCATGCGAGGAGTGCCGGAAGGCGTTGGCGGCGCTGAGCAAGACGTGGCAAATAACCACCGAGACATTGAAGTCCGAGGCGGTCGTCCCAGCGGCCACACCCGAACTTGTTGCCGCTGGTCCGGCGGACTCCTCAACAGTGCCGGAGGAGAAGGCGAAATCCTCGAAAAAGACCGCGAACGACGCGCGGAAGAGACGGCGGAAACCGAAGAAAAAGAAGGAAAGCGACAAAGATGCCGGTGAGAAAAAGACATTCCGTCCTCCCCCTGCACCGTTTCCGCGAAAAACGCGACCTGGCAACCTCCCCTACCACGCGGGGGAATGGGCGGCGTCGATAACATTAGCTGTATTCGTTTTTCTTTTCCTCCTTGGAAAATCGGTTGTTGTGTACAGCCCACCTGGAGAAGGCGTCGACACATGCGCCAACACGGTCAAAACGAGGCTCATATTGCATGAGTCGCCGAAAGTGGTGATGGCTTGCAAGGCCCTTCCAGCCTCGGTGGCACTTCCGCCAAGTGAAGAGGGTGCCGAGATGGATTTCGGTGGCGACGAAGCGTCGGCGGGGAGAGAGCTTCCAGTCAAGGAGGGCGTTGCCGATAAGAACTTTAGGGAGAAAAAGCTGGAAGAAAATAATGCTTCCCTAGGGGAAGGATATACTGCCGGCTTGCGCTTGCCTCGTTCCTTCACATCAACAAAACGGGAGATGAAGAATAAGGAACGTCCTCAGCCAGCTCCCTCCGTAGCGGCACCAACCAGCACCGTGGCCCGCGATCGGAAGTCGCGTCCAGCCCCCGAAGCCCGTGAAAAATACCGCATCAGCGCCCGAGAGGCGCCGAGAGATGACATGACATTCGGAGTCGATGGGTCGCAAGAGCTGTCAAATGATAACGCGGAACTCGCGGATGATGGAGCGACCGACGAGGCGGAAGGCGAGGACTTCTTGTCGGACGACAGCAAGGACACTGATGAATTCACCACTTCCGAAGACTTCTTCACGCCGCCGGACGACTCCATGGATTTCGAGGTAGTGGATATGCCCGAATCGGATGCCGCAGGTGCGCTTCCGCAGCCCGCGAAATCCGCGGACGACCACGACGCATATGGCAACGCCCTATTTGTCGATGGCCACGTGAAAGGCTATGCCGGAGCGAATGCCGAAACACCGCCGCCGCAATCGCAGCCAATCGCAAGCAAACCCCGCCGTTCCAACCTTGAAAAGATGGCCGCGGCCGCGAAAAAAACACTCGCGATACTGGGTGCCCCTTTACTGCCAGCGCTGGCCATGTCCCGCGAAAGCGCCAGAAAAATATCCTGCACGAATAATCTGAAACAGATTGGATTGGCGTTGCGGATGTATTCCAACGTTTACGACGAGCACTTTCCCCCTGGAAACGATGCCAAGGGATTGGATATGTTACGCTCCACGGGATTTCTAGAAAATCCAAGAGTCTTTGTATGCCCCTGCCGGAAAGATGTCAAGCCGGCAAAGTCAGGCGAGCCCTTGACGGATCAAACCACCTCGTATTTGTACATAGGCGGCTTGACCGAGGCCGATAATCCGGAAACCCCGATAGCCTGCGACAAGCCCAACAACCACGACAAATACGGCAACATTCTATTCGTCGATGGCCACGTGAGAGGATATGCCGGCGCCGACTGGATGGACAAATTCAACGAGACCCGCAAGAAATGGCGCGCCACCGCCACCGTACGGAGAATCACCACGCCAGCCGCCACAAAAGAGCTCATGGGGAAAACCATAATCAAACATTTCGAATGCGAGGACGCTCCCCTCTCCGCGGTGTTGACAAAGATCAAGAAACTCGCCAAGCGGCAAGGGGCCACGTTGGATTTCGATTACAAGCCCCCCTTGGGCGACGGAAAAGAGCCCACTCTGACGATAATGTTCGACGACCTGCCACTGGACGATGCCGTGCGGAACCTCGCCATGGCGACGGACACGAGATACAAGGTTGGAACGCGGAAAGTGACTTTTCTCCACCCCGTCCCCAACCGGATCGTCCGTTCCAATATCAAGGTCTCCAAAAAGCTCTTCGACTTCATGGGGGGCTCGTTGGAGGAGGTGAGGAGCTACTTGGGCGCCCGCGGCGCATCCAATCTTGAACTGACCTACGACAGCCAAACGGGGACATTGTCGGTAGCCGCCCGCGAACGGGACATGGCGCGGGTGAAATCCATCATTAAAGTAGTGAAAACCGCGATTCTGAAGGGAGTGAACCTTGCCGATGGACTCCCGTTCCTGGTAACTAGCGTCAAGCCGTTCTCCACATTCTCGATAGATGTGGACACGGCGTCCTACACGCGTTGTTTGAAGGCGGCGAAGGCTGGCCGTCGTCCGACATCGGGCGATGTCCGTCCGGAAGAGTTTATAAACTATTTCGACTACCATTATCGCGAGCCCCGCGACGGGTCGATGTTCTCGGTCACGCTGGACGCGGTGCCGAACCCCTTCCGGCCAGAAAACACCGAACTGCGGATAGGGGTTCAGGGCAAGCGGCTCGGAGCGGACTTGAAGCATAGTTCGATGTTCACGATATTGATAGACTCCAGCGGCTCGATGGCGAACGAGAACCGTCTTTCCCTCGTGAAAGCGTCCATTCCGCTTATGCTCGAGAAGATGCGTCCCACCGATCATGTGTCGATACTGGAGTGCGGCTCGACGACCCGCGTTCTGGCGTCGCGGTTGCCTGTCGCGGCGAAGGGTAAGATTATCGCCGCTGTCAACCGGATCCAGCCCAAGGGGATAACCGACCTCGAAACCGGCATCGTAACCGCGTATAAAATTGCGGAGGGCTCCTATATGGCCGGGGCGTTCAACCGGGTGGTAGTCTTCACCGATGGCGTGTCGAATATCAGCACGGCTTCGGCGGAAGAGGTGTTGAGCGAGGTGGACGGCGCTAGGAAAAAAGGGATAACCAACACGATAATATCAGTTGGCGGCGATGGCGACGATGTTTTTCTGGAAAAACTGGCCGACAAGGGGGATGGGAACTACGTCTTTATCGAGAACGGGAACGACGCGGTCGAGCTTTTCGACAAACAGTTCGCCGCCCGTTTCCGCGAGATAGCCCGGGACGTCAAGATCCAAGTCGAGTTCAACCCCGCGTATGTCGCGTATTACCGGCAAATAGGCTACAAGAACCGGCAATTATCGAAGGCCGATTTCCGCAACGACACCGTGGACGCCGGAGAGGTGGGATCGGGGCAATCGGTTACGGCCCTATACGAGATGAAGCTCCAGAGGGGACCGATAATTATGGCGAGGAATATCTATCCGCCGCCACCGATAGCCACGGTCAGAGTGCGCTACAAACGGGCCGACACCCTGGAAGTGGAAGAATTCGCCTACCCGTTAACTCCCGGAATGTTGAAAACACGCGCGGAAGACGCGCCCGAGAATATGAAACTGGCGTGCGCCGCCGCGGAATTCGCGGAAAGCCTGGAATACCCGGATGTACCTAGAATCGCGAACCCCGCGAAAATCCTGGAGTTTGTTAGACCATTGCTTTCCGGGACCTACGCCCGCGACGCCAAGGTGCGGGAATTGGCGGAATTCATAAAAATGTCGAAATGAGATTTAGAAATATTCCAATCAGGAGGAAGGATAAATGAAAAGACTTATGACGACGATGTTGGCGGCAGGCTTTATTTTGGCAGCGTTCCAATACGCGTCCGGGCAGGCCGTTCGGATAGCGCGCCCAAAACCGAAGGCCCCCGACATAGCGGTGAAGAAGCTCACCTTGAAAGGGGAAATAATCGACGACGACAACATTTCTTTCGACCTTTCCTTCAATGTCGACGCCCGGGAGCCGGGGGAGATTCCGATTGTCTCCGGCGAGATCAGCGGAAAAGGCGCCGAGATATCCGGAGGCGGATTCTCCTTTATTCCTTGGGGACACGAAGAATTCTCGCTCATTCCCCGCGGCGGCAGCTATCTCCTCAAATGCCCCGAAAAAGGCGAACGCGACATCAAATTCTCGTTTTTCAGCAAGGTCGAGAAACGGAACGCATCCCGTTCGACCTCCTTCAGCCTTCCTTCGGCGGTATCCAGAACCGTCGAGATAACGGCCCCCCGCAAGGACATAGAACTAACGATTCCGGGCGCGCTGAACGTGGTGAAAAAAGACGCTCCCGACGGCAAAGGCGTGGTGTTCACGGCGGCCTTGCCTCCAAGGGGAAATTTCAAGCTGGACTGGCGCTCGCAGGTCTCCGACCTCCATTCCGCGCTGGTTGTGAGCGTCTCCCCGGTGGTGATGCACACGGCGTTGCCCGGCGCCATATCCACGACCAACGTCTTCAGATACAATGTCATCCAAGGCAAACTCTCGGAAATCACGTTGGGCGTCTCTCCCGGAATGAACATACTGGCGGTGAAGGGCGAGGACATACAGGACTGGAACGTCGAGGGTAATGGCGGAAAACGCGAATTACGCGTGAAGTTGGGCCGGGAATTCGACAGCGGATACACGCTGGTCGTCTCCGCCGAGAAAATACTCCCCAAATTCCCCTGCGAGTTCTCGCTGCCTAGGCTCACCCCCGAAAACGTCCTGCGCGTGGACGGCTACCTCTCCGTGAGCGCGGCGTCCGGAGTCAAGCTCGTGGTTGAGGACACCTCCGGTGTCACGCAAATCGACCCCAAGGCGTTGCCCAGACCCCGCGAGATCAAACGTCCCCTGCCCTCGCGCGACCTCTACGCCTACAAGTTCGCCGGCAAGGAATATTCGATCAAGGGCGCGGCCGACAACGTATCCCCTTCCTACTCGGCGGAAATCACCCAGGTGGCGATGTTCAAGGACGAGGAGATAAAGGCCCGGTCGAACATCACATTGGACGTGAAGGACGCGGCAATCCGGGAATTGACGGTGGAATATCCCGCGGACATGGCGGTGAACCGGGTTTCGGGACGCTTCGTCCAAGGGGACGACTACGACACGATACCTCCGGACAAGCCCGGCGACCCGGCGAAACTGAAGATACCCTTCCGCCGCGGAGCGATAGGCAAAATAACGCTGTCGATAGAATTCGAGAAAGCCATCAAAAGCTCAAAGAAACTACACATACCCACGGTGCGGATTGAAAACGCCCGGAGCGTGCGCGGCTACCTCCTTCTAGCGTCCGACCGCGGAATATCCATCACCGCCGCCAACACTTCCGGAATGAGGAAAATCCATCCCAGTTTGGCGCCGTTCAAAGTCCGGGGTCTCAAGCTGGCGTTCAAGTTCAAAGGACAGGAATGGAAAGGCGACGCGGTTATCGCGAAACAAAAGACCGCCATTGCGGAGAACATCTTCCATTTGGCGTCCATAGGCGATGCCTCCGTATATGGTTCGTCCCTCATCGGATACCGTATTTCGGGCGCTCCCGTCGACACCTTGGATGTCGTGCTGGATAACTCCTACAAAAACCCCGAGTTCACCGGAGATTCCATCATAGACTGGAAAAAAACAGGCACCGCAAATAACGCCACAACCTGGCGGGTCAAGTTCAAAACAAAGCTGTTCGGCGACCACGAGATGCTCGTAACCTACGAGACCCCCCTCCCCCGTTCCGGAGCGGCGGAATACAAGGTCGGCGGAGTTTACATAGCCACCTCCGACGCCACCTCCGGATTCATGGCGGTCGCCAGCGCGAGAAACCTTAAAATCACAAACAAATCGCTAGACAAATCCGTCTCCGAAGTGGAAGCGTCCGAACTAACGAAGGAATACCGGGACTCCGTCCACAACCCCATACTGAAGGCCTACAAATTCAACAAAACCCCCGCCATAGCCACGACCACGATCACCAGCTACAACGCTGTGCGGTTTGTCGACGCCGCCGTCGAATACGCGGAGCTGAAAACACGCGTCGACGCCAACGGGGAAATCGTCACCGACGCCGAATACAGGCTGAAAAACGCCTCCCGCCAATTCCTTTCGGTGAAGCTGCCGCCCAAAGCCCACCTGTGGACGGTGGAAGTGGACGGCGCCAGGAAGCGGGTCTCCGAGTCCA
>WFSE01000122.1 GCA_015486135.1 Lentisphaeria bacterium
AGCCAACGCTGTCGCGACATTGGCGGAGATAATGGCTTTTCCCGGGGGGATTGAGAGATTGGCGAAGGCCTTGTCGACTCCAATGATGTTGACTCGCGCTATTTTTAGTCTTCCTCCGCGAGCCGCCGCCGGACAACGCACCTGGATAACCGCCGCCACGTTCCAGCTGGTTCGCCGGGATATTTTTTTAGCCAAGTCCGCCTGCGGGAAGACACCTGGAGCGGTCGCCGCGTATTCAAAGGGGCCGAGGCGATTTTTCGCTAGCGACTCCAGAGTGCGCCGCGCCGATCCTCCCACCAGCAAGGCTCCGGTGATAACGCCAGTGGACAACGCCGCCCCAACCACAAGCGCCAGATGTGGTTGCCAATACCCTCTCAGAGAGCGCGAGACCAAGCGCGGAATGTTGAAGCGAGACGGTGAATTTGTTTCATTGGCGTTCATCGCGGTCCCCGACAAGTCTCCCGACGTGGGGCTTCCCACTTGCGTTGTCCTCGTGTCAACTAATTGAATACCAATATGATAGGGCCTGCTGAATAATTGGCAAGTGCTTAATCATTCCCCGAGGGGGAGTTTTTTTAGCGGCGGAGGGGAGGCGATCTCAATCACTGGCTTTGCTCCCGGACGGATTGGGAATCCGGTCGCCCATAGGCATGGCGGTTGATTTTCGTAGCTCGGCGGGGTAGACTACATTGTTGGTGTGTTGGAAAATGCGTGGATGATGTTTGAGCCACTCCTCGGGTACGGATAAATCGGATTTATGGCGGACAAGAAGAACATTCTAGCCAGGCGTCCCGGATTGCGGTTGTTGTTGAGGTTCTCACTTGTCGTGGTGGCCTGCGCCGTGGTTGGGGGGAGTTTTTGGTGGGTTGCCATGGCTCTTTTTTCCGGCAATCCCAATTTCACTTTGCGCGTGGTTGTCGTTAGAAGCAAGGGATGGTGGGGAGGGCGATCCGCGAAGGTCGAGGAGGTGATAGGTGTCGAGTCGGGGAAGACCAACGTTTTCGAGGTGGATTTGAGAAAGGCCAAGCGGGCGTTGGAGAAGGAGGCCAGTATTCGGAGAGCGTCGGTGTCGAGGGTATTGCCGGACATTTTGGTGGTGGATATAACCGAGCGGACTCCCAAGGCGTTTTTATACTGGCGGGATGGGAGGAAAGTGGTGGATGGGGAGGGTGTGGTCATGCTTTCAAACGAGTGCTCCGCGATTTCGCCTAATCTTCCCGTGTTGACTGGCTTTAGGGCGAGTCGGGAAGAGTTGTTCCCAGGGGCTCGTATCGTATCCTTGGGGGCGGCGTTGAGGTTGCTCGAAGGCTTGTCGAGAAGCGCTCCTAGACTTATGGTGAGGAAGGTTGTTTTGGGGAATCCCTCGTTTTTCAAGGTGTTGGCTCATTATCCCGGGATGACTGGTGAATTCGAGTTGTATTTGGACAGAAAGAGGTTGGCGGGCAAACTAGCCAATCTGGATCGGGTGTTGAGGGGCGTGGTGTCGGAGCGTCCCAACGCCAGGACGGTAGACATGCGCTACAACGGACAGGCGGTGGCGCGTTGAAGCGGGGGGGGATTGAAGGATTTATCGCTTTCGACTACGATGGCGTGATTGTGGACTCCTTGGACGCCAATTTGGCCATTACCAACGATGTGTGCGTTGGGCTGACGGGATGCCGCGCTGTCACGCCGGAGGATATCGAGGCCTCCGACCGGATGTCTTTTTCCGCCATAGCCGATGCCGTTGGGGTTCCTGACAGCGCTCGATCCGAGTGTTTGGACTTGATAAACCAGCGTTTGGCCGCCGCGTATGTTGATCTTGATTTTTTCCCCGGCATGGAGGATGTTCTGCGTCGTCTGCGGGCATCCGGTAGGAAACTATATGTGGTGACCCACAACACGGAGGTGGCGGTGCGGGGGTTTTTGGAGATGAAGGGGGCGTCGGATGTTTTCGATGGAATATTGGGCGCCGAGGCCAAGGTGGAGAAGGAAGTGAAATTGTCCAGTCTTGTCGCCTCCACTGGTTTCCCGGTGTCCAGTTGCGCCATGATCGGGGACTCGGTGGGCGACTTGCTGTCGGCCAAGGCCGCGGGTGTGGTTTCCATCGGGGTGTCGTGGGGGTATCAGAGCCGGGAACGCCTCGCGGCCACGGGAGCCGACTTTATCCTTGATTCTCCAGAGGATATTTTGCGTCTGCTTGGAGTGGATTGAAAGTGATGGGGGGAGGAGGTTGCCGTGAGTCCCAGGATAGCGAAGGTTATAGTTGATTTGTCACTTGACCGGGTTTTCGATTATTTGATTCCGGCCGAGTTGGCGGGGAAAGTAGGGCCTGGAAGCCGCGTTCGGGTGCCTTTCGGTAAGAGCCACAGAAATGGCTATATTCTCCGGGTGGAGTCGAAATCAGACTATCCCTTGGAGAAGTTGAAATCCATCTCGGGAGACAGTTTGGGACGTCCATGCGTGGGGCCGTCCTTGGTTAAGCTGGCGGAATGGATGGCGGAATATTACTGCTGTTCGAGAGAGGCCGCGGCGATGGCCTTGCTCCCCGCCCCCGTCCGAGGGGGTAAAATAGGGAAGAAAAAGATTTATTTATACTATCTCGCCCGCGGCGACGAGGAGACGCAGGAATTTGTCTTCAAAAAGGGGAGACGGTCTCCCGCCAAAGCTGCCATATTGAACGCTTTGTTGAGTCGTCATGGTGTTACAAAGGCGGATTTGCTGAAGGCCGCCGGGGTTGGCGAGTCGGCCTTGAAATCGCTTGTCGATGGTGGCTGGGTGGAGAAGGTCGAGGGAACCGAGGCCCGAGATCCGTTCGCCGGAGTGGAAGTGTCCAGGACTATGCCGGCGACACCCACCGAGGAACAGGCGAGGGCTTTGGAGGTGGCTGACGAAATGCTTTCGGTTTCAAACGGTTCTCCGGGCGTGTTGCTGTTACGGGGTGTTACCGGTAGCGGAAAGACCGAGGTCTATCTTCAAGCCATTGCGAAGGTTTTGGAGGCGGGGAAGGAATCTATCGCTTTGGTGCCGGAGATATCGCTCACTCCGCAGACAACGGAGCGATTCCGCGCCCGTTTTGGCGACATGGTTAGCGTGTTGCATAGCCGATTGAGCGCCGGGGAGCGTTATGACGAGTGGATGCGGATACACGATGGCGAGGTCAAAATAGTGGTGGGCGCGCGTTCCGCGCTTTTCGCGCCGTTCCGCAATCTCGGCTTGATTGTCGTTGACGAGGAGCACGAGAACTCCTACAAACAGGAGGAGGCGCCGAGGTATAACGCTAGGGATGTCGCGGTTGTACGCGGCAAGATGGAGAACGCGTTGGTGATTTTGGGAAGCGCCACGCCGTCGGTGGAGTCGTATCATAACGCGTTGACTGGAAAATACCGTCTTGCCGAATTGACCAAGCGCGTGGACGATTTGGTTATGCCGGAGACCCGTGTTGTGGACATGCGCGACGAGGCGCTGGAGACTGGTGGGGCGAAGATGTTTTCGCGTGAGCTTGTGGCGACCCTGAAGGAGAGGTTGGCGTCGGGGGAGCAGAGCATAATTTTCCTCAACAGGCGCGGGTTCGCGTCCCAGATGTTGTGTCGGTCTTGCGGATATGTCGCGTCTTGCGCGAATTGCGCGATAACCTACACTTACCACAAGGGGAGGGGGAGTTTGACATGCCATTTGTGCGGAGCCTCGCTGCCGGCGCCCAGTGTTTGCCCGGAATGCGGCGCCGAGGACATTCGTTACGGCGGCTTGGGCACCGAGAAGGTGGAATTGGCGTTGGCGAAGCTGTTCCCGAAGGCGACGGTCAGGAGGATGGATTCCGATACGATGACTCGGCGCCATTCCCATGAGGAGACGTTGAACGAGTTCCGGTCGGGGCGGATAGATATACTGGTCGGAACGCAGATGATAGCTAAGGGGTTGCATTTTCCGAACGTGACTCTGGTGGGGATTGTCTATGCCGATTTGGGGTTGCACATTCCCGACTTCCGATCTCAGGAGAGGACGTTCCAGCTTTTGACGCAGGTGTCTGGCCGCGCGGGGCGCGGCGACAGGCCCGGGGTGGTGGTCATTCAGACCTACACGCCGTTCAATCCGGCGATCCAGCGGGCGGTGGAGCACGACTACAAAGGCTTTTTCGAGGAGGAGATGGAGGTTCGTCAGGTGTTGCGTTATCCCCCGATGTCTAGAATGATCGCGGTGCGTTTTCTAGGGGAGGATGAGATGGCGACCTTGAAAGCCGCGGAGAAATTCATGGAGATGGTTCGTCCGGCGGTGCCATCTTCCGTGGAAGTCGCTGGTCCATCTCCATGTCCCATTGCTAGAATCAAGGCAAAATACCGGTTCATTTCGATTTTTCGTGGAACGGGTATGCGCGACTTACGCGCGGCGTTACGTTCCGCCGCCTTGAGTTCTAGGAGGCCCAAGGGGGTATTCGTTGTTATTGATGCCGATCCTGTCAACATGATGTGATTGGGCGTTCGTGAAAGCATTTGACAGTTTGTCTCGAAAGGTATAGGTTCATCTTGAGGCTATTACGGTGGGGGGGAAGCCGGGAGCCGTGGAAAAACATGGGAGCGTGCTATGAGCGAAATGAAATCCGAAGAAGGAAAAGTGCCGGAGGAGAGCGCGGAGACGTTGGCGGAGCAAGAGACGCCGGATGGGAACGCTGGCGGGGAACCGTCGAGCGAGCCGGAAAAGGCATCTCCCAAAAAGAAGCGTAGCCTCAAGAAAATTATATTGTACTCGGTGGCTGGACTGGTCGTCCTCTTCGTGGTGATGATATTTAGCTTGGGGGCGATAGTCAAGGCGGCGGTGGACAATGCTCTGCCCGCTATCACCGGGACGCCTTGTTCGCTAGGTTTGTGCGTTTTCAATCCTATTTCGGGGTCGCTGACGATCAATAATCTGGAAATTGGCAATCCTGATGGATACGGTGAGAAAAACGCGTTTGAATTGAAGCACCTCAGAGTGGCGGTGGAGGTTGGCTCGCTCTTTTCCGACACGATAGTCGTTGACGATATAACTGTCGAGGGAATGCGCGTGGCCATGGAGACTAAGACCTTGACCGAGACCAATCTTACCGATATCAAGTCTAATGTCGACAAGGTTTTGAAAGGCGAAGAGAAAAAAGAGGGGGAGCAGAAGGAAGAAAGCGCTGAAGGCGGGGAGGAAGGCGAGGCTGCGCCTGGAAAGAAAATTATCATCCGTCATATCCATTTTGCCGATAACTTCGTGGCCCTTGGAGTCGGTGGTCATTCCGCCCCCATCCCCATGCCCGACTTTACCGTTGAAGGTGTCGGCGAAAAGGAAGGTGGGGTAGAGCCGGTGGACGCCGCGATAATCATCCTAGAGGATATCATCGTAAATGTCTCCAAGACCGCCGGCAAGGCTACAGTCGATGGGGTGGAGAAGGGGGCTAGTAGCCTTGTCAACGGCGTTAAGAGCCTGTTCGGCGGCGGGAAGAAGGACGACAAAAAATAACACACGTTCGTGTGTTATGAAGGCACCCTTCGCTTCGCTGGGGCACGCATGTTCGTGTGTTTTGAAGGATAAGTCGATAGTGTCGACATTATCGATAATATCGAGCTTTTCCCTCGCAAAGACGCGGGAACACAGATTTTAAAGCGGTGCGGGGGCACCGCACTCCAAAGACGGTTTCGCCGTCACAATTAATTGATGCGCAGCATCCTTGGAGTGCGGCACTCCTGTGCCGCTTTGTACGTTAGGGCCCACTGACCCGTTCTCGACTTTTTCAGCAAGCCCTATGTTATATGGGGTTGGTGTCGCGG
>WFSE01000123.1 GCA_015486135.1 Lentisphaeria bacterium
GCCCCGTTGGGACCGACAACCCCCACCCGCTCGCCAGGATTTATTCTGAACGTGGCATCCACAAGGATATCCTGCGACGGATAGCTTTTATACACATTTATGAAATCGATCATCGCTCCCACCGGGAAAACCGCCAAATATTTGAACGGCAAGACACTAGAATCGTTTTCCGCGCTGTCAAGGAAAACACGCTCCAACCATCACCTTCGCGGTCTCCGCGAAGCAATCCCCTCTTATTCCCCTTGCGGAGACGCAAAGAACGCAGAGAATATCCGAGCCACGAAGATTTTGGGCTTTCACCCCTCCGGATTCTGGGAGATTATGGGATGCGATGGGAGTCATGGGATTGACGGATGCGCATCGCATTACTGTCCTGCGTCTTGCGCCGTCCCCCTGTCCCCCTGTCCCCCTGTCCTGCGGCCCAAACGCGCTTCGCGCGGTTTTTTCCCCTCGCAGAGAAGCAAAGAACGCAGAGGCTTCGGGGTCGGTTCCGCACGTTGCCTGATACTCAGGCCCGTCGTTCCTCGGATAGGACTGAAGTCAGAAGTGCCGGTCCCGACCCCGCCGCCTTGCTATATGGGCTACAATCTCTACATGGTTAAATTCGTCTTCTACCATGCAGGACATGTCGGTGGCGACCCTACTTGAAAAGGTCGAACTCGACTATGGCGGGTTGTTCGCCGTTGGTTTTGGTTATCACAAGTCTAACCTTGGACGCCTTGTAGCTTTTTCCCAAATCCACAAACAAAGTATCCAACGTGCTGCCTTGGAATATGGTTTTCCACTGGTCGCCGATGAAAGCATTGATCTTGAATTCCCGAATTTGGCCATACAATTCCCTGATTCCCACTTTGGAGAAAGTCACGGGTTTCCCCATATCGACTTGAATCCACGGCTCCGTATCGTTCGGTTTCGGCCTCCAGAAACGCCAGAAATGACCGCGCTCGTTATTACTGAAGCACTGCTTGATCTTCTTAATTTCCTCTTCGGTCCATTTCTTCCCGGTGCGCCTGTTTATTTTCTTGTCGGCCACATCGCTCTCTTCCCCAAATTCCTTTCTGACCTTGCCACTTTCAAAGCTGTAGAAAACAACCGTTTTCGGGGATCCCATTCCGGAAGTGGGGTTTATGGTACTAGAGGCGGTCACATCGGCGTCGGTCGTCAACGTGTATCCACCCTCCAGCGTGTCGATAGGCATTATCCCCATGGCGTCCTTGTCGATAGTCAGTTTGATTATCGTATCAGGCACAACGTGGTTCTTCCGAGGAAGTTGGATTACCAGCTTGTCCGCAGTCTGCTTAAATCTCGGCTTGCCACCAGTCAACGCCTCGCATTTAACCACCTTCGCCGGAAGAGCGGGAAGCTCCAGTATCCCTTTAGGCCAACGTTCAATTATGTGCAAATAGATATTCTTGCCGCGCCTCGTCGCCCCCCCCCAATGTCCGGGTTTGTACGGCCCGCCACGAGTCTTATAGACCGATTCGCCATATTTCTTCAGGAATTTCCCCATGCCAAGATATGTCTCTTTAACTTTCGGGGTAACTGCGCCGTCCGGCTCGGGGCCAAAATTCAGAAGCAGATTGCCATCTCCAATGATAGAGCCGATGAGTGTAAGCAGACAAGTGTTCGCCGATTTGATATCTTTAGGCCCAGGCCATATCCATGAAGTACCGTTAATCACGGCACAGGTTTCCCAAGGCCTGTCCATGGAGAACTCCCCAAGTTTCTGTTCGGGAGTGCCAAAGGATATCCCGGCGGGAATCCTGCCAATTCTGCCGTTGGAAAGAATGCCAGGATGGATTGTGTTCATCATCTTGAAGAGCGCTCTATTGTCTTTCTTTATCTCGCCTCCATCCCACCACATCCCTTCGACTTGACCATATTTAGTCAACAACTCCTTCACTTGGTTGAAGAAATACTTCTGATACGCCTCCGGATGCGCCACGTCATACCGCTTGTCGCGCATATCCACCACCGAATAGTACCATAAAACCCTCAATCCCCGCTTGTGGCACGCATCCGCCAGCATTTTGCAGATGTCTTTCTTGTAGGGCGTGCTCATGATATCGTAGTCGGTGTAGGCGCTGTCCCATAGGCAAAAACCATCATGATGCTTGGTCGTTAGGACCACATATCCGCAACCGGCGTCCTTGGCCATCTGGGCGATGGCTTCCGCATCAAATTTCACGGGATTGAAAATCTTGTAGAGGCTGTTGTATATTTTCAACCGCGAGGGAACTCCTTTCGTCCACCAAGCGCCGTAATAATACTTATAGTATTTTGTGACCTCCTCCACCGACAGTTCGTCTTTCTTCGTGTGGTCAGCCATATAACCAAGCCTGCCCCAATGCGGGCGTCCGGGCTTTTTCGGCGGAGGCCAGGAGAGCGAGTTGCTGTGGACTAAAGCGCCAGGACCAAAATGGATGAACATTCCAAACCGAGCATCGCGCCACCATTTGAAATCCTTATCAGTAGCGCACCTGACTCCGTCGATATAGGGATTCTTCGTATCCGCGGACACACGGGACACCAACGCTCCGAAAACGACCGACATCACTAGAATTGTCCTCATCCCAATACTCCTTGCGGTAATTGGCCCCTAAGCGCCAGCGCCGGAATTTTCCGCGCATTCCGCGCATTCCGCGGAGACCAACGGTACGGGCACCTTCGGGCAATATTCCCCTTCCGCCACAAAACATACTTAAACCGTATCAGGCCGAGCACTGAAATCAAGGCGACATCCCGTTTTGACCCGATACCGTTCCCGAAGCGCGAGGTGCGCGGAGAAGATCCGAGCCACGAATATTTTGGGCTTTCAGCCCTCCGGATTCCGGGAAATCATGGGACGCTATAGGAGTTATGGAATTGACCGATGCGCATTGCGTTACTGTCCTGCGTCTTGCGTCGTCCCCTTGTCCCCCCGTCCCCCCGTCCTGCGGCTCAAGCGCACTTCACGCGGTTTTTCCCCTCACAGAGCCGCGAGGCCCTTTAAGAAACTTGGCAATTATTCGGCAAGCCTTATATTGACCGTTCTGAACAAGAGGATTATCCATGCGGAGCGGGTTTGAAAAGGAGCATTGACGATGCAAATCACGGTCAACGGCGACAACGTCGAGATTGCGGAAAACGCGAATGTGCCCATCCTGCTCGAATCTCTCGGCGTGACACCGGAAAACGCCATCGTCACGCTAAACGGCTCCGTGCTATCGTCGGCGGACATGAATTCCCCCCTCAAAGAGGGCGACTCCATCGAACTCTTCGCATTCGTTGGCGGCGGCTAAAAGTAAAGAAAGGAACACAATGAACAGAACATTCATCTTGGATTTGGCAAAATTGATGGCGGTGGCGGCTTGGGCCGACGGCGAGCTCTCGAACGACGAGGTCAACGCGTTGAAGGAATTACTTTTCAGCGTGGACGAGGTGACTGGCGCGGAATGGCGCGAAATATCGATACTGCTGGAAAAGAAACCCTCGCCAGAGGAGGCGGATGGAATTGTCGCCAGGGTGGCTTCCCAAGCGAAATCGAAACAGGCGCGGGAAATGGTCGTCAAGGCCCTCGAACGCCTCTTCGAAAGCGATGGCGACTTCTCCGCCGAGGAAAAGCGGATGCTGCGAGATGTCGAAGCCGAGCTGGAAAGCGGTGGAGGCAACCTCATGGCCCCGCTCAAAAACCTCTTTGGCGGATTGTTGCGCCACAGGACCGCGAAAATGCCTAAAACCGAGTCAAACGCAAAACTCCATCGGGACAATGTAGTCCTCTTCGACCTCGTTAGCTCCGGCGCCATTTCTGGAGAACCGGGGCCGGAAATGGAGAAAATGAAAAAGGCAACGCTGGCAGCTGGCTTGCTCGCGCTAGTCGCGGGTCTCGACTCCGGTGTCTCGGAAGAGGAAAAACACGCCATCGCCGACATACTCGCCGAAGCATGGGGGCTGTCGGGGGAATTGTCGAAAGCGCTAATCAACTCCGCCGCAGAACGCGCGGAAAAAGGCGAACTCGACTACTATCGTCTAACGCGCGGATATTTCGAAATCTCGACAATGGACGAACGGTCGGAATTCATAAAGCTCCTCTTCAGAGTGGCGAACGCCTCCGAAGGGACCTGTCTGGACGAGATCGAGGAAATAGCGCGCGTGGCTAAAAGCCTCAAACTCCCACACAAAGTATTCATCGACGCCAAATTGACCATTCCACGGGAGGACAGGAAAGGATTGTGAACATCGACGCCGTCAAGCGAAAAGTCGCCTCGCTACTCGACGACGAGCGGACACCGGCCGCGCGATTGGTGGACTTGGCCCTCCTAGGAGTCAACCTCGCCGCATGCGTGCTCTACGTCGTCGGCGCGTATGTCGCAGGAAACGGCCCATTGCGCGGCCCCCTGTTGGCGGCGGATATCGCCATCGCGACCATCTTCTCCATCGAATATCTCTTGCGCCTCTGGATAGCGCCAAAAAAACTACGCTACATCTTCAGCTTCTACGGGCTCGTGGACCTGTTATCTATTCTACCAACAGTCCTCATGCTCCGCGGGATGACATTCCTGCGGGTGCTAAAGGTGTTGCGGATCCTGAAGTTCACCAGGTATCTAGAGACGGAGGAGTTCTTTTTCGGGCGCCTGAGCCGCTTCCAGCTCCAAGTCGTGAGAACTATATTCACCGTCTTCACTATCCTCTTCGTCTCCGCCGGGCTCATATTCCAAGCCGAATCCTCCGCCCCCCCGGATGCCGGCGCCGTGATAAAAACCTTCGGCGACGCGTTCTATTTCAGCGTCATAACCCTCTCGACGGTAGGCTACGGTCATTTCATCTGCGTCACCGATCTGGGGCGGGCGTTCACCGTGGTTATGATTATGGGAGGCGCGATTCTTATTCCCTGGCAGGTGGGGAAACTGGTCAGAATGCTTATACATGGCGACAAAAAGAGCAATGTCGTCTGCCCGCAATGCGGACTCGTGGGACACGATTACGACGCCTCGCACTGCAAGGCTTGCGGGCATGTGATATACCAAGAATACGATGGAGATGATTAAAATGAGCGATAAGCTTTTGAAGCAACCGGAACGATCAGATATCCCCGAGGAATTCAGATGGGACCTCTCGCCGCTATACGACTCCGACGACGCTTGGGAACGGGATTTCGCCTTGCTAGATTCGCTCTTAAAGGCATCCTTGGAGTTCAAAGGCAAGCTCGCGGATTCGCCGTCCTCCCTCCGAGCCGCGCTCGAGCAATTCGACGAGCTGTACAGAACTCTCGATAAGCTTTACACGTTCGCCCATCTGAAATCGGACGAGGATGTAACCGACTCCGAAAACCTAGCCCGCTTGGGCCGTGCCATGTCGAAACATGCGGAAATCGCGGGCGCTCTAGCCTGGTTCGAGCCGGAAGTCCTAGCCATCCCGGAAGATGCGATAAACGCGTTTATGGAGTCCGAGGAGCTCGCCTTCTACCGCCGGACTTTGAAAGAGATTCTCCGCGACAAGCCGCACACCCTTTCCGAGTCCGAGGAGCGTATACTAGGCCTCGCCGCCGATGCACTGCATTCCCCCGCCAAGGTGTTCTCGGCGATGAACGACGCCGACGCCAAATTCCCCGTCGTGCCGGACGGAAAAGGCGGCGAGGTGGAGTTGACCCACGGCAACTACCAAAAACTCTTGGAATCCCCCTCGCGGGAAGCGCGCGCCGAGGCGTTCAACGCCATGCAGACATTCTACCGCGAACACCGCAACTCCTTCGCCGCCACCCTCGAGGGAACGGTGAAAACACACATTCTCAACGCGAACCTCCGCTCCTTTCCCTCGCCTCTCGCAGCGGCCCTGCACTCCGACAACGTGTCGGTCGAAATATACGACAACCTCATCTCAACCGTGCGCTCTGGTTTGGCACCGTTCGCGGAGCATCTGGAATTCCGCGCGAAAAAACTAGGTTTGGAAAAACTGGACATGTATGACCTGCGCGCGCCGATTGTCGATACCGTAGAAAAGTCCATCGCCTGGGACGAGGCGATCGAGATGGTTATGAGCTCCCTGGCGCCGCTGGGCGATGAATACGTCGACACCGCGTCGAAAGCCTTCTCCGAACGCTGGGTCGATTCCCGCGAATCACGCGGAAAACGCTCGGGCGCCTACTCGAGCGGATGCTACGACTCCCCTCCATACATCCTCATGAACTTCAACGGCACGCTCAACGATGTCTTCACGCTCGCGCACGAACTCGGACACTCCATACACTCCCTTTTCTCGAGGCGCGCCCAGAAATACCACTACGCGGATTACAAAATCTTCGTCGCGGAAGTCGCGTCCACCACCAACGAACTCCTCTTGCACGAAAACCTTATCCGCGACACCAACGACAAATCCCTCAAAGCCTTCCTCTCATCCCACCTGCTGGACACCATCCGGGGAACCCTCCTACGGCAAACCATGTTTGCGGAATTCGAAAAACTCATACACGAAATGCTCCTCTCCGACGGCGCGCTTACCGCGGACAAGCTCTCCGAAAAGTATTACGAACTAAACGCCGCTTACCATCCCGGAATCGACGCGGACAAGCTCATCGCCGTGGAATGGGCGCGGATCCCGCATTTCCATTACAACTTCTATGTTTACAAATACGCCACCGGAATATCCGCCGCCGCCACCCTGTCCAAAAAACTCCTGGAAGGCGGGCAAACAGAGCGGGACGCCTATCTCGGCTTCCTCAGAGCCGGCTCGACAAGGGACGTCCTCGATATACTTCGCGACGCCGGAGTCGATCTAGCATCCCCGGCCCCCGTCGAAAACGCGCTGGAACTACTGGCGTCCACCGCCAAAATCCTCGGAGACGACTGATATTTTGTGACACTTGCCAATTATCCGGCAAGCTCTAGGTTATAATAAGGACAACAACCAAATGGATGCGACTTTCATTTTATGTGACGTGGCGGAAGCCCTTCATCACGCCGACCTGAAGGCTGTTATGATTGGCAATGCGGCAGCAGCTATTCAAGGAGCGCCGGTCACAACCATGGATATCGACTTTTGTATCGAAGATGATGAAGATAGTATTAATAAACTCTCCGAAGTCGCCAACGAGCTCGAGGCCGAACTTACCGACTTTTACCCTTTCTTTCAAATCCAGAATCCGAGCAAAGAGATTTACCTTGATTTTCTCACAAAAGTAATTGGGATAGACTCGTTTGAGTCCTTGTTGGAAAGAAGCACAACATGTTCTTTCGATGGGGTCTTTTCTTTGAATATTGCATCTCTAGAGGATGTCATAAAAAGTAAAACAGCGGCGGGAAATGACAAGGATCTCGCAGTATTGCCCATCTTGAAAAAAACTTTGGAGTTGGCAAATGGAAAAAAATAAGAATAATTCAGCAACAAAAAATACCAAGGAAGATTTAAAGGATCTTCATGAAAAAATGGAGATTAAAATGATATTATCCAGATTGAACCTGCCCATGAATAAAAGAACGGGGTTTCTCCGGAAAAAGATGCCTAATGGCGGAAGTGGATTGTGATTATGAAAAGCGCCTGAGAATCGCACTAATATGCGACATCTCGAAACAAACTAGGATTCGGAGAAAAGAAGCATTCAGAATGGATCCAGCCATAAACGTTATTGCGGATGATCGGGAAAGGCAATCGGGGATTCCCGCGATTTTGTCCGATATGCCGGGAGTTGACCTGAGTGTTGAGAGAATGCCGCTCGGTGATTATCTTTGGGGAAACAGATTGCTCTTTGAACGTAAAACTCTAAAAGACCTGGTTTTATCTATTATTGATGGCCGCGTGTTTTCTCAAGCCGCGAGGCTCGCGTCCTCCGAATACGAGGCTGTTCTAATTCTCGAGGGCACCTCCGCCGACATTCAAGATTTCAACATGAAAAGAGAAGCGGTACAAGGTGCCTTGATACATATCAGCGTGGTTCTTGGGATTCCTGTTTTGCGTTCGCAATCTTCTCAGGAGACAGTATCTCTAATGCTCCAGGCGACGCGCCAAGTCCGGAGGGTCGCGGATGGAACAGTACAGCGGCACGGCGGGGCGCCAAAGGGAAAGCATAGGCGGCAAATGTTAATTCTTCAGGGCTTGCCCGGCATAGGGAAAAAACGGGCAAAGCAGTTGATTGAAAAGTTTGAATCCGTTGAGAATGTAGTCAATGCAACCTACGAAGAGCTTATGGAGCTTGACGGAATAGGGCGAAATATCGCGGACGATATCCGACATGCGTTAAGCGAACGGTTGGCCGTTTACAACGCGCATGGGCACGATTAAATTTCCGGCACACAGTGTCCTGAATACGGCAACGTCCTGTTTCTAGGCGGACACGTCAAAGGCTATGCCGACGCCGACTGGCTGGATAAAGCGAAAAAGAATCCCTAGCTTGGCACAGGAAGGACCAATTGGAATCGGAAAGAGAAAAAGTTAAGACGGAGGAGGGTGTCCAGCGGCGCCAACACCCCGATCACGGCGCCTTGGCAACTATAAGTCTCACTTTAGGCGTAATATCGCTCATGGTGGCATGGCTTCCGATAGGCTTCCTCGTCGGAATCTTCGCAGTGGTCATCAGTCGTATCGCCCTGTGGAAAATCAAACGGGGCAGGGCGGGAGGACGGGAAAAAGCCATTTGGGGGCTGGCTACTGGGTACCTCGGCACCATGCTTGCCACATACGCATTCGCTGCGTTCTTAAAATTCGATTCTCAAGAATCGGCGCGCAAAATATCATGCGTCGGCAACCTCACGCAAATAAGCTTGGCGTTGCGCATGTACTCCAACGTCTACAACGGGGAATTCCCCCCGTACGACGGCGCCAAAGGGTTGAATGTCCTCGTGCAAGACGGCTTTCTAGTTAACCGCGACATCTATCGCTGTCCCTCGGTGAAACACAAGGGCCCATACACCGTGGCGGTTGCAAAATTAACGGAGACCGATTGCGACTACCGGTATTTCGGCGGACATGAAAAAAGCGATCCAATCGACACTATCATCGCCTGCGACAAACCAAACAACCATGATAAATTCGGCCATGTTCTATTCCTCGACGGACACGTCAAAGGCTACAGCGGCGCCGACTGGCTAGATCAAGCGAAAAAGGCAGCCTATTAGGGGCTTGCCGAATAATTGGCTATATCGTCCCAGAGTTCCATGCCGCGCTCCGTAGGAGACGCGTTGCGTCCGTCGAATTTCAAAAGCCTGGCTTCCGTCAACTCGTTCAGGACTGTCTCCCACTAGAACCTTGACGTTATCCTCAACCAGATCGATTAGGGCCCGCTGAGCAATTGGCAAGTGCTTTATTATTATTGGGTTAATCTGTTTTTAGCGGTGTCATCTCCAAGGTTTTGGCAGCACACGTTCGTGTGTTTTGAAGGCTCCCCTCTTTCCGAGCTCCGCTCCCTCCGGGCTTTGCGGGAGGACTTGGTCGCAGACTCCCAAAACCCTTTGAGTCGACTAGCGATTTGAGGCACTTGCCAATTCCAGGAAAGCCCTAGCTTATGTCGAATATCTCCTACAAGCGGAACCGCTTGCGGAACAGCATCATGAGGGAGGAATCAAACGGAAGCTCCGTGCGGAACTCCTCGACCCCCACGAAGTATTGGAGATACGGGTTCGCGGATCTGCTCCACCACTTCCTCGTCGCCGAGGCTCAACTTGTGCTTGACTATCATGGATCCCAGCTAAGCGGACGCTTTTGGCGGGGCGTCCTACCCCCGTGGAGAACTTGGAGCCGTACAGCTCCTCCAAGCGATCCCACGGGATAAGCTTTGCCAGGCGTATCCAGCGGTTGTCAGTGTCAAGCTTCCCGTCGAAAGGAAGTGCGAATCCTGGAAATTTCGGGTAGTCGTCTGCTTTCCTGTACATGCGAGTCTCCAAGCTTTTCGAGCAAAAAACCACAAAAACCTTGGACCACACACGCCGAAAACAGCAAATAACAAATTGACTATAAACAATTTATGAATAATGAATATTTCAACAAGTCCTGATCAAGAAAAGCGGAAGACCTCGCCAGCGCAGCACTTGCGAAATACATTCGGAAGACGGCGGCGCAACCACTTGATCGACTCTCCGCCAGTGCAGTGGCAAGGCGCGAAACACGCGACACCAAACCGCTCCAGAACCGCCGCGGCATGTTCCAGAAGCTCCTCCGACGCAGAACGGAGATGGGTGCCACCCAACACCGCGTGAATCGCGTCGACACCCGCGATTTCCGCGACATAGCGCAACGTGTTCTCAAGCCCCGAATGGCAACACCCCAGCAAAACCACGATCCCGGCGGAAGTCCTAGCGAACAGCGCCTGGTCGTCGGTAATAACGTCATGCTCCTTACCGGCGGAATCCTTCGTGAACCGGGCGGAAACGGTTTCCATAGGCGACACACGCGGGATCTCGCCTGTCAACCACATCCCGGGAGCAACCTCCGTCGGAGACTCCACGGGGATGAAATAATCGCCAAGGCCGCGGATGAAACATTTCACAGGGGACGGCGCGCCGATATAGCGCGAGACATCCCCATCCACGGCGAACTTCGGCGCTATCGCCGCCCAATGGGCATAAAGTCTGGCATCGGGACGAAGGCACCCGATCAGCCCCTCCAGACCTCCCGTGTGGTCGTAATGACCGTGGCTCAAGAGAACCGCGTCGAACACCTCCGGGTCGATCCCCAGAGTGTCCATATTCGACTCCAATGCCCCTCCTTGCCCGGAATCAAACAAAAAACGCTTCCCGTCAGCCGCGACAACCGCGGAAAACCCATGCTCCGACTCCAATCCCTCCCCGGCCTCGTTATCGACTATAATCGTTATTTCCAATACATCCCGAATAACGGGCAATTGCTTATTTTTCATTTGACTAGTCCTATTTCAGTTCCAGCGACTCTAGATTGGGCAATGTCTTCAGCACTGGATCATCCGCCAACCGCTTCGGAATCGTCAAGTGCCTCAGTGCTTTGTTTCCCGCCAAAGGCTTCAACGATTCAATTCCCGAGCATCCATGGAGACTCAGCGACTCGAGAGGCATTCCCGTCAACGGAGACAGATCCTTCAACGCAGGATTGCCATTGCATTCCAAGCGCGCCAACTCCATACCACGCAATGGTTCCAGCGACTCCACCTTGTTGTCGGCGCAGTCGAACTCCTTCAGCCCCCGCATCCCCCGAATTGGCTCCAAAGAACGAATGTTGTTGCCACTGCAGTCGATCAACGAGAAGTCGAGGCCTTTCAAGAACCCCAGGGATTCGAGCGCCCGGGAGGAACAACGCAACGCCGGACTCGAGTGGTGTGTTGCGATTAAGCGCCAGAATGCCTGCCTTATCTCCGGACAGATCAACTGGGACTTCCGCTTCGTCAATAGCCCGATTAGAGTGGCCGTCGTCGATAGCGACGAGTCGGGATAATCCCTTACCGCCTTGGAAAAAGCGGCGAGCGCACCGGCGAAATCCCCACCGTCGAAATAAATAATCCCCTCAAGCACGAAAAGATCCAAAGTGGGAGAAAACTTCTTAAGATAAAGTATGTCGCGTATAGCCTCCAACAAATCGCTCCGCCCGCCCAACTCGCGGCACACGTACGCCTTCTTTAGAAGAGCGTCGCACCCTAGTTGTATGTCCGGATGACTTTCAAAAACCCTGCCATAGGCACGCTTGGCCAAAAGCAAAAAACGTCTTTTATCTCCAGGACTCTTAGCCGCCAACGCCTCGCGGACAAATGCGTCGCCCTCCACCGTTGGAGGTACAAGCCGCGGAACATCCTTGCGGAAAACCTTGATATTGGAAAAAACCTTCCCTCTCCCAAAGGTATACAAGCCGATGAATCCCCCCTCCAAATAAAAGATATCCCTGGCGGCCAAAATAAGCGTTCCATCCTGGAACAAACGCAGATTCGGACCATCCCTCTCAACACGCACATGATACCACTTCCCAGCCTTCAAGTGAAGCCCCACGCTAGCCAGAAATCCGCCACGGCGCTGAATTATGGCGCATGTGTTGCCAAGCCCACCAAGCTGGAAAAAATACCCGCGCTTGCGCGGAAAGCGGGTATCCCCGGAAAGAATAGCGCTAAGATCGGCGCTGGGAGACAGCTCCTGGCCGGTAGGAACCATGGCGTCGAATTCAACCGCAACGCTACCGCGAACCGACTTCTTCCAAAACAAAATAAAGGCGTCGTCGGGACTGGCGGCAGCCTTAACAACGCCGTCGGCGCATTCCCACACTCCAGCCGCCTGAACCCAATCCGCCTGAAGCGCCACGCCGTCACCGGGAGTTATATCGACACCAGCCCCCCACCCGGCGGCCCGGCGGGCCTCGAACGCCATCCACATGCCAGCGGCCAAAAACGCCAACACAACCGCTAAAAGCGTCAACGCCGAGGGAACCTTGTTCCTCCTGACAAACAACGAAGCCCGACGGAACCACGACGCCTTCTCGGCCTGCGTCACCCGTCCGGACAAATACGCATCGACATCTCTGATCAAATCCCTTACGGATCCGTAGCGGTCGGCGGGATCCAACGACATCGCCTTACCAACAACCGCGGCCAAGGGCTTAGGAACCTTCCTTGTCTCATTGGCCTCCAGCACGGGAATAATATCGCCCTTGACAGTCCTCGCCAGCACCTCCTCCAGATTTTTCGTGTCCAATGGTTTTCTAAACGCCAGAATCGTGTATAAAATAGCTCCCAACGCATATATATCCGTGGCGGTGGTACGCTCGGAGTTCTTACCGGCTGCCTGCTCCGGAGCCATGAACCCCGGAGTCCCGCGGATCTCGCCATCCATCGTCAAATCGCTCCCATTGGCGCCAAGGGAAACGTACGTCTCGCCCCCATCGTCCTCGTCAGTCCCCACACCGCCCCACACCTCACTGCCCGCTTCGCTATCCGTCTCACCGCCAGCGGCAACGACCAAACCACCATCCGGCCCGGTCCTCTTGGCCAATCCCCAATCCAGGACAAGTACCTCCCCGTAGCTTCCTACCTGCACGTTGTCAGGCTTCAAATCAAGATGTATAACCCCTTTGGCATGCGCGAAATCCACAGCGTCGCAAACCGAAAGGAATATCTTCAGAAGATGCTGCAATGTGTACTTCTCGGCGTACCCCGGAACATCCTTGGACGTCTTGGCTAGGATCTTCGCCAACGTCTCTCCCTCCACCAACTTCATCGTGAAGTAGGGAAAACCCTCCCTGTCAACTCCAATGTCGTGTATCGGAACTATGTTGGGATGCTCCAAATTCGCCGTCAGCCTGGCCTCGCGGATAAACCTCCCCGAACACGCGTGCTTCACCTCGTTGTCGTCACGCAGAACCGCCATCGCCAAGTCGCGGTCGGTGTCGCGGTCGTTCACCTGCATAACATGCTTCATCCCCCCCTCGCCTATCTTGTCCAAAACCCGGTACTTCCCCTCGGGACGCACCGTGAGACGATCCAACGGCGAACATCCAACGCCAGGACGATGGCTCACGGGAATGGTGGATTCGTCGCAATCGCAGCAAAAGTCTCCGCCCCCCCCCTCCGGCACGGTGTCGTTGTTGTCCAAAAAATCTGGCATCGCATTTCCCTATGGCTCCCTCCGCGAATCAGGATATCCCTGAATACTCGCAAAGCTCGAGCCAATATCGCTGTGATAGCATCCAAATTGCCACGTATTAGGTGTGCTCCAAGGCCTGCAAACGAATTTTCGGCGAAAAACTCGAACGCGGCAACATCCCGAATTCCCCCGGGGAAAACCGCACCTCAGCCTGGATAAACCGCCTTGACAGCGATAGATATCCCCCCTCGAGGCCGAAACTCCCCTAGCACCTCGGCCCGACGGGGCGAACAAACCGCCACGAGCCGGTCCAGTATGATGTTCACAACCTCCTCGTGAAACGCGCCATGGTCCCTAAAAGAGAAGAGGAACAGCTTCAACGATTTGCTCTCCACACACAACTTGCCCGGAACATATTTTATCGTTATCCCCCCGAAATCGGGCTGCCCGGTAACGGGGCAAATAGAGGTGAACTCGGGGCAGTCAAAAGTTATCTCGTAGTCGCGTCCGGGGTGGGTGTTCTCGAAAATTTCCAGAACCGCCTCGCCAGGAGAACCAGGCACCTCAGTTCTCGACGCCCCCAGCAACGTGAGACTCGCCCCACCTCCATCTTTAGATTCATTTCCCATGGACTCCGCCTCCCGGGAACCGCCACATAACCAACGGAACCCCGATACCACTGCGAATCATATCCCTGTCCTCTTTTTTTTCAACTATAATGACTGGAAAACTTGCGATAAGCGATTATAGTCCCCATGGAATTGCGGGAAGGGGCGAGCGTCAAGGTGGCGTTTCGCTTGGCAGATTATTCCCCATGACACAAACAGGGGCTTCCCAGTGAAGACAAGAAAACAAACTTTCACGTTGATTGAGTTGATGATCGTCATAGGGATCATCTTCATCTTGGCGGCGTTGCTCGCCCCGGCATTGATGAGATCCAAAAACTCGGCAAGAGCAGTCTACTGTAAAAACAACATCAAACAATTGACCACCGCCAACCTGGTGTACGAGTCGCAGTGGAAAACATATGTCGCTTGGGGCTTCGATAGAGCCGGAGCCAATCTGCACCGTTGGCACGGCGCTAGGACATCCACAACAAATACGGCGGATTACGACTGCTCCAAAAGCCCCCTAAGCGAGGCTAAACTGGACACCTCATTCACCTGCCCGGTTTTGGCGGCGACTGTTGACGTTGAACACGCCTCCGTGGAAAAAGGGGGATTCGGCTACGGCTACAACATCTTCGTAGGTAGCAGAAAGTACCAATTAGACGATCCCAACAGCAACGACGCCTACCGATTAGGAGCTCGGGCCTCCGATATCGCCAAGCCAGCCGACACGGTGATGTTCGCGGACACGGCGATGAACGTCTCGAGTGGTGGAAGCATCGAACCCAGCGGCGCAAGTGGAGGGCTGGCGGAATACTCCATATGCGTGGCGCCTTTTGGCGTGAAAAACAAACAAACGGACACGAGCGTACAAAACGAACCGTCCATGCACTTCCGGCACGACAGAACCGCTAATGTGGGGTGGTGCGACGGACACGCCAATTCCAGGTTCAACGAGTGGACTCTAGACGCCAATTGGAAACGCAAAAACTTGGGATTCATTGGAGCATCGGATAGCAACGGGCTTTTTGACCTGGAATAATTAGGACTCGCGGAAAAAGCCGGGAACAAGTTAGTGATTCCTTTTTGCGCTAATTAGTATCCAGGCCGGCGAATGGAGGCTGGAATGAGTGTATCACTGAAAGATTTAAGAAAACTCTCCACGGATCTCGAAAAGAAAAAACGAGAAATCGTGGAAGAGGAAAAACGTCAACAAATCGAAAAACAAACTCAGCTGAAAGAGGAGTCGGTCAAACGTTCCGCATTCCTTAAAGAGCAGGCCGAAGCGCAGGCTATTAAATCAAAAAGGATTAAACGAATATTCGTCCTGATAGGCTTGTTTGTGTTCTTACTGACCATAGCGATAGCTTTCCGCGTTATGATGGACGGTTGGAGCGGCTCGAACCACGCTCCAACTATCCTAATCTCCGATAAAATGACTCCCCTCGATGCCAGTGACCCCGCCTATAAACAAAACTTGAAGTTTGTCAACAGTATGATGGCGGTAGCGGAAAAGGCTCCGGACAAGTTGACAATCCCTTTCAACAAAGCGCTCTCCCGGGACCGTCAACTCGCATTCAAGCAAACCCTCGTCCAGGCCGCAAAGAAAAAAGGTTGGACTCCGGCTAGCGTCAACCAAGAAAGCCGGTCAGAGGTTGTGCGAGTCGTCCTAAAATCGGGCGACGCTTCCCTCACCATCGATCTCTCGAAGGATAAAAAAGGCATTCCGCAAGTGGTTAAAATATACTAGGGCTTGCTTAAAACGTGCTAATCCTCCAGAGTGTCCGCCTACGTCAAGGCAACAGCGCGCCAAGAAATTCACCACTCGCTTCGCTGGAGACACAGAGAAGATGAAAGCGCTGGAACGAAATCCAGTCTCCGACTGCCTCCCGTTCCATCGCTGTGCTATATGGGAGTGAAAACAGAGTTTTTCTCCTCTCTCCCTCCAATAAGACCGTGTATGAAATAATCCGGAACCGGAGGTTGCTGCTTATTTCATACATCTCTGTCTTCTCTATTCTCCGTTCCTCCGTGCCTCCAGCGCAGCGGGCGGTGAGATAAATCTTATAATCTGTTCCTAGCCTCTCACGAATTAGGGCTTCCCTGGCATTGGCAATTGCCTCAAATTGAGTAAAAAACATTCGTCGTCTCCAAGGGTTTTGGGAGTCTGCGACCAAGTCCTTCCGCAAAGCCCGGCACGTCTCGCCGTAGATTTAGCGAAGGGGGAAAGGAGCGGAGCTCGGAAGGAGGGGAGCCTTCAAAACACACGAACGAGTGCTCCCAAAACCTTGGAGATGACACCACTAAAAAAGGATTGAACCCCATGAAAACAAAGCACTTGCCAATTATTCAGCGGGCCCTAGTTCCAAATTGACATGCACCGCGACACCATTCTGGCGTGAAACTTGAGATCATCGGCAATCAATTCGCTTGGAGGGGGCTCGTCAAACTCCTCGATAGATGAAATTGCACTGGTAGCGAATGCGCTCATTCTCGATGCCATAGTCTCCAATCGCGCTTCCAGCGCCGCCAAACGCCCCTCGACAATCTCCAATCCGAACGGCTTGCGTTCACCGCGCCACAGAGCGGCGTAAAGCCCGCGAAAATCGCGGACCTCTTCCGCCAACTCCAATGCGGTCCTTTCCAACTTCCCCACGCCAACATTGTCCCCCTTGCCATACAATGAAGCGGCACTGGCAATCAATTCTATTTTTCGGGAGATTATCCGCATAAACCGCGATGCGACGTCTAGATAATTAGCCTTCCCGCCTTCTCTTGGCATGGCCTCCGCGACTTCCGCGGCATTTTGCGATATCCGCGCGAATTCCGCGGCGACGCCAACGGGGTCCGACAAAAGACGCGTTGCCGCCCCCATCAAAGGGTCGTCGTAAAACAGCGCCTTCGCAGACAAATGCCCTTCTCCCCTCGTATCGGCGTCAACGGCCTCGATAGACTTCACGATGTCAATCCACTCCGGCGAGACTCCTAAAATCGCCTCGGCGCGCGCCAACCACGTGTCGCCATCCTCTTCGCCGCGCGCCGCGCCGGCCAGCCACGCCACGAGCGGCTCGACATATCCGAAAAGCGCCTCGCTCCCGTCATCCCCCCAAATCGTCGCCAAAAATCCCTCCACACCGCCGTCCAACGCCGCCAACATCCCCACCGACGCGGTACGTTTGGTCAACTCCCAATCCGGAAAAAACCGATTCCAAGCATGGATTCCGGGAGAAAACAACGGCATACGTCCCACCTTGGCGAATGCGGCGATATCGCGCTCGTAGTCTTCGGCGGACTCCGAGTAATAGTTCCAATAGTCGAACCCCATGTTCTCCGGCAACGCCGCCTTCTCCGCATCCGACATCGAGCGCCCACCGGACCGGCCGAGGACCACATCCCCCCACATAATCGGCTTCAAGCCCAGCTCCGCGCATATCTCCGCGACCATCGCCACTTGTTCGCTATACAGTTCCAGCGGCTCAATCGGCACCCCCTCCACGAACGCCTCCCCCCGCCCCAATCC
>WFSE01000124.1 GCA_015486135.1 Lentisphaeria bacterium
CATCCTGCGTCCACCCCCTCCACACAGACTCATCCGCCTTCGCCAAGGCTACGGCGGGACAAGCGGACTCATCCTCCTTCGCTAAAGCTTCGGAGGACAGGCAGGCTCACGGATTCACGGATTCACCGCCACACCATCCTCATTTTACCCCTTTCATAGGTGGACGGCGGCGAGGGCGCACGTTATATTCCGTTTTTCACCGCCAATGCGGAAGGCGCTCCAATCCGGAAGGACGCCTCCATGCGGCGATTGACAAAGGCTAGTTCCATGCCCGAAACCTACAGAATTGAAATATCGCCAAAGCCGGGTATCATCGACGCCAAAGGCGATGCGACAGCCAGGCAAATCAACGACTACTTCGGTCTCCAACCAGAAAAAGTCGCCACTAGGCTCGTTCTAACGATACACGCAAACATCGCGCCGGACGCCGCAGAGACAATAGCCGCGGAATTCGCGAATCCAGTTCTCCAAACAGGCATCGTAGGGGAGACCAAACGCCCCGAATTCGACTGGATCGTGGTGGTCGGCTTCCTCCCGGGTGTCACCGACAACGTCGGACGCACCGCCCACGAAGCCATCGGCGACATAATCGGCCGCGAATTACGCGACGACGAATTCGTCTTCAGCTCCACCGAATACCTATTGAAAGGCGGAGGACTCTCCAGAAGCGACGTGGAGCATATTGCAAAAGACCTCCTTGCGAACGAACTGATAGAATCCATCACCGTCCTTGGGAAAGAGGACTTCGAAAAATCACCACTCCCGTTGAATCTCCCGATGATGCCGGAATCGAAGCCCGGCGACATCAAGACGATAGACTTGGAGGTGGACGACGAGAAGCTCATGGAGATAAGCTCCAAAGGCATACTCGCGCTCTCCATCGAGGAGATGAAGGCGATTCAAGCGTATTTCCGCTCCGCCGAAGGCCGTGCGGCAATGGGCCTCCCAAACGCCCCGACCGATGTCGAACTCGAAGCCATTGCGCAGACTTGGTCGGAACACTGCAAACATAAAATATTCGCCGCCAAAATTGACTACGACGACGGAGAAGGCGCCAGCGAGCATATCGTATCGCTCTATAAATCCTTCATCCAGAAAAGCACCAAGGAAATAGCGGAGAAAATAGACTGGCTCGTGTCGGTCTTCCACGACAACGCCGGAGTCGTCGCCTTCAATGACAAATACGATATCGCATACAAGGTCGAAACCCACAACAGCCCCTCGGCGCTGGATCCCTACGGAGGAGCGATGACCGGAATCGTAGGCGTAAACCGCGACCCGCTAGGCACCGGCAAGGGATGCGCCCCGGTAATGAACGTCTGGGGCTATTGCCTGGCCTCCCCCTTCACCAATCCGGAAAAAGTCCCCCAGGGATTGCTGCATCCGAGACGCCTCCGGGACGGCGTCCACAAAGGAGTCATCGATGGTGGAAACCAAAGCGGAATCCCCTACGGCCTCGGCTGGGAATATTTCGACGACAGATACCTCGGGAAACCCCTAGTCTATTGCGGAACAGTAGGCCTCCTGCCCAAGAAAGTCGGCGGCGAGCCGGGACACGAGAAACACATCAATCCGGGCGATTTGATCGTCATGACCGGGGGCAGGATTGGCAAGGACGGCATCCACGGCGCCACGTTCTCCAGCGAGGAGCTACACGGGGAAAGCCCTTCCCAAGCGGTGCAGATCGGTGACCCGATAACCCAGAAGCGGATGACCGACTTTATCCTCGAGGCCCGCGACAAGAACCTCTTCAACTTCATCACCGACAACGGTGCCGGTGGCCTTTCCTCCAGCGTCGGGGAGATGGCGGAGCACTCCGGCGGCTGCAAGATGGACCTTGCCAAAGCCCCCCTGAAATACGCGGGTTTGGCGCCTTGGGAAATCCTCGTCTCGGAGGCGCAGGAAAGGATGAGCTTCGCCGTCCCACCGGAAAAGATCGACGAATTCATGGAACTAGCGAAAAGACGCGATGTCGAAGCCACCGTCTTGGGCGAATTCACAGATGACGGCAAATTCCATATCCTCTACGATGGAGAGACCGTCGCCTGGCTGGACTTGGACTTCCTCCACGACGGACTTCCCCGGATGAAGCTCAACGCAGTATGGTCTCCCCCTAACTCCAAGCCAATCGACACCGCCGCGGTGGACGACGCAAAACTCGCCGAACACATGGTCGCCATGATGGGCCGCCTGAATATATGCTCCAACGAATACAAGGCCCGGCAATACGACCACGAAGTCAAAGGCCTGAACGTCGTCAAACCCTTCCTCGGCGTGGAACGGGACATCGCTTCGGACGGCGTGGTGGCGACAATCGAACCGGCCGGTAAAGAGGGTTTCGCGCTTTCCGCGGCAATATCCCCGAGACATGCCGAACTCGACACCTATCACATGACCGCCTGGGTAATCGATTTGGCGATTAGACGCATCATCGCCGTGGGCGGTGGACACGACCGCGTCGCCCTCCTAGACAACTTCTGCTGGCCCGACCCCGTCAAAAGCCCAAAAACACCCGATGGCGAACACAAACTAGCGCAACTCGTCCGGGCGAACAAAGCCCTCTACGACTACACGAAAGCCTTTCTGGCGCCATGCGTCTCCGGCAAAGACAGCATGAAGAATGACAGTGTCCTAGGTGGCAAAAAGATATCAATTCCCCCTTCCCTCCTCATCAGCGCCATAACCAAAGTCGACGATGTATCCAAGGCGGTGACACTGGACGCGAAATCCGCGGGAGACGACATCTACGTCATCGGACTCACCCGCTCGGAACTCGGCGGCTCCGAATACCTGTCGATGATAGACGCGGATGGCGGGGAAGTCCCCAAAATCGATCCAGACGCCGCCAAACTCATCCACGAAGCCGTGGCGCGGTTAGTGGATAAAAGACTCGCCCGCTCGCTCCAAGCCCCCGCCCACGGCGGACTGGCGGTATCACTCGCGAAAACCGCGATGGCGGGAAGATTGGGATTGGATGTGGACCTGGGGTCCGTCCCCACCGAGCCGGACTACCTGTCCGCGGCGGAAATCCTCTTCTCCGAATCCGGCGCTAGATTCCTACTCACCGCCCGCGCCGAAGATTCCGCGGAAATCGCGGATATCCTCTCCGGGGTCCCATTCGCCAAAATAGGCTCGATCGTCAAAAACCGCGATTTACGCGTCGCAACACCCGACGGCAAACAATTCACCCTCCCCCTGGACAACCTCCTCGACGCCTACAAAGCCCCCCTGGACGGGGTGTAGCCCGAGGATTCACAGCCCAAAGACAAAGGTTTTCCGCGACAATCGCGCGAAGCGCTTTGGAGTGCGGTGCCCCCGCACCGCTTGGTATTCAGTAGGCCATAAGTTGGGGCTTGCTGAAAAAACCACTCTAGCAACTTGATACGTCGATATAAGTATGGTATAATATTTATACCATGAACTTCGATTTTGACATAAACAAAAGCAACTCTAACAAGAAAAAGCATGGTATCGACTTTGTTGAGGGGCAACTATTGTGGAGCGATCCGGATTTAATTGAAATTCCAGCAAAATACGTAGATGAACCAAGATTTGTTCTCATTGGAAAAATCGACGACAAACATTGGTCCGCCATAATTACATACAGAGAGAACAATATACGGATTATATCCATACGCCGTTCAAGAACGGAGGAGGTTGAAATATATGAAAGCTAAAGATTTTGATAAGATATTTGACAGCGGCAAGGATATCACGGAATATCTCGACCTTGCCAATGCGAGAAGACCAGAACAGGAACAAAAGCGGGTCAATGTCGATTTCCCTGTATGGATGATCCATTCGCTTGACAAAGAGGCACATCGACTAGGTGTCCCCAGACAGTCCATCATCAAAGTGTGGATTGCTGATAGGCTCGAAAAACAGCAACTTAACAAGCTCTAGACGATGCTGAACCATGGCACAGGGAAAATTTGAAAAACACAATAACTCATGATATGCTTCGTTAGTAAGCGCTATGATATGGGGGTCTGTTAGATACGGGAGGACGCTATGCAGGCGACGATGATAAAGGAAGAAGCATATAAAATTATAGATAAATTACCCAAAACAGCGACTTGGGATGACTTAATCCATGAAATTTATGTAAGAGAAACGATCGAGCGCGGACTTGCAGACAGTAAGGCGGGATGCACAAAGGACGTGAGTGTAATTCGAGAGAAATACTCTTTGCCAAAATGAAAATTCACTGGACGGAAACCGCAGCCGGGCACCTTGATGCCATCTACGCTTATATTTCTCATGATTCCCCCGAATACGCATTAAGAATGATTGACCATATACACAAAGGAGTCAACAAATCGCCGCATTCCCATTATATGGAGTGCTGACGACCTTAATGTACATATTGAAAACCGACGTGGGCAAACTTTAAGAGTTTATTCCCAGGAAATGTTTTTGGCACAGCTAATCTCCTTACGGGATCCGTACGAAGATAAAGAAATACTAAAACGTTTTGCGAAAGGACATCCTGCATTAGAATACTTGATTGACGGCGGTTTCGTTTGGCCAGAAACAACGATTATTCCAGGAGATGGACTCGGAGAACTGGACAATCAAGACAAATGGCCAGATATGGGCCTGTTAAAATACATGGGCTACCAAGTTGGCTACAACGGCAAAGATAAAATTTCTAGAACGGAAATATTAACCAATGTATTTCATTCGTCACACTTGCCTAAGGTACAAAGCCGTGCATATATGGAAGAGTGGGGAGACGCAGCATCCTCCCAAAGACTGCATAAAATAGCAAACTCAATTGCATCATTTGCAAAAAATGCAAAAAAAAGGTCCAAGCCCCCCGAGCTTGCGATTGAAGAATGGGAAGAAGATTTAGAATGGCTGAAAAATAATTTTTACCATGGACATTTTAGCTTCCACTGGCCATCCACATCTGTTCATTAATTGGATACTGTGATTACCACACCCCCAATTACCAGAAAATTGTTCTCACTTTTGATTTTCTAAATTCTCCAATTGCCCCGCTACTAGCGCGTCCTCTGCCCCTCCTGCGGCGCTACCGGACTCACGCTCATGGTCATTCAAATATTGGTGCTAAAAATTGAAGCAAGTAAAGTTGCGGAGATCCCCCATGCTACCCGACCATAAGTCAATCACAATTGAAATCTGCTCGACAATCCGTCGCACGGAAGCTCGGCCAGCACCCCCTCAAGCGCGGTAGCGTCTTTTGGCCCTCCGACCAAGACGGGAAAGAATGAAATCCCATCTCCATGGCGACTATTTTGGCCAATGTGGTTTTTCCTAATCCCGGGAGGGCCAAACATCATAATGTACAGACATAACACCTCCTTCAAATTAATATTTACTGAAAAAGCTCTCTTGCCAATGCTGCTCAAGGTAGGTTCAAAACGGCCATTTTTCAACCTCCTTCAGCCTCAACCCCGCCCTTAACTTGGGACTTGCTGAAAAAGTCGAGAACGGGTTAGTGGCTAGGCAATAATCTTGCTGAAAGTCCTTCCGCAAACCCGGAGGGTTCGCAAGCGAACGGAAGAATCGGCTTTCGCGGAATTGGCAAGTGCCTCAACTTGAGCGGAGAACATTAGTCGTCTCCAAGGTTTTTGGGAGAAATGCACGAACATGCGTGTCCCAGCGTAGCAAAGGACACATTCAAAACACACGAACGTGTGCTCCCAAAACCTTGGAGATGACACCGCTAAAGGGAATTAACACTATGAAAATAAGGCACTTGCCAATTATTCAGTGAGCCCTACCTAGTACTTCACGAAAAAGCCGAAAACAGGTCTTAGGGCTTACTAGATTTCACAGCCGAGTCTTAAGAATGCCGGAGCCAGGAATCTTCAATCTCTTTATCTTCTTCTTATATGCTACAACTACAATCCTCCCGGGTTTCCCCTTCAGAATCAAAGAGGTGAGCTTCCCTCCGCTCCATTTCATATCCACGGTTATATTTCCGCGGGCTTTTAATCCGCGCGCTTCGCCGTCAGACCAGATATCCGGAAGGGCGGGGAGCAGATGGATTATCCATGGAGCGTTTGCCGTATCGGTCCCTTTCCCTTTTCTGGTATGGGACTGGAGCAGCATTTCTATAACCCCAGCTGTATTGCCGAAATTCCCGTCAATCTGGAAGGGCGCATGGAAGTCGAATAGATTTAAGTAGAAATTATGACATATCTGCTCGGAAATCATCTTATGCGCATGATTTCCATCATGACAGCGGGCCCAGAAACAGATTTTCCATGCCTTACTCCATCCGGTTCCTCCGTCTCCGCGGGCTTTAAGGGAAACAATAGCCGCGTCAAAAAACTTTTTATCAAGAAACGGCGAGATCTGCCGACCGGGATGCAGCCCGAAGAGATGACTGACATGGCGATGCTGATCCTTGGGATCATCCCGGTCCGTTTCCCACTCCTGAAGCTGTTTCCATTTTCCGACTTTCAGCGGAAGCAGATGCGCTTTCATGTCCTCAATTTTCTTTCTGTATGCCGCATCAACTCCAAGTTCTTTTGCCGCCTCGATATAGTTGGTGAAGAGATCATAGACAATCTCCTGGTCATAAGTGACTCCGTCCTCTGTCGGACCGTGCTCCGGTGACCATCCTTTCGGCACCACCAATGTTCCGTCTGGACGTTTGAGCAGGCGGTCCTCCCAAAACTCGCACGTCTCCTTCAGTACTGGATACGCCACATTCTTCAGGTAATTCTTGTCTTCAGTAAAAGCGTAATGTTCCCACAGATGCTGGGCGTACCACGCCGCGCCAGGGAAATTCCAGACAAAACTGTGTCCTCCAAAAATACCGTTCTCTGTTTTGATAGCCCAGCCGCGCTCAGCCCGTTTCCCATTTGGGTGCTTTACGACATCCGCTGTATGTTTCAGATGGAAGTCGCGCATTGCCATAATGTAATCACTGAAAGGCATGAAACACTCGGAAAGCCCGGAAGGCTCGGTCAACCAGTAATTCATTTCAACGTTGATATTTGAATGGTAGTCGGAGCGCCATGGCGGAGAATTGCTCCAGTTCCAGAGTCCCTGCAGATTGGCCGGCATCGATCCCGGGCGGGAGCAGGAAATTATAAGATAACGACCATATTTCGCAATAAGCTCCTCAAGCCTAACATCTTCAATTTTTCCGTTGGCAAATTGTTTTTTATACGATTCGAGACGCTGATCCGTCGGCATTTCAAGATATTTCTGGGGAGATGAAGCGAGTCGGAGATAGAATTTATCGTAAAGTCTGGAGAAGTCGCTGACGTGCCTTTTGAGTAACTCGGGAACTTTCCTTTTCATAGCATTGGCGATATACCGCTTCACCAGGCTGGAGGGCAACTGCTTCTTTTTCCAGTTATCCTTAAAAGAGAGCTTGTAATCAGTATCGGCGGAAAACAGAATCACAAATTTCTTCGCGCCCTTAACGGAAAGCTTGTTGCCTTTGACGGAAACGGTATTTTTGGGCGCAAGAACGATAAGACGCGCGGCGAATTTCATTCCGTTGACAAGCTCCCCATTAAGAACGATAGATCTGCCTTCAGCGGTCACACTGCTCTGCTTTCTGCTGGGATATTTATCTTTGACTTTTTTTGCGCCACGCGCGGGGTCATATCTTGTCGGCTCATCAAAATCGGCAAGAGCGATTTCAGCATTCTGGGGTTTATCCGAGGAAAACACCATTACCATTACCCTGTCGGGATAACTACAGAAATATGTCCTGCTGTATGTGGCGCCGTTTGCCTTGAATTTAACACTGTGAACAGCCTTCTCGATATCAAGCGTCCGGGTATAAGACGCTATCCCATTCTGCTTAATGTCCGAAAAAGTCAAAGAAAGAGTAGCAAGGCACTGATAAGCCCCCGTCCTATCCCCGTCGCCTGTCCAAAGAGAATCCGCGTTGAGAACAAGAGTTTCTTTTTCCGCTCCACCACGGACCATGGCTCCGAAGTAACCGTTTCCGATTGGCAGCCATGACTGCTCAATACCGTCAGGACGTCCTGGAGAAGTATAGAACAGCCTATTATTGGCGGAAGCGGAAGTATCCGCAGCCGTAAGGGAGATTGAGCAAATCAGAGCGACGAGAAACAAATAGAAACGCATTTCAGCCTCCTGTCACAAGAGCTTAACGATCCCGCATCCGGAAGAAAAAGACCTCCTTCCATAGAAGTTTATATAACCTCTCTCAAGCGATTGTCAATGATACGGAATAAATGCGGAAAGAACTCTGGTAGGCATTTTCCAATCTCCCTTAGTCTCCCCCCTCACCCTGACCTGAAAACGCCACCGCATCGCCCACTTTCTTGAGAAAAAGCCAATGAACTTCGTGAGCTTCGTGCCCTATGTGGTTGAGAAAAATCCGTGTCAATTCGTGCCCCCCTAGCGCTCGCAATGATCAAACCTACTTTTTCATCAGCTCCTTGGCGTGTCTTTGGGCGGCAGGACCGCCACCGAACATCCTTGCGATTTCAGCGATTCTAGCGAAACGGCCCAGTCTCTCCACAGATGTCTCGGCTTGCCTTTTTCGGGTCGTCTTTTCTATTGTAAAACGGGGGGGGCAAGGTGCGATAAGGCACTGAAAGCTTCGCGCATTTGAAAACAGCGGTTTCTCAGTCCTCCCTTGACTTTATTTCCGCACCACGCAATATTCCCGCTCGTAACAGGGCGCTCCATGCAACCACGCCCCCTTCAATCAGCTAGCACACAAGGAGAGGAAACATGAAGAAAAAGAGTTTATTTATCGGGATATTGGTCCTTGCGGGTGCGCTTTCGCTTCGGGCGGGGGATAACATGAAAGCATTCCCGCCCGCCAAGGCCGGAATGGTTCGATATGTCCTGTACCTTCCCAAGCAGGATGATGAGTCCGCTTTCAAGGTGGAATTGATCGTTGGCAAGACAGTTCGGCTTGACAAAGGGAATCGATACTTCTTTGCCGGGGAGATTAAAAAGGAGATTATCCAGGGCTGGGGATTCCCGCGGTACATACTCGGCAAATTGGGTCCGATGGCAGGCACACGGATGGCCATTGAGCCAAACACGCCCAAGGTTGAACGATTCGTCGCTCTCGGAAGGGAGCCGTATCTCATTCGCTACAATAGCCGTTTGCCAGTCGTGGTATATGTCCCCGAGGACGTCGAAGTGCGTTACCGAATATGGAGCGCGGGGGATACTCTAACGATTAAGAAGGACTGACCTGCAAGCCGGCATCCCGGGCCGTAGATGATTGCAAGCCCTGTTTAGGAACTGCTGGAAAACCCTAAAACACTCTCCCCCTCTGCGATCTCCGCGTCTTCGCGAGGCAACACCTTCTTCCTCTCTTCCTCGCAGAGAAGCAAAGCACGCAGAGATTATCCCCTCCGCAGACCCCGACGGCGCGGAAATTTGAAAAACTCAACAACTCATGATACGTTCTAATTGCGGATGCTGTAAATGGGGATTGTTTATGACGAGGGAGTATAGCCGCTGAAACATTATATGAAAAACGCGAATAAAACAATTCATTTTACCAGCCATCCACCGTCGCCACTATCTGATTGCATGAGATTAACGCTATCACACACAACTAAATCAACATGCCAATTTTAAAAGCAATAATAATCCTTTCAATACCCCTTCTGCAAGGTTGCCTGATGGTTACGCACGAAGTCGACTTGATAGGCAAAAGGGAGGTGTGCTACTGGCACACAAAGGAGGTTAGATATGCAAAAAATGGCGACATTGCGATAAGAGCTAAATTTGTGGAAGAAGTGGATAAAAGTGGCGCAAGAGAATATAAGGGATGGTCCGACAAGTATGTTATTTGCAGTAGGAATGTCATAAACGAGAGCATAACAAACGCTTTAAATTCAGATACTACAGAAAAAAGAAGAAGGGAATGGAATTATCCCAATGGGGCTCTTTTGGTGTGCTTGGAGATAGCGAGTGATGTTAATAATGACTTCGCATATGTACTCCCCAAACCATTCGAGGATTCCAAAAGGCTTAGCGATTTGTTGCCTGATAGATTCAAAAACAATGTAGTTATTTTAGACGAAAAAGAATTGGTGCAAGGGGAATCGCAAAAGTTTTTCCCATATCCATATGAGAACAAACAATATTTATTATGTGTTTGGGACGTTAGGTATAGAGGGGAATGGAACAAACGGCGTTGGTGGGGATACCCATTTCAAATATTAAAATATGGGCCAACGCAAGTGATTGACTTTTTGACTTTGCCTATTCAGCTGTATCTATTAATTATGGCGGCCGGCAAAATAAGATAAGGCTTACTGAAAAAGCCGGAACCGTGACGATTCTCCGTCGCCGCCAAGCGACTATGGAGGACTCTTGATTAGGCGACAAGCCGCTCCTTCCGTTCGATCCGCGAACGGAAGGATGTCCTCTGTGAGCTTCGTGGTGAGAGAAATCTTGAAATACTTTCCCCGTCTGGCGCATTGACCTTGCGCCATGGCCAATCTCTGTGTGTGCAAGTGCATCTTTTAAAGACTTCTTGTAACCACAGAGAGCACGAAGCTCACGAAGTTTTTCCATCTCCGCGGACGGAGATGAAAAAGGCTTGCACGGAAGAAAAGTCAATGCCGCCATCATCATTCCCCTGGGCCTGTCCTTCCGCAAAGCCCGCGAGGGCTCGCGGAGCAAACGGCAGGATGAAGATTCGTGGCTAATGTCTCCCTCTCTGCGGTCTCCGCGTCTTCGCGAGGCAAAATCTTCTTCCTCTCGAAGCAAAGCACGCAGAGTTGCTCTTTCCTCCCACACAAACATGCCGATTCCGCGGAGCGGAAACGGCATCTTCGTGAGCTTCGTGATCTCTGTGGTTAAAAATTCTTGAACAAAAGCCCACGACTCATCCTTCCGTCCGCGCATTATCCAGCGCGCCCTAACTCGGGCTTGCTGAAAAAGTCGGAAGCGTGCCGATGATTAGGCGACGAGCCGCTGGTGTATTGGCATACTCCTAGGCGAAGGCAACGTGATCAGCGGTGCGTTTCCGGCTTTCGCGGAATTGGCAAGCGCCTCAAATCGTTAGTCGGCTCCAAGGGTTTTGGGAGGTCTGCACCCCAGCGGAGCGAAGGGTGCCTTCAAAACACACGAACGTGTACTCCTAAAACCTTGGAGATGACACCGCTAAAAAGGGATTAACCCCATGAAAATAAAGCACTTGCCAATTATTCAGCGAGCCCTAGCTCCATGAATCTCCGAAGGAGGGCGAGTCCGTCGTCCTGACTTTTCTCGGGGTGGAACTGGGTGGCAAAAATATTGTCATGCCGGATAGCCGCGGCGAACTCGACACCATACTCGCACTTTCCAGCGACAACCGCGGAGTCGTCGGGCTTGACATAGTAGGAGTGGACGAAATAGAAGAACCTGTCCGGCGATGGCGGGAACCAATCGGCGCCAGCGGGTGTGGGGCTAACCGTATTCCAGCCCATGTGGGGGATTTTCAGCCCCGGCGACTTGACGAACCGTTCGACCTTCCCCGGCACAAGTCCTAGGCCGGCGACACCGGGCGCCTCCTCGCTGCCATCCATCAGCAACTGCATTCCAAGGCATATCCCCAGGAATGGCTTCCCGGAACGAACCGCGGCCTTCAACGGATCGGCGAGCCCCATCTCGTTTAGACGCCTCATGCCGTCGCCGAAGTGCCCCACGCCCGGCAACACGATCGCCTCCGCATCCGCGAACGCCGCGGCGTCCTTGGAAACCGCGATATCCGCGCCCAAACTCTCCAACGCCTTGGAGACGCTGAACAAGTTCCCCATCCCGTAATCTATCAAGCAAATTTTCATTTCATCCACATCCAGTAGACGGCGCGTGAGACAACTCCCGCGACCGCCAAATTATTCCTAACAGGACACAATAAACTCCCCGCGCTCCAACGATTCAAGTTTGACCCGGCCATTTTCGACCAACCCGCCAACCACCCGGGCGACAACTTCCTCGCCAACACCCAACGAATTAACGACATCCAATGCGGTGCAAGGCCTTCTGGCGACCATTTCGAGTATCCTGTCAACAATCCCGTCATCGGAAAGGGTCACGGAGCCGACCTCCACCGCGCCAGCGGGCCGCCCTATCGTCTCGACTGGTGAGAAGGGCCGTATCGCCTCCGCAAATTCCGCGAGTTTCGCCGACGACGCGGGCCTCACCCAAGATTCGCTTCCGGGACGGTCCAGGGTGTTTAGAAGGGTCTTGTCGGGTTTAATTTTGGAAACCGCCTCCGCAAACGCCTTTATCTCCTCCGGGGAGTCGTTCACGCCCGGAACGACGAATATCTCCAAATGCAATTCGCCCTCCGCCACGCGCCCAAGCCTGACCAGGCTTTCCAAGAAATCCTCGAAAACGATTTCGGGCGCAGGCCGGTTCACCGCCGCGAACGATTCCGGTGTCGCGGCGTCCAGCGAGGGAACCAAGAGATGGACATCCCGCAACTCCTCGAAAAGCGATTCGTCGAACACCAACGTGGTCGCATTGGTGAGAAGACACGTCTTCCTCGACGGATACTCGCGGCGCAAAAACTCTATAATCTCGCCAATGCCGGAGTGGAGCGTGGGCTCCCCCGCCCCCGAAAACGTAACATAATCGAC
>WFSE01000125.1 GCA_015486135.1 Lentisphaeria bacterium
CCTCGGCGGCGTCGACGAGGAGCAATACCCCGTCGGCTAGTTTCAAGACGCGTTCGACCTGACCCCCGAAATCGCTGTGCCCGGGGGTGTCGACGAGATTGACCTTGACGCCCTTATAGGAGACGCTGATGTTTTTGGCGAGGATGGTTATACCCCGTTCGCGTTCGATGTCGTTGCTGTCGAGAAAGCAGGACGTGGCTTCTTTGCGTCCATCGAAAAATCCAACCTGTTTGAGTATCTCGTCTACCAGCGTGGTTTTGCCGTGGTCCACGTGGGCGATAATCGCGATATTACGTATTTTTTCCATAGAATCCTGTATGTTGTTCGAGCCGCGATTCCCGCGGCCCATGCCGATTGAAGGCGTGGAGTATATCCGCATTGGGGAATTTAGCAAGGTAGCGGAGCCCTAGGATGGCATTGGCTCATCGATATTTTTTGCATTACTACGCTTGACAATAGCGTGTAAAACGTGTATCGCCTAATTCGAGTCATGTTGTCTTGGTTTTTACGGGGTATTATTCGTGTAGGCTGAGGAGCTTTTCAAGTGGGGATTCGCAGGAGTTCTATCCTTTCGAGGGGACACGTCGGAGTTGCCGCCGCATGCCTCCCCTTAGCGTGTTTCTGCGCTATTCTTTCCGGTTGCCGCTCGATGGATTACTACGAGAGCGAGCGCGCGAAGCTCGCGAAGCAGCATTTCCGCGAGATCCGCGAGCGTCATTTCTCCGACGGCGAGGTCGCCACACTCGAGAAGTGCGTCGCTTTGTCGTTTGAGCACAATCTCGACGTCAAGGTGGCGGAACTGGGGCGCAAGGTCGCCAGCGAGCGGGCGGTGGCCGAGACTTTGGGGATGCTTCCTGTTCTCGAGGGGTCGTATCAAGGCACTTCCCGCGACAACGAGCCCGGGGCCAGTAGCCAGGACGTGAAAACCGGCCGCCAGAGCCTTGTCGCCAGCAAGAGCAACGAGAAGGTAGAGCATCTCACCAAGGTGGAGTTGATATTCAGCGTCCTCGATTTTGGTCTAGCGTATTTCAATTCGGTCCAGGCGGACGACAAGACGATGATCGCGGATGTCGAGAAGTCGATAACCGAGCGCGATTTGGCCCTTGATGTGACGAAGGCGTATTTCCGCGTCGCGGCCGCGCAATACGCGTTGAGGGCCGCCGAACCCGTCCTCGCCGACGCCGAGGAGAGCGAGCGGGTGTTGACCAAGGCGATGCGTTCCGGGGCGATATCGCCGCTCCGCGCCTTGGACGAGATGAGGAACTTCAGCACGTTGAGGAAAAAGATATTGGCCTACCGCCGCGGGTATGGCAACGCCATGGTCGAGCTCAACGCCCTTATCGGCAACTGTCCCGTCGATCCGATCAAGGTAGACGATTCGATGCTGGACGGGATAATCGTGCCGGATATTCCCGATATCGAGCTTATGGAGCGGGTGGCGCTGTTCAGGCGTCCCGAGTTGATGAAGCTGGATATGCAGAAGGACGTGCTGTTGCAGGAGTCGCGCAAAGCGATACTGAAGATGCTTCCGAACGTCAGGATTTTCGTGGATTTCACGAATTCCTCGAACACCTTCCTCTACAACCACAGTTGGTGGGAGATTGGGCTCCGGGCCGCATACGACCTGTTCAAACTTCCCCGGCACATCATGGAGTATAAGGCGCTGTTGTCGGAGATGCACCAGTCGGACGTTAGCGTGTTGGCGCTTTCCGTGGGCGTGTTGTCGCAGGTCCGCATCGCCCATGCGAACGTTTTGGAGGCGAAGGAGCGGTTCGAATTCGACGATAAACTCCGGAATATTTACGCGCAATATCTGAAGATAGCCGAGAAGAAGCGCGCGTCCGGGGGCAAAATATCGCGGGTTGATGTCGATCGGCTGAAGCTGGAGTTGGCGAACGCGGAGATGGAGCGGGCGGTGTCGCTGGGGAACTACTATTTGGCCCTGCAGCGTCTCCTTCGCGCGTCCGGCGTGTATTCGTTCCAGGAAGTGGAAAAGGCGAAAAAGGAGATGGACGCCTTGTTGCTCAAAAACACCGCGGAATCCGCTGGGGAGAAAAAGGATCCCGACGGTGGCGAGGCGGAGGCGTCCGGCAACGATTCGGTCGTCGAGGTGGTCCCCGGCGACTGAAGGGGGATGCCAAAATGTATGAACTTGAGGACAGGATGCTTTTCGACGCGGCGTTAGCGGTGGACGCCGCGGCGGTCGCGGCCGCCGACAATCATTCTGACAGCGCCGCCCCCGCTGCCGATACTGGCGATGGTCATGAGTCCGGCGAGCCATCGTCGCAAGCGGATGGGAGCGCGACAGCCGATTCTGGTGCCGCCGACCATTCCGCTGACGCATCTTCCGATTCCCATCAAGGTGGTGACGCTCCGGCAACTGGCGGCGACGCCCCCGAAAATACGGCGTCCGACCATGCCGCGGATGGCGGTGATGGTTCCGACTCCGATACCGGCCAAGCCGCTTTGGATGCCGGCGACCAGTCGGGTGTTTCCGCGCTTCTCGCGCAAATGGACGGCTCGGCGCCGTCGGACTCCGACGGGCATAGGGTGGAGATAATGGTGATAGACTCTTCCGTCCCCGACCCCGATGCGATAGTCGCCGCCACTCGACCGGATGTGGAGGTGCATGTGCTTAATCCCGGGGAAGGGTTGGAAGCGGTCTCCTCGATTCTCAACGCCCATGGAAAGGACGGTGTCGATGCCTTGTATGTCGTCGCCCATGGGAACAGCGGCGAGTTGGTTCTGGGATCCGACCTGTTGAATCCCGACACTATCGCCAATCATGGAGATGTTTTGGCGTCTTGGGACCATGCGTTGTCCGATGGCGCCGACGTGGAGCTTTTCGCCTGCGACGTGGCGGCTGGAGCCGAGGGAATGGAATTCCTTTCCGAATTCGCCGACGCCACCGGCGCGGATATCGCGGCCTCGGTGGACGGCATGGGGAACGATGATGGCTGGACTATGGACCGGTCGGTAGGTGCGGTCGAGTCGGCGTCGCCGTTTCTGAAGGATCCCGACTACCACGACTCTTTGGGAACTTACCGTGTTTACAACACGCGCGATTCTGGCTGGGGCAGCTTGAGGGACGCCATTACCAATGCCAATAGATTTTCCAATGCGGATGTCATAACGTTCTCAACCACGGGTACGATAACGCTCGCCAGCGATCTTCCCCGTGTAACGAATCCATTGAGCATAGTAGGACCTGGCGCCGACTCCCTGATTATTGACGGTAACCATTCCGTTGGTAACGTATTGTATTTCAGAGGGCGCGACACCAACGTCAATTTCCAGATGTCGGGAGTTACGCTGACCAATGGAAGAACTGGTTTGCTGTCTTGGGGGCATACCGTTCTGTCCGATATGACGATCACCAATTGCCATGGCACCAACCGCGGGGGAGGCGTCACTCTAGGCTCCGGCACTTTGGAGTTGAACTCGGGCACGTCGATAAATCATTGTTCGTCCACCAACGGCGCCGGGATATTCTCTATGAACAGAGGGACACTGCTGGTTGTAAACGACGGCGTCGAGATAACCGACAACACCGCTACTGGCTATGGCGGGGGAATATTAAACAGCAGTGGTGTCGTGCAAATCAAGGGCGGGAAAATATCCGGCAACACGGCTGATTATGGCGGTGGACTCTACAACTATACTTCCTCATCCGTCCACACTTATATGACCGGAGGCGAGATAACTGGCAACACCGCCCTTCATGACGGTGGCGGAGTGTACAACAACTGGGACTTTTCCATGCATGGCGGGAAAATCTCCGGCAATACCGCCGTCCGCGGTGGTGGGGTGTGCAATCCTTACCATGACTTTAGTATGGACGGCGGCGTTATTTCCGGGAACACCGCCTCGGATCAGGGCGGTGGGGTTTACGGAATGATGGTTATGAACAACGGCGAGATTTCCGGCAATACCGCGGCGTATGGCGGCGGCTGGGGGATCTCACGTGGGGGAAGTATGAACAATGGGGAGATATCCGGGAACACCGCCACGAACGACGGGGGAGGCGTTTACATGGACTATAGCCGAGGTTATTTCCGGATGCACGACGGGCTTATTTCCGGGAACACCGCCGCGGTGAATGGAGGAGGGGTAGCCAACAACAATGGAACGTTTTACCTCTACGGCGGGGAAATATCAAATAATTCCGCCGACTATGGCGGAGGGGTTTGGGATAATCATGATTTCAGAATGTATTCCAACGCGGAGATATCCAACAACACCGCCACCTACGGGGGAGGTGTCGCCTTGCCAAACAGCCGCAACGCCAGGGCGTATAGCGATGGCGAGATAAAGGATAACACCGCTGTCAACGGCGGTGGCGTATGGGCGGACAGGTATTTCGGAATATCCACGGGATGCTCCATTTCGGACAACACCGCCACGGGAGATGGTGGTGGCGTGTGGGGAGGTACATCGTCATACTTGAGGACGCAAAACGGAGGGCGAATCGAAGGCAATACGGCGGTGAATGGCGGCGGCATTTCCTCCCAGCACACGGTTCTGCTCGAGTCTGGCGCTGTGATAACCGGCAACACGGCCAGCGGTCTCGGCGGTGGCGTTCATCTTAGCGGTGGTGGCGCGTCGGTTGAAGCTCAAACCGGGGCGTCCATAGATCATAACACCGCCGCCAATGGAGGCGGGATC
>WFSE01000126.1 GCA_015486135.1 Lentisphaeria bacterium
CAAACTTGACAATCCTGGTTATTCTGGTAAATTACTTGGAAAGGCAAACTAGGGAGGCTTGGTAAAATTCAAAATGCCGCCCCGAATGATCTCCAGGGTGATTTTTGCGTTGGGGAATGCCAATAACCCTTAAATCCGCAAAAATGGCCTTAAAAATCAATCTAAGAGGCCTTTTAAGGTGTTTTTGATGCAAAGCAACGCACAAAGTAGAGAAAATAAAGTGCTCAGATCCCGTAATGCGTAATGAAAGATTTAGACCAGGAACCGGCTTAGAATAATTTGGAGATATATTATGAAAACAAATCACTAGCATCCCATCGGATGCGATAATTTTTGACAAGGGGGTGCTTCACCAGTAATCTTTCATTTTTATGCTACAACAGAAAAGAAGTATCCCTGATGAAGACACCCAAGAGGAAAATAACGACGCTGAAGCAAATACGCAAACTGATTCCAGGACATCTTGTAGACAAGCTGGCAGCCCAATACAAGATCGATGTCAGGAAGTTTTCTCCGTGGAGTCACATCGTCAGTCTTCTCCACGCCCAGCTGGCGCACTCGCTCAGCCTTAACGACATCTGCGACGCGCTCGCCAACCACGCATCCGCCTTGTCCGACATCAGAGGCGCCACGCCTCCCAAGCGCAACACCTTATCCAACGCCAACAGGACTTGCGACGCGGGCACGGCCGAGGCCCTCTTCCGGGGTGTCTACGATGAGCTGCGGCGGTTGGCCCCCAACTTCGGGATGGGCAGGGGGTACTCCGGGCTTCCGAGGCGCTTCAAGAGGACCATAAACGCCATCGATTCCACGACCATACAACTGTTCGCGAACTGTTTGGATTGGGCCAAGCACAGGCGACGCAAGGCCGCGGCCAAGATGCACCTGTGCCTAAACCTCCAGACGTTCCTTCCCCGCTTCGTGGTAGCCGACTCGGCCAAGGGGCACGACTCGACCAAAGCGATGAGCCTCTGCTTCGTCCTGAAGGCCGGGGAAATCGCCATTTTCGACAAGGCGTATATCAAGTTCGATTTCCTTAGCGACCTCACCGAGCGCGGAGTGTTTTGGGGTGGGAGGGCCAAGGACAACATGGATTACGTCACTATGGGACAGCATCCGGTCCGACACGGCTGGAGCCGCGGGCGGACTGTGCCTGGCAGATGGCGCTTCCGGGAATTGAGACGTGAAACGCCGAAAGATCAATCATGTAGAGAACGAGGGGAAATCCGTACTGTGGATATCCATCCGGGACATGTGTTTGAGCTCAAATCTCACGGGTTGACGCATGGAATCCAAGCACTATGGGATGACACTGAATCATTATTATATTTAGACGATAGTACATGAGTACCTGTATTGCTGATCAAGGGGCCTATTGAAAAGCCATATCCTCCCCACATTGCCACAAAAGCTACAACGATGACAAGCAAAAGCCGTTTGAAAAATATGCGATAGTTTTTTCGGTCATACCTTAAGTGATAAATTGCGCAAAAGGTTATTCCTCCAAATGATAGAATCAGAAAAGGAACGCTTGAATATTTTGCAATCATCGTCAACGCAGCCATTATTCCAGTCAGCATACTGTGCTTGATAGATTTTACTTCTAGAAGCCTTAAGTAGGGCTCGCTGAATAATTGGCAAGTGCTTAATTTTCATTTGGTTAGGACTGTTTTTAACGGTGTCATCTCCAAGGTTTTGGGAGCAGACCTCCCAAAAGCCTTGGAGCCGACTAACGATTTGAGGCATTTGCCAATTCCGCGAAAGCCGGAAACACACCGCTGATCACGTTGACTTCACCTAGGAGTATACCTATATCCTTCCGTTCGCTCCGCGAACCCTTCGGGCTTTGCGGAAGGACTTTCAGCCAAGTCGTCGCCTAATCATCGCCGCATTTCCGACTTTTTCAGCAAACCCTAAGTAGGCCCTGCTCGCAGGGTGGAGAGGGGCTACTGAGCCATGCTGAAAAGTGTTGTTAACAGGGTGTCCGCTAAGACAATCATAAGTATGCTTGTCACGACTGCGCTTGTCGCGGAACGCCCTACGCCTTGTGCGTCGTTATCGGATTCGAACCCGCGCACGCAACCTACAATTGTGATGAGAACGGAGAATACCAGGCTTTTAGTCAGGCTTTCCGCCAAATGCGTGTTGCTAAGGACTGTCAGTGTTCTATTGGCGTAGGCGGTTATTGGTATTCCGAGTTTGAAATATCCCACGGTCATTCCTCCTAGGATGCCGATGAAATCCCCGAAGACGGTGAGCAAGGGGGCCGAGACGACCATCGCGATGAGTTTGGGAATGAAGAGGAAGCGGCTTGGCACGAATCCGAAGGTGATGAGAGCGTCGATCTCTTCTGCGACCTTCATCGTTCCTATTTCCGCCGCGAATGCGGATCCCGCGCGACCGGTAGCGATCATAGCGACCATCAACGGGCCCATTTCCTTGATGATAATCAGCCCGACGGCGTCGGCGAGAAATATATCTGTTCCGAATTTGTGCATTTGAATCGCCCCCTGAAATCCCAAGATGAGTCCCATGAGAAAGCATATTATCGAGACTATCGGGAGAGCGTCGGAGCCGCATATATCCAAGTAGTACAAGGTTTCACGCCAGCGGATTTTTCCGGGGCGCCTAATCGCATTAAACACCTCGGCTGCGAAATCCCCGATGTGGGTTATCATGGAGACGCAATGTTCCCCTATGTCCAAGCTGATATCACCGAGATGCTCGATTCGTTCGGTCATTGACGCGTGGTGTGGTTTAGCGGGAAGTATATGCCCCTTGAAGCTGGAGTGGCGTATCATTTCCTGGCGCATTTTGTCGGACAGTCCGAGGAAGAGAAAGTTCTTCTCCATATCGGCGCATACATTCTTTAATGCTGGGAGAAGACTCAGCGCCAAAGGATCGGCTTCTTCCAGAATCGAAAGGTCGAGGACCACTTCCCGAATATTTTCGTTGTTTTGGATATCGGCCTTGATCCGCTTGAATATTTTGGACGCGGAGTCCATATCCAGGTGTTTAGCCTCAATCTTATAATCGATAGTCGCCGAGTCCAACTCCGAACGCGACAGCATGTCTCCGAGCCCCTCGGAAGATGTGTTCTCGACGCTCATATCAGCCCGGAGGTTTTCCTTAGAATCCAATGGCCCACCAGCAATAGTAGTATCGTTGCTCCCCACCACCATTGTGACCATATCGGGAAGCGTTTGACGATGTCCGAGCGTTCGGGGAGCGCCGCCACGGCGCGTACGGCGTCTTCGAATTTGGCGGTTGTGAAGAACGCGCCTTTGGTGACGCTGTCGATTTGCCGCAGTGGTGCTGAACGGGCGGGGCGACCGACTATTTCCAACTGTTTTTCCGAGACATCCAAAGTCATGGAGGCGGAAATGGCTCCGTCGGACGACTGGATTTTCAGCTTCCACTGTCCGCTGGCGTTAGGCGTGAATGTGCCGGAATACAGCCCCCATCCTTTCTCGTCTTGATGAAGCCGCAAGGAGACCGGGTTCCCTTTTCCCTTCGCTACCGGGGACGCGATGACCTTGACGATGGCGTTGTCGATCGGAAACCCCGCGCGGTCGCTCAATGTAGCGTTTATGGTTACGGACTTGCCGGCCACGGGCTTTTCGGGGGTTATGAAGCATCGTATCCCACTATTGCCCGCCAAATGGCGTTTGTGCGCCATCCATCTAGCGACTTGCCCCCAAAATCTGTAATGGTACTTGTCCTCGACACCTTTGCGCCAGCGCCAAGCGCTGTCAATGCCCATGAAGAGGGCTACGCCGTTTCCGTATTCCCGGGTTACTATTATAGGCATTCTGCCGTTGGCGCTTTTTATGCCTGGGTGGACGGCCAATACATTTGATCCAGCCCTCGCCCGCGTCACCGCTGCGCTCCAAAAGAAGCCAGGAAGGCTCCGCCATAGGCGTCCGTTCAGCGATGGATTGTCGGCTAGCGATAGGAGAAAGTGATTTCTCCCTTTTCCTGTGAGCTCTGTTTTGGACTCGATGCCGGAAGCCAGTCCCTTTGGATGCGCCGGATCCAGTTCAACCGGGTATGCGTCGCCTAGAGGGGTGTTCATAAGCGACATCTGTCTTCCCCGGCGTCCAGGCAGGAATACCACCCCGCTACCCTGGAGCTTGACCAATCCGTCGATCAGCGCTGCGTCGTCGCGGGTCAACTCTCCTTCGCCAATGCCCACATCCCCGATGAACACCACATCGAATGAAGATAAATCCTCTTTCGATGGAAAATTCTTAAGGTAGTGTTTGCCACCTCCTGGTTTTAGACCGGGAAGAAAGAGGATGGAGCGGTTGTCGACACCCGGATCGCGTTCCAAGGCGTTGCGGAGATATCGGTACTCCCAGCGAGGTAGGGATTCGATCACAAGCGTCTTCAACGCCTCTTTTTTGACATCGATGGAGAATGTTGCGGTGTTGTTGGTTTTGACCACCTCTCCATCCACTGCCGGAACATTGATGGAGAGCGTTTGCGCACCTCCTGTCGCTGGCGGTTTCCACAAGAACGAGCCACGGAGGGTTTCGCCTGGTGCTAGGCGCTCTTCCCTCGTTTCCAACGCCCCAAGCTCGTTGGCGAGGATTATTTTTATTTTTACCGGTTTAGGCATTCTGCAATGGACTTCGTAGGGAATGGAAACCCGTTCATTCACTAGGCAGAAAGTAGGTGGAGCCACTCCAGACAACTCTATGTCGGGCAACCATTTAGGACTCCCAACCCTGACACAATACGCCTTGACACCGTTGGAGCGGAGACGTACCGCCGACACTAGGGGGGGCGATCCCATGTTCCAGTCGCCATCCGAGAGGAGGAGCACTGCTCTTAGATTTTTATAAGGGGCGAGTAGCGTCGATAGCGCGTACGAGAAGTCGGTGCCATTGGCGTTGACTGTTCCGCTCTTGTCCGGAGGTCGCGAGAAGCGCTCCACCGATAGCTTGTATTTGTTTTTCAATGACACCAGGATCGGGGACGAAAGATGTGATTCGACCCAGTCTTTGCGTTTCTCCGCTCTCATTTCGCCATTTTTGTTTTTGACGACTACGTCAACGGTATCCATGCTGGCGGAGTTGTCGGCGAGAACCACTACTTCCGGGCGCAACTCACGCACCACCCGCGTCGTTATTTCCGGTTGGAAAAGAGTGAATGCAAGCATGGCTACCGCCAACAACCGGAGAAATTCCGTTGCGAAAAGCCGCCAACCACGCTTAGGCGTAGCTAGAAACCGTTTCAGGCTGAAAACCACGGCAATCGCCATGGCTGTGGCCGCTACGGATATCGAAACCCAATCAGCTCTTAAGTCAAATTCCATAAAAAGCACTTCGTCCCGTCAGCGGGGCCCCCCCCGCCCATTGATTCGGAAAACGCTTCAAACATATTTCGGAACGGCGGATTTGCAATACTGCTCTATAGGGAAAGAGTCTCCGCGTCTTTGCGAGGCAACCTCTTCACCTTTCTTTTTTCTCTTGCTGAGGGAAAATTAGAAAATTAGGGACAGGTTAATAATCCACACTTGGTGTTGAAAAAAGACTTGACAAAATAATGACCAGGCATTTGGAAATTATTTAGTAAGCTCCATAGTAGAAGAGAGCTATTAGCGGGGATCGTCACTCCGGAAGGTGGATGCTTGACGGCGAGCCTCGAACGGTGGTTTGCGTTTTAAGGGGGCCAGAGAAGATGCCGAAGGTGGAGATACTGGACGCGCCTAAGCGTCTTGATGCCAGCAATGTCGATGCTTTCAAGCAACGGGCGCTGGGAGTTCTGGAGGAGGGGAAGGTAATAGTTGTCGATTTCTCGGATACGACGTTTATCGATAGCGTTGGACTGGGATGCTTAGTGAGTTTGCTTAAAAGGGCGGCGTCCCGTGATGGCGCCAAGGTGGTGCTATGCTCTCTGACTCCGCAGGTCACGCAGATATTCGAGATGACGCGGTTGTATCGACTGTTCGATGTGTTCGATACGAAGGAGGACGTGGAGGCGGCCGTGTGAGGCCTGGAGAGTCAAGGCAATTGAGGGTTGCCGGAGCCTCTGAAGAGGTCCGGGAACTGGCGTTGTTCTGCCGGGAATGCGTTGATTCCCTTTTCAGCGGAATGGATGCGTCCCTCATAGAGCTTGCCGTGGTCGAAGCCGCCAACAACGTTGTCAAACACGCCTACGCATCCGAAGACGATTCGTTCCTTGATTTAATTGTGCGTCACCGTGGCGACACCTTGGAATTCACCCTTTTGGACAATGGCCGTCCTTTTGACATCGAATCTTTAAGGTCGCCCTCGTTCGAGTGGGACCGAGTGGAGGATGTGCCCGAAAACGGCTGGGGGGTTTTCCTCATGCGTTCCATTATGGATGTCGTGGATTACCGTCGGAATGACGGGACAAACGTCATGAAGATGGTCAAAAAGTTGCCCGAGGAGGTTGTTGGGCCACTGTTGCGGGAGACGAAATCTTCCCGGTTAATCGATTTCGAATCCGAAAAGTGCCTGCGGGAAAGCGAGACGGCCTTGGACGAAATGGTGGAGGAGCTTTCCTCCGCATACGAGGCCTTGAACATTTTCTATAGCCTCAGCCGGGATGTTGCCCTAGTTTCCGATGTCAACACGTTCCTTTCCAACACCTTGGGAAAAGTGTTGAGTGGCGTTGGAGGAGCCACATGGGGAACTATTAGATTCAAGGATGGCGACGTGTTGACTCTAAGAGCAAGTGCGGGGGCGTGTCCCGAGGAAGCGTTGGTGGCGGAAAAGGCTATCGACGGGGATTCTCCAGAGGCCGAGGCTTCCGCCTCGCTGAAACGCGTTTTCAGTGACAACTACGAGGGGTGCCCTTTTCAAGTGATGTGCCTTCCCATTGTCGGATTGGACGAGTTCATCGGAACGGTGTTGGTCGGGAAGCCGCCCGAAGAGGACCTCTTCTCGGCGGGAGACGCGAAACTCGCGAGGGCCATGGCGGACCAAATAGCCGTAAGCGTGGAGAATAGCCGCCTCTACTCCAAAGCCTTGGATGCGGAACTTGCGGAACGCGAGCTGGCCATTGCCACCGCCCTGCAAAAAAAACTGATTCAGAAAGAACTCCCCGAAATCCGGGGTCTGCGCTTCCACATGATCTCCACCACGGCGAAACAGGTCGGCGGCGATTACGCCACGGTCTTGAAAATGGATGACGATTCGGTTTACGTTTTCGTGAGTGACGCGATGGGAAAGGGAATGTCCGCGTCTAATTTCGCCCTCCTCTCCCATATGGCCGTTCACAGCATTGTGTTGCAACAACACCGCAGGGGAATCTCCCCGGGCGGGATTCTATCGCTGATAAACGAGGTCATGGCCGACGATTTCGACCTCTTTGGTATGTTTATGACCGCCCTGTTGGTGAAAATCAAACCCAGGAAAAACCATTTGTCATACGCCAGCGCCGGGCACTGTCCCCCGATAATGGCCGCTCCGGACGGGACGTTGGAAGTCCTGGACACTTCGGACTTCATGCTTGGCGTGGAACGCGGAATCAAATACGCCGACTTCAAGAAGCGCATGCCCCCGGGTGCCAGATTGCTCTTGTACTCCGATGGATTGACCGATGTGATGGATAAGGATACCGGCGAGGCGCTTGGGCTGGATTTTCTGTTGGCGGTATGCCAAGACAAGTTGTGCGCGGGGAACATCGACACCGCTTGCGACGCCATTTTCGACGCCGTCATCCGGGAAACGGGGAAACCGATACAGGACGACATATCCATTGTGGGGGTTGAACGCGTTTATGATTGAAGCCGCGCCCAAGCTGGAGAATCTTCGGTTGTTTACCGCCGAAGCGAGAAAATTAGCCGCCGAGACAGGAGTCCCGGCGGAGAGGCTCGGCGGCATAGAGCTAGCAGTGGAAGAGGTGTTCGTGAACATTTGCCAGCATGCGGGGGAAGCCGCTTCCGTGCGATTGGAATGTGTCTCCGAAAACAACGGCGGGATTTCCATTGTAATTTCCGACGACGGCGTTCCGTTCAATCCGCTGGAGTGCCCCGACCCCGAGCTGGACGTCCCGCTGGAGGAAAGGGAGGTGGGCGGATTGGGCATCTTTCTCGTGAAAAACACGATGGACGGGGTTCGTTACGAAAGACGGGACGGCAGGAACGTGTTGACATTGACAGTGGCGCCGAAAAACGGCAGTGCGAAATCCGCGGGACATCCGGTGTCCGGAGACGGGGGCTGAAGAAGGGAGGGCCGCGCCGTGTCTATCGTCTCATACTACGAGATTATGGGGGTGGCGCCGGACTGCGATTTCCGCGAATTGCGCGGAGCCTACTTCAAAAAGGCGAAGGAATGCCATCCCGACCGGCACGGCGGATCGAGAGAGAAAGAGGAGGAGTTCAAACGCCTGGTCGCCGCGTTCAACACCTTGTCGGACCCCCTCTCCAGAAAGCGCCACGACATCGCCATAGGAATAGCTATCGACGTGTCCGGCGCGATCGCCGGCGCCGAGGGCTATTCCATTATGGACTCCCCCGCCGACGACACCTTGGAGGAGATAATCGTCGGCAACAACCCCCCGAAAGACTCCACGCTCGCCACGCTCTTCCGTGATTTGGAGCGGACGGAAGTATTCATGACTTTCAGGGAAGGAAAAAACCTTTACTACCGGGGCAAGATCGGCAGCGCCATGAAACGCTTCCGGGATGCCGTGGCGCACACACCGCACAATATCCTCTACCGCTTCTTCCTAGCCAGAACCTGCGCCTCCGCCGGACTCCGCAAAGAGGCCGAAACGCATTACAAAACCGCCATCGAAATTGGAACCGCCAGAATTCCCCCGCAAAGACTCGAAAGGGTCCGGAGGGAACTCGCCGCGCTTAGACGCAAGAAAAACGCTTGGTGGAACGCGCTCTCAACGGCCTTTTCCCCCTCCGCACAAATCCCGGATAATCCCTTCGTGGACCCGGAGCAGGACATGGTCGACGAGGCCAATAGAGCCATTGCCGGCATCCTCTCCGCGGAAAGGAAGAAACGGAAAAGATTAGAGTAGGATTTGTCTTTCTCCTCGCAAAGACGCGGAGAGCGCAAAAAAAGAGGGGTAGCCACGAATCTTCATCCTGCCGTTTGCTTCGCAAACCCTTCGGGCTTCGCGGAAGGACTTCCAGCCTCCACGAATGAGAAACGTTAGAGGTAGCGTTGGCTTTTCTTCCGTACAAGCCTTTTCCAGCTCCGTCCTCGGAGG
>WFSE01000127.1 GCA_015486135.1 Lentisphaeria bacterium
TCAGTTGTTTTTCGACCACCGAACTCGCTGTTCCCCTACATCTATACTTACAGAGTTTTATATTTTATTCTTTTTTGAATTTTATCTTTATATCTTTATTGCTATGAATGTAAATGATTATCTCACCAGATTGATTTTTTGGAATTTTTGACATTATATCAAGCTCTTTTTTGATTTTCTCATCTCCAAGAGAATAGGATAGTATTGTTTTGCCTTCTGGTTTTAAAACCACTCCTACTACTTTTCCTGTATTAGGGTATATATGACCATAACCGAGACTTTTGTGATTCGTCCCCCAAAATATCTTAACTGCTTCTAGTTTATTTTTTGATTTATTATTGACTTCGACAGTATAAGTGGACTCATCCTTACAGCTACTGGAAGAAAAAAGTATTATGAGCAGTGGGATATATTTCAGACATTTCATCATTTTATCCTCCAACTGTTAAGGATAAAATCAGGCATATATCCGCCGTTTTCATGTAAAAGTCTAAATCTGGCACTTGGATGGATTTTATCCCCCCATTTGATTTCCCGCAGTTTTTCTCCATACAAACCGCTTTTTTCATTCCTCAACTCTCCCCAAATATTCGGCTTGATTTCAAAACCTAAACTCTTGGTATCAGATTCAAATTGTAAACCTGATAATTTTGCTTTTTCCAGCATCCATTTCAGAGTTATATCTGAAAGACCAGTGTCAATATACCCTCCCCCTATATTAGAGTGAACTCCGTAGAACCACATTTCAAATGCTGCGGGAAGTCTTGTAACGTCAAAGGCATCTCTATTTTCATTGATGGCCATTGCGTGATAAGCCGTTATTACATTATTCGGAACGGATAATCTATAGCCGATATTAGTTTTTTGAAATACAGAATCAGGAATAGAGGCAAATAAACTCAATTTCAACGATATCATTGATGTTATAATGTTGCCAGCCATGCGACTCCCGGTGTAATGTTCAACTGCATCGGCTGGAAGTTGTGCTGGATTATTGGCAAGCCCCATAGCACCAACAGTATCCCACAGTCCTAGAAATCTGATTTTAGCTTCGGGAAATTCATCCTGAATTCTGTGTGCAAATTCTAAGGCCAAAGCTGAGCCGCGACTGAAACCTACAATATCAATGGTGGTGTCTCCAGCCTTGAAGTTTTGACGCAGCCTCTTCATAGCCCTGTCTATTATTGCCCCACCTTTATAACCACCTATCAAGCCTGCTTTTTGTACTAGACCGCTATAATCGTCTGGATTACCAACACCTTGTAAATAAATAGGTTTTCCTGCCCCCATGTATTTATACATTTCAAAAAATTTCCTGACGTTAGTCTTTGTTTCTTTGCCTCTGTCTTTTTGTCCAATATAATTATTTGTTCCATCGAAAGCATAGAGAGCCAGCCCCAGCGGGTCAATTCCGTTCACGCCCATGTAAGCGGCGTAGAGGTTGTAGCCGTCGCGGTATCCCGCGGGGTCCTGTGAGAGCCATCTTCCGTGTATTGGGTCGTATTCCCGGAAGTGAGTGTGATAGAGACCTGTGAAGCGGTCTTTGTACATTCCCGTCCATCCGAAGGGGAGGTATTTGGAGCGGGCGATGTTCTGCCGGAACTTGTTAAGGGTAGGTTTGAACTTGCCGTTTTTCCCGCGCCTGGTGAATGATTTCATCAGGCCTGTGCTGTTGTAATAGAGTTTTTCAATGAGCACCCACGAAGTGGGGTTGTCGATAGGGCCTTTTCCCTCCGCGACACCGATTAATGTACCGCGGTCGTCAAGGATCGGCAAGTATCTTCTTACGGGGTCTGAGCACTTTATTTCCTCTATTGTGTGTGTGGTTTCGCATCAAAAACACCTTAAAAGGCCTCTTAGATTGATTTTTTAGGCCGTTTTTTTGAATTTAAGGATTATTGACATTTCCCAACGAAAAAATCACTCCCTGACTTCCCATAGTGTAATCTACCAGAATCCGCGGATATCGCAAGTTCCCGGATTTTTATCCACAGATTACTCAGATTACCCAGATTGGAGCCGCGCTTCGCGCGATTTCTTTTCCTCGCAGAGCAGCAAAGCACGCAGAGAAGCACTATCAACCTGTTCCTAAGCAGCTTGTTCAGCACATGCCAACTTGCGGAGAACCATATAGCGGGGTAAGTTGCCTTGTCGGGATGTTTACATTCCTAGCAACTCCGGAGGTGTTTTAATGGATACCAAAGCGCTATTCAGAATCAGCTATGGCCTTTACGTGGTCTCCGCCAAGAAGAAAGACGGCGAGCAAAACGGATTCGTCGGAAACACTGTCTTCCAGATAACCTCCAAGCCTCCAAGGTTGGCTATTGGCGTCAGCCGCGACAACTACACCTGGGAATTCATCCAAGATTCCAAGGCCGTCGCCATCTCCGTATTGAACCAGGATGTCCCACCCGACACCATCAAGACCTTCGGCTACAATTCGGGCCGCGACATCGATAAGTTCGCGGACACCCCTTGGCGCCCCGCCGACAACGGCGCTCCCGTTCTGACGGAGGGGATCAACGCCACTTTGGAATGCTCGATATCGCAATCGGTCGAACTAGAGACCCACACCATATTCATCGGAGAGGTCACCAACGCGGAAATCGTATCCGACTCCGCTCCACTAACCTACGACTACTACCACAAGGTGATGAAAGGCAAAGCGCCCAAAAACGCTCCGACATTCGTGGAAGAGTCCACGGGTAAAGACGACGCGGTTTCCGCGGAAGGAATCATGGTCTGCGAAGTCTGTGGCTACGAGTACGATCCCGCGAAGGGCGACCCCGCCAAAGGCATACCGCCGGGAACCCCGTTCGAAGACCTTCCGGACGACTGGGAGTGCCCGGTATGCGGCTCGCCTAAAACCGTGTTCCATCCCAAAACATGATAAAACGGCGGGGTCGGGACCAGCACTTATGACATCAGTCAAAGTGCGGAACTGACCCCGAACATCTAAATAGGAATTGCCGAATAGGACATCAGGCCATGGGAATCGTTAAAGTCGAAGAGCAATTCATCAGCATCCCGGACGCCACGGGATTCAATGTTCTGGGAGACCCAGGTTGCGATGGTCTAGGTGCCGCGACCATGGCCGTCTTCGCCAAAGCCCTCTCCATCCCGGACGATGGTTTCACGCTCATCGCGGGCGATATCGTCCCGACCGGGGCGGAACGGTTCTATAAAAATGTCGTGTCCTTCGTGAACACCATCTCAAATTCAGCCGTCTACGCCCTCAAAGGAAATCACGACAAAGACGATTACGAAAAATATTTCGGCTCCTCCGACTACATGATCCATTCCGAACGGTTCAAGCTGATATGTCTTGACAACTCCCGCAGGCGTTTCTCTCCAGAAACATTGGATTTTCTCCAAAAAGCTCTGGAATTCAAACCGGAACTCCCGACAGCGATCGCCTTCCATATTCCTCCCCCTAACGATGTCAACTCCAACTCGGTAGATCCACCGGAATGGGAGGAATTCCGAGCGGTTTACGCGCCGTTCGCGGAAAATATAGCGTATTTCATATCGGGACACCTCCACTCTTATTTTGAATCGGCCGTGGACGGCATCCCTATCGTCGTCACCGGAGGCGCGGGCGCGCGCATAGAATTCGTCAACGATAAAATCGACCAATCATTGGCCACCAACCATATCGTCAAATTCTCCTTTACAGACGACAGGCCAACGCACGAACGCGTTCCCCTGGACGACAAAAAATACGAGCGCGAGATATCCGACCCGGAAATGAGGGCCGCGCTGGAAAACGCCTTGTCCAAAGAGGCGTCCGCCCATCTGGGCTATAAAATATTCGCGGAATCCGCGCGCGACGCGGGATTCGCGAATCTCGCCCGGCTTTTCGAAGCGGTCGCCGACGCCGAATACCAACACGCTAAAAACCATTTCATGGCGCTCGACATGGACGCCCCCTTGGCGAAGCACCTCGACGACAGCATAGCCGCCGAAACCTACGAGGTCTCAACCATGTACCGCCAGTATTTGGAACAGGCAAAATCCAAACAATTCGGACTCGCCGCATACTCATTCCTCGACGCCATCGAGGCGGAGAAAATCCACAAAACACTGTTCGAAGCCGCCTCGAAGTCGCTACAAGCGGGCGAGGACATTCCAGTCGAAAATTACGCTACCTGCCTCTCCTGCGGATACACTTTCCACGGCGACGGCGACTTTTCCCGTTGCCCCGTTTGCGGCGCGCCGAAAGACAAAATCAAACGATACCCTCCGTCATAAACAGGAGTTCCCGAAAAAACCCTAGGATAGGGCACTCTCCGCATTCTACGCATCTTCGCGAGGCAACATCTCCTCCTTTTCCTCGCGGAGAGACAAAGGACGCGGAGAGCCTCTCTTCCCCATAACATGTCGTTTCCGCTAGCGGAAGCGACATCTTCGTGCTCTTTGTGATCTCTGTGGTGAGATAATCTTCAAAATACGAATCTGAAGTTTACAACATTGACATTGTTATCAAGCTATTCTAGTATGTGTTTCCGAAGGTTTTTTCTAAGACTTTTTTAACCACAGAGATCACGAAGAACACGAAGTTTTTCCATCTCCGCGGACGGAGATGAAAAAGGCTTGCACGGAAGAAAAATCCATTCGCGCATTATTCAATGAACCCTAGTTTGTTATTTGCGCGCAAAGAACGAACTATTCGTGACAATTCGTGAAGATTCGTGGCTAAATCTCTTCTCCAATTAACGCCATCGGGTGAATTTGGCAGGCCGGGTACGGCATGACCAATTCACACGATCTCCGTGTTCTCGATTCCTCCGAATCTCCGTGTCTCGAGCGAAGCGGGTGGTGAAGTCTTCCCTTCTTTCTTTGCGTTCTCCGCGTCTTCGCGAGGCGATCTCTTCCGACCCCGATCACCGCACACTTGCCAATTAGGGTTCACTGAATAATTGGCAAGTGTTTAATTTTCATTGGGTTAAGTCTGTTTTTAGCGGTGTCATCTCCAAGGTTTTTGGAGCAAGCCTCCCAAAAACCTTGGAGCCGACTAGTATTTTGAGGCACTTGCCAATTCCGCGAAAGCCGGGAACGGGCCATTGGCGGCGTTAATTTCGCCTCGGAGTACCCTGGTACACCTTCGGCTTATTGCCTAGCCACTCACCCGTTCTCGACTTTTTCAGCAAGCCCCAATTATCCAGCCAGTCCTCCATTACATTCCAGGAATGTCGAGGACAACCCCTTCATTCGCCAAAAGGAGCGTTTTCAGGGATACGGCTTCTTGGGACTCGCCACCTTGGAATCCACCGACCCCTCCGTTAGCGCGGACAACGCGGTGGCACGGGAACACCAGCGGAAACGGATTCCTAGCCATGACACGTCCCACCGCCCGGGCGGCCCCCGGCCTCCCAATAGCGCGCGCCACCTCCCCGTATGTCGCCACCGCACCAGGGGGAATTCCATCGCGGATATGGCGCAACGCTTTCAATGCGAACGGGCTCAACAAGTAAAGATCCACCGCCTCGATCGAAGGCCGCTCATTCCCCCCACTCGAAACAAAATCCGCGATTTCCGCGGCAAACCCAGCCAGATGCCTAGGGACTTCGCTACATCCGCTTCGATCGGCAGCACCGACTGGACACAGTTCCACCCGCGAAACCAACCCAGTCCGCCGACTAACCGACACCACAGCATCCAAAATTCCACAGTCAACAACGAATTTCATCGTCCGTTCACCTCGACAAGTCAAGTCTAGAGACTAATTTAGCTAAAATTTCAACGATTGGAATAGGGTCGCAATGAACAAAATTTCCAAGACAGCACCCATTGGCGTTTTCGACTCCGGCTTGGGAGGACTGACTGTCGTCGCCGCTTTGGATGCGCTTCTTCCCCATGAAGACATCATATATCTCGGCGACACCGCCCGGGTGCCATACGGAGACAAATCTCCGGAGACGGTCGGAAGGTTTGGCTTGGAAAACGCCCTAGCCCTCTTGGAGCGGGACGTCAAAATGATCGTAGTCGCATGCAATACCGTTTCCGCCACAGCCCTGCCATTCATCCAATCCGAACTGGAGGCCCGCGGGTTCCGCGTTCCCATTCTCGGAGTCGTGGATGCAGGGATAGAGGCCATAATCCCAAGGAATCCGCGCAAAATATGCGTTTTGGGCACAAGAGCGACTATCGCGAGCGGCGCCTACGAGCGCGGAATACGCGCGAAACTACCCGATACGGAAACTATCTCGATACCGTGCCCAATCCTCGCCCCCATCGTCGAGGACGGACTCGCTAACCATCCCATCGCGACTTCCGCGATAAAACATTATCTAACGCCGATTCTCGATTCCCCGCCCGACACCCTGCTTCTAGGCTGCACCCATTACCCTCTTCTAATCGATGCGATACGCACGGTTCTCCCTCCAAGTATTACGATAGTGGATAGCTCCATCGCGATAGCCGAAAAAATCCGCGAAACTCTCGAAAAGCTGGATTTAGCCAAGATAATCGACACCAGCTCCGGACGAAGAGAATTTTTATCCACGGACTCTCCAAGGCTTTTCGCGGAAAGAGCGAAAGTCTTCCTGGACGGCAAGTTGTCGCCAATGAAAGTGGAGGAAGCCCCCTGCCGTTGACCACCACCGCCAATGTCAATCACAACCAAGCGTCCTCCACAGCCTCCACAGACCGTTTGCAATGGGGCAATGCGAATGGTATAGGTTTCGTTTACCCGGGAGCCCCATTGCATGATCATATTAGGAATTGACACTGCGATAAGACGCACCGGATACGGCGTCATAGAGATTCTATCTCTCGAAGAGATCAAAGTCCTCGATTGTGGTGTCATCGACTCCCCTGCGAAAGTCCCCCATAGCGAGTGTCTGCGTAGAATCGCCGGAGGGGTAGCCGAGCTGGTGGAGAAGTTCTCTCCAGAGGAAGCGGCTATTGAAAGCGCTTTTTTTCAAAGAAACATCAAGACCGCGATGATTCTCAGTTTGGCTCGGGGAGCGGTGGTGGCCACGCTGGCCACAGCCGGTGTCCCAGCCTTCGAATACGCCCCTAGGAAGGCTAAAAAGGCGGTCGTCGGAACGGGAATGGCATCCAAAAACCAAGTAGCGGTAATGGTCGCGTCCATAACCGGCGTAAGCGTGGACAAGGTCCCATTGGACGCCACCGACGCATTGGCCATAGCCATCTGCCACGGACAGTATCACTTCAGAGTCGGCATAGCACCCCCCAAACAGATATGACCAGTCGGGAAAACACGACGACACCGTTAACAAGAAATTTAACCCAATGAGTCTTAAGCACTTGCCAATTATTCAGGAAGCCCTATGATATGGAAGTGGAATGCAATCGGCAATCAACAAACAGGAGAAAAGACATGCGCTCAGTAGGAAGCATAGCGATTGTCTGCGTCATGCTGGCGTTGGCGACGACGGCGAAGGCTATGGATCCCGTATTCCAGGCCAGTTTAACACCGGAAGTAGCCGTGTGCGACCGCTCCGAAATGATACGGGGCTTGACTCTCAGCGTATGGGGGGAAAACCCCCAGATGGGGTTGGCGCTGGGATTCGTCAACGGCTCAATCGGCGACAGCTTGGGAGCGAGCTTCGGCTTGGTCAACTACGCGGACAAATACACTGGCGCCCAATTCGGGTTCCTGAACAACACCAACGAGACCACCGGCGCCCAAGTCGGCTTGATAAACCACACCAAACAGGCACACCCCGGCGTGCAACTTGGCTTCATAAACATTATAGAGAACAATCGGGCGTGGTTCAAAAACTTCCCCAAATCTTTGGCTCCGATTATGATATTCGTCAACTGGCGGTTCGAGTAGCCTCTCGGAACGTGGCGCGCGTGTGTCGACAACCAATGCCGTCGATTCTGGAGCTTGCCGAAAAAGTCGGAACCGTGCCGATCCTCCGTCGCCCTCCCAGGCGGCTTCCGCTTTCGCTCAAGCTATGGCGGGAAAAAATGGAGGACTTGTGATTCCTCCTTCGCCAAGGCTTCCTCCTCCGCATGAAGCTACGGCGGGACAAGACGGCGGGACATGTGGGCGATCCTTCCGCAAAGCCTGGAGGGTTCGCAGTGCGAACGAAAGGATATAGGCATACTCCTAGGCGAAAGCGACAAGATCAGCGGTGCGTTTCCAGCTTTCCCGTAGTTGGCAAAAAAGAGTCAATAGGCAATTATTCCCGAGCCCCTTTCCTAGTCCCCTATCAGGGTGTATCTTTCGGGGCATTGAAATGGAAAGGCATTCATCGCATGAGAATCCCGCCAAGCAGTCTGTTGTTTCCCCGTCCAAGGGGGAGGATAGCGTGGGCTTCCATAGCCCCGCTAGTGGTATTTCTTATCCTATTTGGCGGCGCGTTGTTGTACATAGAGCTCGCCCACCCTTTGATATTCACGTCACCGGGTTGGCTCTGGTTGTTCCTGCTCTCTCCTTGGTTCTGGTGGCAGTTCGCCACCGGAATGTCGGGATTACGCGGAACGCGCGCTTTCGCCGCTCAACTGGTTAGGCTCTTGATCTTCGGACTTCTCCTCATGGCCCTAGCCGGTCCGAGAGCCGTTAGGGAAAACGACTCCCTAAGTATCATCTACCTCGTGGACGTATCGGACTCTATGGGTGGAAGCGGAGTCAAAAACGCTATAAAATTCGTTAACAAAACAGTCCAAAAACGATCGGGAAAAGACAAGGCGGGACTGGTGGTGTTCGCCAGGGACGCCGCGGTGGAGCTACCTCCCCGCCAAGCGTTCCCACTGGAGTCCATAAATTCCGTCGTCGGCAAGGACGCTACAAATATCGCGAAAGGGCTCTCCCTAGCGGCGGCGATGGTGCCCCAGGGAGAGAACGGCAGGATTGTTCTTATAACCGACGGAGCCACCAACGAAGGAATATTGAAGGAGGCGTTGAACGGTCTGAGGTCGAAACGGATCCCTGTCGACGCGCTTCCGCTGGAATATAGTTACGACCAGGAAGTCTGGCTCGAGAGAATCGACCTCCCCGTGCGAGTGAAAAAAGGCGAAACCTACGAGGCGGCCGTCCTCCTCTCCTCCCTGAAACCAGGCACCGGCCTTTTGACGCTGGAGGAAAATGGCAACCGCATATTCGCCCAAAATGTGTCCTACAAGGCTGGACGAAACCGCTTCTCCATCCCCCTCCGCATGAGAACCCCGGGATACTACGAATATGTAGCCAAAATATTCCCCGGCGACCACGCCGATGGTTGGACGCAAAACAACATTGCGATCGGCGGACTCTACCTTAGGGGACAGGGAAAAATCCTCCTCGTTAAAGACTCGTACGGCGACCCACGCGACTGGCAACCCCTTCTCGACGCGTTACGGCGAAACGACTTTGTGGTCGAGACCATGGACGCGGCGGAGTTTCCCAGTACGGGCATGGCCTTGATGCCATACGACTGCGTCATCTTCGACAATGTCCCCGCCGACGCGTTTTTCGGCGCTCAGTTCAACGCGTTGAAGATAGCTGTCGAAAACCAAGGCGTGGGATTCCTCATGGTCGGCGGCGCCAACTCGTTCGGCCCAGGAGGATACAACAGAACCTCCATCGAGGAAATCCTCCCGGTGAACATGGACATAACCAACAAGAAGGTCCTTCCCAAGGGCGCTTTGGTCATCATTCTCCACACCTGCGAGTTCCCCGACGGCAACACATGGGCGAAACGGATAGCCAAGGCGGCTATACGGGTGCTGGGCGCGAAAGACGAGGTCGGTCTCATAGCATACGACTACCAAAAGGGAGAAAAATGGATATTCCCCCTGACTCCCGCTTCTCAATACTCGAAACTGGTGAAGAAAATCAATCGAGCCGCCCCGGGAGATATGCCGACTTTCGCAAACACGATGAACATGGGGCTCAAGGGGCTTAAGGCCTCCAACGCCGCCGCCAAGCACATGATTATCATCTCCGATGGCGATCCCTCGCCCCCCCCTCCAGCGCTAATCAACAAATTCAAAAAAGCTAAAATCAGCATCTCCACCGTCCTCGTGGACGGCTACCACCAAGGAGGGTACCAGCGCGCGATGAGAGCCATTGCCGGCAGTACCGGAGGACGGTTCTATTATCCCAAAAACCCACGCCAGCTACCTAGGATATTCGTAAAAGAGGCAAAAACCATCAAGCGCTCCATGGTGCAAAACCAAACCTTCGTGCCGAGAGTGGAATTCGACGACGGGGCCCTCCTCAAGGAGATATCCGCCTTCCCTCCGCTACACGGCTACGTGCTGACATCGGCGAAGGACGATCCGCGACGTTGCCGAGTAGTTCTACGCGGCCCCGACAAAGACCAGTTGGATCCGGTATTGGCGGTGGGGCAATTCGGCGTGGGCAGGACAGCGGCTTTCACCAGCGATTTGGCCCCCAATTGGGCGAAGGATTGGTACGAATGGAACAAATTCCTCCCGTTTATCAAACAGCTCGTTGTCTCAATATCAAGAATTTCCAAAGCTTCCAGCCTGAGGCTGCGAGCCTTCGCCTCCGGAAACAACGGCGTGCTTATCATGGAGGACTTCCATCCTCATCCAGGTTTTCTTGACGCCGGGGCGATTATCGCCGGCCCGGGCGGTCGCAGTGTCGAATTGAAGTTCAAACAGGATGCCCCGGGACGATACAGCGCCACCTTCCCGCTCTGGGGGAAAGGGCGTTACGAAATAGTAGCCGTAGCATCGGGGGACGGCCGGGATGAGAGAACCAGCGCGGCGCTCGCAGTGCCATATTCGGCGGAATACCTCCGTTTCAGATCAAACCCCAAACTTATCAAAGAAATAGTCCAGAGAACCTCCGGCCGCCTCCTGACCGGAAACGAGACGGGAAAAGAAATATTCACCAAAGACCGCGAAACCCGCAGGATATCCAAGCCCATCTTCGACCTTTTCCTCCTCCTGATCGCATGCTGCATTCCATTGGACGTGGGTATCCGCCGGATTCAAATAGACTTCGGCGCGATTATCGCGTTCTTCAGACGAAAACGCGGCTCGGGAGAAGAAAGCACACAGACATTGGGAGCGCTGCTAAAACGCAAAGAATCGGTTGAAACTCAAATAGAATCGACCAGAACAACCGTTTCCATACCGCCCTCGGCACCCCCATCCTCACAGGAAAAATCCAAACGAACAACATCAACGCCAATCGTATCAAAAACAAAAACCGATTCCGCGAAAACCGCGGAACCAACTCCCACTAATGACGGCCCCAAATCCGACGAGGAAAATGGGAGCGATACGGACTCCCACTCCGTGGGCAGGCTACTGGCGGCGAAAAGACGCAAGAAAGGAGGCAAGTGATCTAAAATCCGAAATCCTAAACCCGAAATCCTAAATTCTGCCTCCCCTGTGACATTTGGAATCAGTTTCGCTCTTTGCCCCCTCCTTCCCCAA
>WFSE01000128.1 GCA_015486135.1 Lentisphaeria bacterium
ATTTCGGGCTCGCCCGACGGGAAGCCCGAAATAATGGTCGTTAAATATTCAAAAGCCTATCCATGCTACTTTGGCGACTACAAGGAAAGGCTCGCCGTCATAAAAAACGCCATTGCCGACGCGGGCAACATTATCCCCATAGGGCGCTATGGGCAGTTTCGATACAACAACATGGACCACTCCATCGAGACGGGGCTGTTGGCGGCGGAGGTTGTCATGGGCTCCAACAAGGACCCTTGGGCAGTGAACGAGGACGCCGAATACCACGAGGAGTCGTGTAAGGCGCGGAAATGAGAATTATCATAGATGATAAAATTCCTTTCATCCGCGGCGTTTTCGAGGAAGTCGCGGATGTTGCGTATATTCCGGGAGGGGAAATAACTTCCCGCCATGTAGCCGATGCCGACGCACTTGTGGTCAGGACCAGAACCCGGTGCGACGCCAATCTTCTGGACGGCTCCAGTGTGCGCTTCATCGCCACCGCCACGATAGGGACGGACCACATAAACGCCGCGTATTGCGCGTCCCGGGGAATCGCTTGGAGCAACGCTCCGGGATGCAACTCCTCCTCCGTGCGCCAGTATATGGCGTCACTGTTGCTCAATCTGTTTGGGGGGGAATTGAAGGGAAAAACTCTCGGGGTGGTTGGGTATGGGCATGTGGGGTCGAAGGTCGCCTCGTTGGGGGCGCTTTTGGGAATGGATGTGCTGGTTTGCGACCCGCCGTTGGAAAAAGCCGGAGAGTCCGACGGCTTCGTGGAAGCTTGCGGGGGATTTGCGCCCCTGGAACGCGTTGCCAAAAATGCCGATATTCTGACATTCCACGTGCCGTTGACGCGGGAGGGGGGACATGCGACATTCCATTTGTGCGATGCGGAACTACTTGGCGGTGTCAAGTCGGGAGCGTGGATTGTCAATACGGCCCGCGGTGAGGTGGTGGATGCCGCGGCGTTGAAGGGTGCCTTGGCCTCGGACAAGATCGTCGGAGCCGCATTGGATGTCTGGGAGGGGGAGCCCAGCGTCGATTCGGAATTGCTGGATATGCTGGCCATTGCCACCCCTCATATCGCCGGCTATTCCGCCGACGGCAAAGCCAACGGAACGGCGGGCAGCGTTAGGGCGGTGAGCCGTTTTTTCAACTTGGGCTTGGACGACTGGGCACCCGACGTGCCGCCGCCAGCGAATCCCGCGATAAGCATCGCCAATGACGGGATAGCGCCGTTGGATGTTGCGAAAACCGCGGTAAACGCCACTTACGACATACGCCGGGACGATGCGGCTTTGAGAGCCAATTCCGGGGATTTCGAGCGGTTGCGCGGGGATTATCCATTGCGGAGGGAACCTCCGGCGTTCGTGGTTGAGCTCGAGTCGTGCGACAAGGAAGCCGAGGTTTTGCTTCAGGGATTGGGATTCCAACTAGAGCTCACTGAATAATTGGCAAGTTTTTAATTTTCATTGGGTTAAGCCTGTTTTTAATGGTGTCATCTCCAAGGTTTTGGCAGCACACGTTCGTGTGTTTTGAAGGCTCCCCTCGCTCCGCTTGGTCGCAGACTCCCAAAACCCTTGGACCCGACTAGCGATTTGAGGCGCTTGCCAATCCCGCGAAAGCTGGAAACGCACCGCTGATCACGTTGCCTTCGCCTAGGAGCGCAAAGCACGCAGAGTTTTTTCCCTCTTCTCCCCAACATGCCGGTTCCGCGAAGCGGAAGCGGCATCTTCGTGGACTTCGTGCTCTCCGTGGTGGGATAAATCTTAAAAACACGGATCCGCCGACTACAACATTGGCATTGTGCGCCAAGCTATTTTTATGTGTGTTTCTGAAGGCTTTCTCTAAGACTTTTTTAACCACAGAGATCACGAAGCTCACGAAGTTTTTCCATCTCCGCGGACGGAGATGGAAAAGGCTTGAACGGAAGAAAATCAACTTCCCCCCTAACATTTCTCATTCGTGTCAATTCGTGGCTAACCTCTTTTTATCTACACCCCCTACATTCCCTACATGGTAAAAACCTTCCCTCTTATCTTAAAGTCAAATTGGGGGGACGAAATCTGGTTTTAAGAGTTTTCTCCAGCCTCACTTTTTTTCTTGGGTTGGGTTAATGACTCCTGATTCGTTTTTCTGGCTAGGTTATGGCACCACGGGGGGATAAGCCATACGCCCAAAGCTAATCCAACGGTGAACGACGGAATGGCAATATCCATGAAAATATTGTTGAGTATAGCTATTTTTGCGGCATTAGAATGAGCATCATCTAGCATGTTAACAATCGTATCTGGATCATTCATAATGCTAACAACTGTATTTGCACACGATATTACAATGGAAATCGATGAAATGAGCATCAAAATGAGTGCAATTTTGCTTTTGCGTTCTTTCATTTGAAAAAACCTCTTATTGCGTTTGCTACTTTTCTACTACTCTTTCCCCTTAGTTACAGCACCTAGTAGCGCTATTGCTTCAATTATATTCTGCGCCCAATCAATGCTCTTATAGGGATTATCTACATTCAAGTCAAGCCAACCGTCATGAGTCGCCGTTACTACAGGACAAAAGCGGGGTCACACACCTCCGCTATTGACTTTTCCGGATTCTCAATTTTCCCACGCATAGCATACCGCTTTCCCGCGCATTTCGCAAGTTCCCGGATTTTTATCCGCGGATTTCACAGATTTCACAGATGGGAGCTGCGCTTCGCGCGATTTTACTCCTCACAAAAAATCGAGTCTGATATTCTTATTTTAAGATTCTTCGGTTAACTCTTTTTCAATCGTTCCGCTAATCCTTTTGGATTGCGTTGAGAATTATCCATGCCGCCGCGTTGGCGAGGAGAATTGTGGCGAAGATATACATCGAGGTGGAGGATGATGTTTTCTTGACGAGGACGAAGGCGCTGGAGAGAGTTCCCGCGATGCAGCCCAACGTGCCTAGAAATTGAATGGCTCCGCTGGAGTTTCCCACGTTTTCAATTGAATCTGTCTTCTTTTTGATCAGCGCCGGAGTGAGCGCCCCTACTGCCGCGGTGGGGATGGGGAACAGGAGGGAAGCCGCGAGGAGCGCGCCAATTCTGGCGTCCACGATGTGATTGGCTATGGCGCCTCCCACCAAAGGCGTGGCGAAAGGAGTCAGTAGTGTCGTTGTCCCCGCGATGGCCAAGTATGTTGGCAGTAATTTGCGGGGCGGATACTTGTCGGCTAGACGACCGCCGACCGCATATCCCGCGGCCAACCCCGCCATCACCACCGATATCATCGCTCCCCATACGGTGAACGCGCCGCCGAAATACGGAGTCAGCATTCTTACACCGAACACCTCGACTCCCATTAGTGCGAAACCCGCGGCGAACGCGGTGGCGGACACAAGTGCTTTGTCGATAAACATGACGGGAATATATCCCGCGAACTCTCAGGGTCCACTTAATTCCCGTAAAGCTGGAAACGCACCGCTGATTTCGTCGCCTTCGCCTGTTTCCTTTTATTCCTCGCGGAGACGCTAAGAACGCAGAGTTTCTCTCTTTCCCCGCAACATGGCGTTTCCGCTTGCGGAATCGCCATCTTCGGGGGCTTCGTGCTCTTCGTGGTGGGGATGAATCTTAAGGATACGGATACGCGGTTTGCATCGTTGGCATTGTGTGTCAAGCTATTCTCACGTGTGTTCCTGAAGGTTTTTTCTAAGACTTTTTCAACCACAGAGATCACGAAGGTCATCCTTCCGAGCTTCGCTCCCATCCGGGCTTTGCGGAAGGACAGGCCCATTGATGGGTTTTTCCGTCTCCGCGGACGGAGCTCTAAAAGGCTTGTACGGAAGAAAAAGCAAAGTTTCATTCCAAATTCGTGTCCATTCGTGGTTCTTCTTCTACCTAATCTACACCCCCTACATTTCCTACATGGTAAAAAATCCCCTCTCTGCGTTCTTCGCGTCTCTGCGAGGAAAAATGCTTGCGTATTATTAATCTGCGCCCCGGTGGGCTATTCGACGAGGGAGAGTAGGATGGCGCATGCGTCGTCGTCGCTCACGGGGCGCGGGTTGCGATCCATGCTGCCGCCCCGGCAGTTGGCGATTATGAAGCCGAAATGTTTTTCCGCCAGCCCGTAGGACGCGAAGTTCGCCGGGATGTCCAATTTCCCGCGCGTCGACGTTATCATTTCAATCAAGCGCATGGCGGCGGTTTTGTCGTCTTTGTCCCGTAGAGATGGCTCCATTTCCCGCGCGAGTTCCGCGTAGTCGGAGGCGCAGGTCGCTAGGTTGAATCGCATCACTGGCTCGATTAGTATGGAGCACGCCACGCCGTGGGGCACTTTCAACAGGACGCCTATAGGATGCGCCAGTCCATGCGCCGCGCCGAGTCCGCTTTGCGAGAAAGCCATCGCCGAGGCGAGGCTTCCCTCCGCCATTGCCGTGCGTTTTTCGATGTCGGCGCCGTTTTTATACGCGTCGACGAGATTGCTCAGAATCGTTGTCGACGCGTGTTTAGCGAGAGAGCGCGTTATCGGATTTGCGCCCGTGGAGGTGAACGATTCGAGTGCTTGGACGAACGCGTCCATTCCGCTCGCGGCGGTTACGGATGGGGGCGCGGAAAGGGTGAGGTCGGGATCGACGACCGCCGCGTCAGGAACCATGAAAGGGCTGCGGAGCGATTTCTTTATCCGCTTTTCCGGATCGGTCAGGACGCTGTTTTTCGTTATCTCCGCCCCGGTTCCAGCGGTAGTTGGCAGGGCGGCCATAAAGAGGCCCTTTTTGCTAATCGTGCGCTTGCCATAGAAGTAGTCGGATACGGCACCTTCCAGCGGAATTATCGCCGCCGCCGCTTTCGCCGCGTCGATGGCGCTGCCACCGCCAACCGCGACAACCGCGGTTGCTTTCTCCGAACGTCCGATTTCGACGAGCTGGTTGACGTTGTCCAATGGCGGTTCCGGAACGACCAGCCCGGACGCGTCGATTACGGTGTGGTCTTTCGAGAGCGAATCCGCGATTTCCGCGGCCACGCCCGATGACACCGCGCTCTTTCCCGTGGTTAGAAGCACTTTGGAGCCGAGGGGCAGTATGGCGGGAAGGTCCTCGGCCGCACCGCACCCGAAAACTATTTTTTGGGGATAAAGCAATTCGAATTCCATAAGCTCCTAATCATAGGAGCGATTTGGCGGGATTCAAGAGGCCGCCGTCCCTTGTTCTTGATTTAACCTCCAAGGATGCTATCATTCGGGCATGAGGAAGACATGTCCAAACCTTGATGCCGTCGTGCCTATGGACGAGGATTTCGTTGTCGGTGTAGCCGCCGACATTTGCGCCACTTACGAGGATGGTGGCGGGTGCAACCATATCGAGGGCTTCAATCTCCCTGGAGAGGTGGAGGTCGAGAGGATATTGGGGGAGCTGGCCGATATCATTTTCCCTGGCTATACGGGACGGAAGACGTTCTCGATGAGGCGCGTGGAGTCCAATGTCCGCGAGACGTTACGCAAACTCCACATAGATTTGGCGAACCAGATTGCCCGGGCGTTGCGCTATAACTGCGCCATGGACCATTGCGACGACTGCGACATCCCCGCGATGGCCCGGAGGGCGGTGGAGGCGTTGTTGTCGTCGTTGTCGGAGATACGCGAGACTATGAAGTTGGATGTCGTGGCCGCACTCGAGGGGGATCCGGCCGCTAGAAGCCTAGACGAGATTATCCTCAGCTACCCGGGGATCAAGGCTATATTGGCGCAACGTCTGGCCCACGTGTTGCATGTTCAAGGGGTTCCGCTTTTGCCGAGGATGATGTGCGAGAGCGAGCACAGGAACACTGGGATTGACATACATCCCGGAGCGTCCCTGGGGAAGGGATTGTTCATAGACCATGGCACGGGTGTGGTTATCGGCGAGACGTGCGTTATCGGCGACAATGTCAAGATATACCAAGGCGTGACTTTGGGCGCGTTGAGCTTTCCCAAAGACGAGCGTGGAAAGATTATCAAAGGCGCCAAGCGCCATCCGACCATAGAGGATAACGTCACCATCTATTCCGGGGCGACTATATTGGGCGACATCGTGCTCGGCAAGGGCGCGGTTATCGGGGGTAACGTCTGGCTTACCGAGAGCGTGGAGCCCGGCGCCAAGGTGACGATACGGCCACCGAGTTTGTCTATCAGGGGGAGTAGGCGATGAACGCGCGGTGGCCTTTGCTGTTGCTATGTTTTATGTTGGCTTTTCCGTCTTTCTTTCTCGCCGCGGCCGATGGGGATTCCGACGGCATTCCGGCTGGAGTTCCTGGAGACATTCGAAAGATGATACTCCGCGTCCGGCAGTTAAACGAGAAAGAGGGATACAAGGAGTTGTTGAGGGCGATACGTAGCGGGAACAAGAAGAGGGTTATGGTTGTTTTGTTTGTTTTTCCGAAATTTTTCAACAAACCGGACATTTTCGGGCGCACGCCCCTTTACAACGCGGTTTTCGCATCCCAGCCTGAAATCGTCAAGTATCTCCTCTCGAAGGGCGCTAACGTTTTGAAGGCGGATGTCGATGGCAACTCCCCTTTGCACCGAGCCGCCGCCAATGGTGATGTGGATATAATGAAGATGCTTGTGGAGAAAGGAGCCAACGTTTTTGCTATCAATAAAAAAAAGCGCACCCCGTTGTTCGCCGCCGTACGTAGCGGAGAGCCGAAGGCGATGGAGTATTTATTGTCGCAGCAGGCGGGAATAAACAGGGGCGACAAGAATGGCGACACTCCATTGCATGTCGCGACGATTCTAGGAGATGCCAAGGCGGTGAAATTTCTTTTGAATCATGGCGCGGACAAGTCGATTAAAAACAATAATGGAAAGACACCCGCGGATTTGGCTGGGACTCCCGAGATCAAGGGACTTTTAAGATGAGTTTGGAGTCTGGGGTTGTTCTGCGGCTCGAGGGGGTTCGCAAGACGTATTCGGTGTCCGCCGATGCCGACGGGAAGCGCGTGGAGGTTCTCTCGGGTGTTTCCTTGGAGTTGAATTCCGGGGATTTGATCGCTGTGACGGGCCCTTCCGGTTCCGGGAAGACCACGCTGCTGAATATTGTCGGGGGATTGGACATCCCCGATTCCGGCGAGGTGGTGTTCAAGGGGAGAGGGCTGAGCGGGCTTTCCGACGACGAGCTTGCCGCGTACAGGAATTCCGAAGTGGGTTTTGTTTTTCAGGAGCACGCGCTTCTTCCGCAATGCGATGTTTTGGAGAATGTTTTGTTGCCTTGTCTGGCATCCTCCTCGAGGCGTTCAGTGGGATTGGATGTGGAGGGGAGGGCGATGATGCTTCTCGAGCGAGTGGGGTTGGCCAGGTTGGCTGGGAGGTTTCCATCGACGCTTTCCGGAGGGGAACGGCAAAGGGTCGCGGTGGCCCGGGCTTTGATCAATTGTCCCGCCCTTATCCTGGCGGACGAGCCAACCGGCGCGTTGGACCGCTCCAATTCGGACAATCTCGCGGGGCTTCTCCGAGATGTGGTGTCCGAGAATGGAGCGGCGTTGATTCTAGCCACACATTCGGAGCGGTTGGCCTCCCGCATGGACGGAAGGTTGCGGCTTTGGGACGGGAGGTTGGAGGAGGATAATGATAGCGTGGCTTGATATTCGGAATCTCGCCTTGGTTGACAGGGCGGAATTGGAGTTTGGCTCCGGGCTCAACGTTATAACCGGGGAGACTGGCGCGGGGAAATCGGTTGTTATGGGGGCGGTGTCGTTGTTGCTTGGCGAGCGCGCTGGGAAAGGTGTTGTTGGAGTTCACGGCGACCGTTGCGAGATAAGCGCTGGATTGGCGTTGGCGGGTTCTCCCGCGCTGGGAAAGGTGGAGGGGATACTGGAAGCCGCCGGCGTGGCAATGGTTCCCGGGGAGCCACTGATCATACGTCGCGTTGTCACCGCGTCGTCCTCCCGCAATTTTCTAAACGATACTTCGGTGACGTTGGCGACATTGAAAAAACTAGGCGATGTATTGATTGATGTCCATGGCGCCCACGAGCACCAGTCGTTGCTAAGCCCGTCTGTCCAGCTGGATATTTTGGACGGGTACGGGGCGTTGTCGGGGCCGCTGGGGAAAGTGCGCGCCGCGTTCGACGCGCTTTCGACCGCCCGTTCGGAATTGGAGATGTTCGAGGCGGAGTTGCCGTCCCGTTCCGAGGAGGAGGAATTAAGAAGTCTGGTTTCCGAAGTGGACGCGGTGGCTCCATCGCCTGGCGAGGACGTGGTGCTGGCGGAGCGCCATCGTCTAGCGTCCAACGCCCGCGTAATCGTTGAGACTACGGACGAGATATCCAAAGCTTTGGATACGGAGGCTGGAGGCGCGTGCGCGTTCGAGTCTCTTTCCGCGGCTCGTAGGGGGTTGGTGTCGTTGAAGAAACTGGGAGTGGATGCCGCTAACGAGCTGTTGGAGTGTTGCGATGAGTTGGTGGAGTCTGTCCGCGAGCTTGGGATGGATGTCGAGAGGTTGGCGTCCTCGGTGGAGATGGACGAGGGGGAGTTTTTGGAGCTTGAGGAACGGATCGGGGCGCTCGAGAAGCTGAAACGGAAGTATGGGGCGACATTGGACGAGGTGCTGTCCGCTTTCGACGAGGCTTCGAGTCGGTTGGATATTCTTGAGAATTACGAGGAACGACGTTCGGAACTCGCGGAGGTCGCGCGCGAGGCGGAAGCCGCTTTGGAGTCGGCGTGCGCGAAGCTTTCGAAAGCTCGTCGCAAGGCGGCCTCCGCTCTTGTGTCCGAAGCGACCGCGGGAATGGCGAAACTCGGATTGAAGGATGCGGCGTTCGCGGTGGAATTCGGTGCGGCGACCTCCTCCTCCCGCGGGAGCGACAAGATTGATTTCATGTTCTCCGCCAATCCAGGTGTGCCACCATCGCCTTTGCGGAAGGTTGCGAGTAGCGGCGAGATGTCCCGTGTGATGTTGGCGTTGAAGCGGATATTGGCGGAGGCCGACGATGTCCCTATTTTGGTTTTCGACGAGATTGACGTTAATATCGGTGGGGAGACGGCGGTGGTGGTCGGAGAGGAGTTGGCCAATTTGGGAAAACAACGCCAATTGATATGTATCTCGCATCTTCCCGCCGTGGCGGCGGCGGCCACGGTCCATTTCAAAATAGAGAAAGTGGTCGAGGAAGGGAAAACCAAGACGCTTGTGGAGAAGTTGAACCGCTCGGCCAGGACTGCGGAAATCGCGAGAATGCTTGGTGGAGGACCAGCCGCCCTTAGGCACGCCGAGGAGATGACGCGCGGATAGCGCCAACGCGTATCATTCTTCCGGCTTCAACGGGCGTAGAATCAAGATATCTTTTTTGTCGTATCCCATCCGGATGCCGGGTTGGGGTTCGAAGAGTACTTCCCGACTGTTTTGCTGAGCGATCCGACCTCTCACTTCTCGGCCGTTTTTGAGTTTCATGTACGTGTCCTTGATCCATATCGTCAGAGGTTTAGGTCGGGTTATCCGGCCTTTCTTGATGCGTATTTTGAAGGTTTTTTGTGTTGGAATGGCGCGTTTGTGGGCAACCATGATGGTATGTATGCCACTTGTGAGTCCTCTTATTTCCATGACCTTGGACAATCCTTTGGCCTCTCCAGGTTGTGTGACCCCGATTTTCTTGCCATCCACGTAAACGGTCACTCCCGGGGGATGGATGACGAGATCTATTCCCCCCATATTGGAGTCGAGTGTCATGTTGACGGTCAATTTTTGCCCCGGGTCCAAGGTGACGGTTCGGGTGGCCGTGTCGTATTTTGGCTTGGACACCTTGATGTTGTACTCGCCTGGGAGGAGGTCTTTTACGGTTGTAGGCGTGTCGTTATACTGTTTTCCGTTCACGAAGAGGGAGGCGTTGGTCGGGGTGGTGTTAACCGTCAGGGAGGCTGGCAGCATACGCAACTGGGCGTTGATTCTAACGGTTTGACCACTGGAGAGAATAACTTTTTCCTTGTAGGGCTCGTACCCTTTTAGCTTCATGGTTATGATGTGCGAGCCTTGTTCGAGTTCGATAGTGGAGGGGGCTTTCCCTCGAGGATCGCCATCGACGTAGATATTGGCGTCCGGTGGAGTGGATCGGGCGATAACCGTCCCGATGTTGGATGCCAAGTCTATCTTGACAAGAATTGGTCTTTCGTCCTCGATGGAGAAGGATATCTGCCTGGGAGAGAATCCGGGTTTGCTGAGAGCGTAGGTGTGTTTGCCGATGGGGAGATCCCTCAACGTTATAGGTGTTGCTCCGAGGGTTTTCCCCTCTTTTGTCGCCAATGTCGCTCCTGGAGGGTCGGAGTCGATGATGACCGAGGCCGAAATGGGCTTCAGGCGCACCTCCACGTCTTCCCTGTCGATGCCACATGTGATTTTCCGCCAAGTGGTTTGATATCCCGGCTTGGTGAATTCGAACACGTAGGTGCCCGGGGGAAGTTTGGCGTTCCATGGAGTGGTCCCCAGTTTTTTCCCGTGGCTTATCATTGTGACGTTGGCCTTGCCAGGGGTAGTGGTCAGGGAGACCGGGACGCGGTTGTCTTTTTGCTTTCGCTTCGCGCATCCCGCGAAAAAGACCGGGAGGACGGCCGCTATAATCAAAGCGATCAAGCGTCCCGAGAGAGCGTTTTTTCCTGTTCCAATTGTAATCATCGTCTGGATCTTCTTTTTCTTCTTAATTCCTGTTCCAATTGAATGAGGGTTTTCTTTGCCTTTTTGTAGGCGTCCGTCCCGCGGCCCACCTCGCCCATCACCGCCAGCATCTCGTCTTTCGCCTTTTCATACTCCTTCAATCTGCAGTAACGTTTCATGTTGATGATATGTTGCTTCACTCGGTCCCGGAGCATTTTCTCCGCCTCTTGGAGCATTTTATACGCTCTTTCGTATTCTGGAGGGGTTGGAGAGAACGCCTTGAGGTTTTCCACCGCGATTTTGAAGCGTTTTATCGATTCGTTCAGGTTCTCGTCTTTCGCTTCGTAGTTTTCGAAGAGTTCTTTAGCCTTGAGGTAGGCGTCAATTCCTTCCTGGCGCATCTCTTCTGGAGTTAGGGAAACCGGTGGGATGCTTAGGACATCCCTGGAGAAGTTTTCCAGAGCTTCGACCACTTCCTGGAAGGCGATCGGAGGAGGAGCATTGTCCACCTCGATATCGTTCATATTGTTGCCATACGCCACAATAAGTCGTTGGGAACGGTCTTCCTTGGCTGTAGGGACGCCTTTCTGGGGTTGTTCCAGCGACATGAAATCGGTGTCTCGGATGGTGTTTTCGAGATCCAAGATGTCTTCCTCACCGACTTTTCGCGAGAGTTTGTCCTTTAAGTGCGCCATTAGATCATCCCTAATGATGGTGACATTCCCGTCCTTTATTTCCAGCACAAATCTGAAGATATTCTCGTTGTCGCCTGATGTCGCGATTTCTTTTTCGTATCTGACCAGGAGGGGGGCGCCCTTTCTAGCCGCGGCCGCTCTAGACGCGTTGGATGAGCTCCTGGCGTATTTTTTGTCCTTGAGGTTTTCGAAGTAAAGAAAGGCGACTACCATGAGGACGGCCGTCCCCAGAACGAGTATGTAAAACAACGGCCCGGCGTGTTTTTTTTCGGATTTGTCCTCTTGGGGGATGTCTTGTTTTGTTTTACCGAAGAAATCATCCGCCGGTAGCGACACGTTGTCTTCCTTTCCCGGTTGCTGAGAGAAGAAATCGGAGAAGGAATCTCTGTCCGCCGATTTTTCGGGGGCGGAAGAGATGGGGGCCGTGTCCGGAACCGTTACTCCAGAGGGGGCCGGAGGGGTTATTCTTATTAGAGGTGTCTGTGGTTCCTGGGGAGGTTCTTCCGATTCCTTGGGGTCGTCGCTATCGACTTTTTTTGTGTCCGCCATGTTGTTGGCGGGCTGTGGGGCGAGCGCCGGTTCCTTTTCGGCGAACACCATGATTTGCTTGCCTATGGCGATGGAGTCGCCGTCCTTTATTGGGGTTGGCTTGTTGGGTTCTAGTTTTATGCCGTTGAGCTTGGTGCCGTTTGTGCTGCCCAAGTCCTCTGCGATCCACTCTCCTCCCACCTTGAGGATTCTCGCATGGTAGCGGGAGGCGCCCTCTCCTTCGATCACTATATCGTTGTCCAGTTCCCGTCCGAGTCGGATTCCCGATTCCGGAACCGCGATTTTTCCTTCGGAACGTTGTCCACCTGTGAAGAAGATATTCATCCTGCTTGTTCCGCGTCCCTTTTTATGGGGGACATTATTGTCTCGGGTGTGGGCATTAAACCTTCGCCTAGCTTCTTTTTGACTTCCGAGGTCACCTCGGCGTTCAAGTCCAAGATGTCTCCTACAGCGGTGTCCGACTCTCGAATGGCACCCTCCGGAAGTTCCACGACCGCTCGCGCCAACGCGCACCTAACCAACGGTTTCCAAGGTACAAGCTTCTCGCGTAAATCGCAAACGCGATTGTCGGAATCAATGAAAATAACATCGATATTTATCCGCATCAGCATGGTGTGGATGGCGTTGCATTGGTTGAAGACCATGGCGTCGAAATCGGCGAACTCGCGGAAAATCATTCCTCGACTTCTAGCGAGGAACGAGATGGCGGAGTATGGCCGCCTCGCCACGATGGTTTTTTTTGTCAAATTCAGTATCATTTGGCTTGCCAAAACTTGTTGGACGCATTCACCGATGGCAACGCCGCTTGTTTACGGTCCGCTATTCTTCCCGCACCCCCTGGGGTAGTCCTCGTCGGGCCAGGGGGGGGCGGAGCGATTTCGACTTTTTCAGCGCCCCCTATCTGAAGAGAACGTGTTGGGCTTTCATAATCAGGGGGGCGCCCATTATTATCAGCACCGCTGGCACGATGAACAACGCGATTGGGAAAATCATTTTAACTGGAGCCTCGTTGGCCAGTTTTTCGGCTCTTTGAAAACGCTTGGAGCGGAGCTGGTCGCCTTGGATTCGGAGGAGTTGGGCAATGCTTACTCCGAGTTCGTCCGACTGGATTATCGCATTGATGACGGATGAGAGGTCTGGTTGCTGGACCCTTCTCACGAGGTCTTTCAGTGCCTGGGTGCGTTTTTTCCCGAGTTGTATCTCGTGGAACGTGCGTTCCAGTTCCTCGCCCAATGGGTCGCGTCTTCTGCGGGCCAGTATGTCGCGGAGCGAAGTTAGGAAGTCTTTTCCAGCCTCGACCGAGAGGGTGAGGAGGTCGAGGACGTTCGGGAGCGCTCTCTGAATCGATCTGTGGCGCCTTTCAATGGTTTTTTTGAGCCAAGCTTGCGGATAGACGTACAACGCCAGCGCCAAAACGGCGCCACCTAGCGGATGTCCAGCAATTGTCATGACGACGAATAGCGCGAAACCGAAGGAGGATAAGAGAATTCGCAAGGCGATAAACGTTGTCGCTGTCAAGGCGTTCTCGTATCCCGCCATCGCCAGTCTGGCGGTCAGGAGGTCCCTGGACGTGTCGAACGAGGGACGTCCGGCTATCCTTTCAAAGTTGGTGGCGAATGGGAGGAACAATCTGAATATGAGGGGAAGCTGGCGCGCCTCTTCTTCCTGCGCGGTGTCTATTCGTACCGCTCCCATGGTGTCGAGGAAATAGAGGGCCGCGGCGCCCGAGGCGATTCCAGTGCATAGTGCGGACATAAATATCATAAAATTGCTCATCGCAACCTCACACGTCTATGGTTGTTATTTTTCTTATCGCGAAGAATCCGCATCCCACGAGTATAGATACTCCGACAATCAGCAGGAGCCCCCACAAGCTGTTGAAGAAGACGCTCATCACGTCCGGCGCCACATAGTTCATGGCGAACATTAGCATGAACGGCATTCCCCCCACGATGTACGCCTGGAGTTTCCCCTGAGCGGTTAGGGAGCGTATTTTCCCTTGTATTCTAGTGCGTTCCCTAATGACGGCGGCGAGGCGTTGGAAGATCACTGTAAGCTCTCCACCTGTCTGGCGGGCGGTGATAATGGCCGTGGACACCAGCTCCAGGTCCTCGCTTTGCATTCTGTCCTCCATGTTTCGGAGCGCCTTTTCCAAGGGTACTCCGAGTCTTATTTCCTGGACTAGCAACCTGAATTCCACGGATATGGGCCTGCGGTTTTCCTGCGCCACGCTTTCCAGCGCCTGGTTGATGCTGAATCCGGCTTTCAACGCACTACTCATGGACATCAGAGCGTCCTCCAGTTGCTCATTGAATTGGCTGAGACGCGCCGCTTTGCGGTGCTTCAGATACATCCTTGGCGCTATGAAGGCCGGCCCCGCGAGGATTACCGCCACAAACGCGGCTTTCACCCATGAGAACACCTCGCTCCACATGGCCAAGGCCGCCACACCTAAAAAAGCCGCCAGTGTTGCCAAGGCCAGGCTTAGGTCCAATATTCTGCCGGGAGGCATTTGCAGAAGGACATCGTCCAATTCCACCGCCGTCTCGCGGATATAGCGCTCCTTGTAGGTTTTTGATGTGTAGGAGAAGAAATCGGCTACCACCAACGTTACGAGTACAATCGCGGCGGCGGTAGCCGCGGCGGGCAAGGTGTCTTGGGTTGTTATGGTGGCAAGCATCAAACGAAGCCTCCTTCGCGTTCGTCGCGGAACATCGCGATATCGAGTTTGATTTTAGCCCTGTTAATCTCTTCCATAAATGTCGGGATATTGCCGCACGCTATGTGTCTGCCTTTGATTTTTCCGCTAGGTGTCCATCCTTCGTGGTTGAACATGAAGATGTCCTGCATGGTTATTATGTCTCCCTCCATCTTGATGATCTCGCTGATGTTTGTGACTTTCCTAGTGCCGTCCTTGTGCCTGTCGACTTGCACGATGATGGTAACGGCGGAGGCGATTTGCTCTCTGATGGCCTTCAAGGGGAGGTCGAAACCAGCCATGAGGACTAGTGTTTCCAGCCTGGACAGTGCGTCTCTTGGGGAGTTCGCGTGTATGGTGGTGAGAGAGCCGTCGTGTCCCGTGTTCATCGCTTGGAGCATGTCGAGAGCCTCGCCGCTACGGCATTCGCCGACGACGATCCGGTCCGGCCGCATCCTGAGGGAGTTGCGCACGAGGTCTCTAATAGCTATTTCGCCCTTGCCCTCGATATTGGGGGGCCTTGCTTCCAACCGCACGACGTGTTCCTGGGTCAATTGGAGTTCCGCGGCGTCCTCTATGGTGACGATTCTCTCGTTGCCTGGCAGGAAG
>WFSE01000129.1 GCA_015486135.1 Lentisphaeria bacterium
CAATGGTACTTCGAGGGGTCGACCAAATCCCGGCGCGGGCTTGGCACTTTCGAATAGTCCGGGAGGGGGGGGGGAGGTTTTTGCGCTAATTCCGCGAATCGAGGGGAGTGGACTGGAATGATGGCGTCCGACTCCGGAAGAGGATCTCCGGCCTCAACCGATTCCGCGATTTCCGCGACCACAATGCCTCCCTCGCCACGCACCACCGCGTCGATGTTGTGGCATCCTTTGAAGTATTCGGGGGCGATAGTGGCGTGGACTCCTCCCACAATGATGGTCGTGTCGGGGTTCCAGTGTTTCGCTGTTTCCGCCAAGGCTAGAACTCCCTTGGCTTGGTTCGAATAGGCGGTGAATCCTATCAGTTCCGGAGCGAATCCGCGGATTTCGCGGGAAAAGTTGTCTTCAGGCCGCTTTGAATGGGAAAGGTCCAGTATGCGGATCTCGCGATTGGCTCCGGACAATCCTCCGGCGACGATTTCGAGCTCCAACGGCTCCAGATGGAGCAATGCGTGGAGGCGATGGGCCACCAAGAGCGGAAGATGCGGTTTTACAAGCAAAATCCTCATGTTACGCTAGACTCGGAAGGAGATTTAAAGATTCTTCTATTCGGACGTAGTCTTTTCCCGAGGGGGGAAGGGGGGCGCCGTGGAGGAAAAAAGGCACGGGATTGTCGGTGTGTCTTTTGGTCTTAGGCGCTTCGCAGTTGCCATGGTCGCTCGTTAGAGCGACGACAAACTCCCCGGCGGCGAGGTCGAGCAAGCGTATGAAAAATTCACTGAAATCCAGCAAGACCATTGCGAGAAACGCCAAATCGCCCTTGTGTCCGGCGCGGTCGGTCAGAAAATATTCGAAAAGCGTGAAGTCGTTGCAACTGGCGATGTCCAACAGATTTTCCGCCGCCTCCAAGGGGGATATTTCGGGGGTGTCGAACGATTTGGACAAGGTGGCTCTGGTCAGGTCGTGATACACCGCTTTGCCCGCTACCAAGTCGCGGGCGTTACGGACATGTCCGATCGCTGTTTCGGTCATGACCGTGGTCACGGAGCGTCTTTTGATTTTCGCGAGTTCTCGTAGCGAATATCTCACGTACGCGTTGGCGAAGGCGACTTTAAGCCCTTTGGCCATTAATCTCGAGAAAATGTTTCCGCGCTCGATGACTTCCCGGAGTGTCGGGCCAGGGAATCCTTGGACGTGACCGTTCATCAATGCCGCCGTGTTTTCTCCCGTGAACAAGGCCGTCTGCCCCGTGGCGCTTTGCGGGGTTCCCGGAACCCCCATCCCCGGATCAATCGGAACCGAGAACTCCGCCAGCAACTCCGCGAACCCGTCCACGCAAAATTTGGCGAACACCGAATCGGACCAGCCCTCTTTCGGCACGCCAAAACCATCCACCATTATCATGACGGTCTTCTTGGATTTCATTGGGCGGACAATACTCTTGGAGAAGCCAAAATGCAACTCGGATGCCTGATTAGGGCTCGTCGCCTAATCACAAGTCCTCCATTTTATCCACCGTAGCCTTGGCGAGAGCGGAAGCCACCCCGGAGGGCGACGGAGGATCGGCACGTTTCCGACTTTTTCAGTAAGCCCTGATTAGGGCCCGCTTAATAATTGGCAAGTGCCTAATTTTCATTGGGTTAAGCCTGTTGTTATAGGACGATACGGTTCCGTCAATCCCATAACTCCTATAGCGTCCTATATTTCCCGGAATCCGGAGGGTTGTTAGCGGGATTTGCGGTTGGCGGGGACGAGTTCCGCCAACTCGAGGAAATTCGCCAGGAGTTTGTGTCCGTGTTCGGTGATTATCGATTCGGGATGGAATTGAACGCCATGTATTGGGAGGGATTTATGCGCCACTCCCATTACCGCGCCGTCATCCGCGGTTGCCGTTACATTCAGTTCCCGAGGCATGGATTCGGGGGCGATAACCAGGGAGTGGTAACGCGTGGCGAGGAATCCATTCGGAATATTTTTGAAGACGCTTGAGGCGTTATGGGATATGGGGGAAACTTTTCCGTGCATTAGTTTGGGGGCGTGTGCGATGCGTCCTCCGAACGCGACTCCCACGCACTGGTGTCCTAGGCATATTCCCAAGACGGGAATGCGTTTTTCCGCGCAATACCGGATGGCGTCGAGCGAGATTCCGGCCTCGTCCGGAGAGCCTGGCCCCGGGGATACGATGAGCGCCTTGATGTCCCGCTCGTTGATTTCGGCGAGAGAGATTTTATCGTTTCTGACGACATGTGACGGATGACCGAGCTCGGCCAGGTACTGGGCCACGTTGTACGTGAAGGAATCGTAATTGTCAATCATAAGAATCATGCTTGGAAAATATACCCTCTCAGCGTGTGGCGCAAGAGGGGGAAGGTGGACTCTTGCATTGGATGCGTAGTGATGGTAGATTGAGAGCCCTAAGGGTGCGTCGCTGATAGTATCGTATCGGTCAGGAAAGGAGAATGGGATGGAAACGGTTGGGTTCATGGGATGGAAGAAGTGCGTCGAGTTGCGCAGTGGTGATTTCAGGTTGGTTGTTACGACCGAGGTTGGGCCCCGTGTTGTTGGTGCGTTTCTTGGGGATAGCGACAATCTTGTGTATGTCGATCCCGATACGGCTGGCAACACCAAAAATTTGAACGAGTGGCTTATATACGGCGGGCACAGATTGTGGCATTCCCCCGAGGAGAAACCCCGGACTTACGCTACCGACAACAGGCCTGTGTTGGTGAAGGAGCACAAGGGCGAGGTAACATTTTCTTCCGGTGTCGAAGATATTACCGGCATACGCAAGAGCTTCAGTATCAAGCCGTTGGGGAAAGAGCGGTTTCGGATAACCCATCGTCTGCGCAACGAGAACCTCTGGGATGTCGAGTTGGCGGCGTGGGCTTTGACGGTGATGGCCCCAGGTGGAGTAGCTGTTGTTCCCCAGCCCAAAGGGAACAAAAAGGCTTTGTTGCCTAATAGGTATTTCACGATTTGGCCCTACACCAATATGTGCGACGACAGGGTTCATTGGGGTAAGAAGTTTATCTTGTTGAGGCAGGACGAGAAAGCGAAGGGACCGTTCAAGTTTGGTTTGAATTGCGAAGACGGCTGGCTGGCGTACGTGAACAAAGGCGTCGCGTTGCGGAAGAGCTTCGAGCATCTTGTGGGTGCTCCGTATCCGGATAATGGATGTAGCGTCGAGGTTTACACGTGTCCTTGGATGTTGGAGATAGAGACGCTCAGTCCGCTGTATCTGCTGGCTCCGGAGGACGAGATTGTCCATATCGAGGAGTGGGACGCGTTCAAGGCTGGTGATATTGCAACGGAGAAAGATGCCTCGAAGTATTTCTGAGCTGGTGGCGGAAAATTTCTCCCGGAATCCCCGGTACTACGACCGCGCCGCCAAGGCGCAGAAGCTGGCTGCATCCAAGTTTGCCGACGTGTTGGCGGGCGTGTATGAGGGGATTCAGCGTCCGGAGCGCGTATTGGAGGTTGGTTGCGGCACCGGATTTCTGACGAGGAGACTGTTCGAGCTTTTTCCCGAGGCCCGCTTCACCGTCACCGACATTTCTCCCGCGATGTTGGAATTTTGCCGTTTGGGCACGGAGGGCGCGCGCAACGCCTCCGGCATAGACGCGGAATTCGCGCTTGACGACATAACCCGCACCGAACTGGCTGGCGGGTTCGACTTGGTTGTATCCTCTTTTGTTTTCCAATGGGCGGGTGAGATTGGCGAGTTGCTACCGACGTTGAGGGGGTTGTCCCTTTCCGGGGGAGTGTTGGGATTCGCCACGTTGGGCGAGGGAACGTTCCGGAGCGTGAGGGATTTTTTTACTGGCTTGGGTGTCGAGTTCCCTATGCCGCACATGCTGTCGGAGGGGGAATTGGAGTTGGCGTTGGCTGGTACGGTCGAACTTGCCCGTTGGCGGGGGGAGTTTGTCGAGGAGTATTCGACGATGTTGGATTTTCTGAGGCATATCAAGCGTGTTGGCGCTGTCAACGCGTCTGGGGAGCGTGTTTCCGTCAAGGGGCTGAGGCGCGTGTTGTCGGAGTCGGAGCGTTTTGGCGGGGTGGTGGTTGCCGAATATGATGTGAAAATGGTAATGTGCGGGGTGTGACGTGGGTGTTTTGGAGAAGAGGCTGGCGATGTTCCGGGCTGTGGACGTGTATCCGGTGTTGTCGCCGGGGTATTGTCTGGGGAGGGCATTGCCGGATGTGTTGAAGTTGGTTTTGGAGGGGGGGGCGAAAATAGTCCAGCTCAGGATGAAGGGAGCGTCTGTTTCGGAGGTTGCGGGGATGGCGCGGATCTTCCGCGGGGAAACGGATTTAGCGGGAGCGTTGCTAATAATCAACGACTATTTGGACGTGGCGTTGGGCGAGGGGGCGGACGGGGTGCATTTGGGGCTTGACGATGTCCCTATCGCCGAGGCCGTGGCGGCGGCCCCGGAGTTGATAGTCGGGGCGTCGTCCCATTCCGAGGCCGAGGCGCTCTCGGCGGAAAGGGCGGGTGCGTCCTATGTCAATATCGGTCCTCTGTTTTCCACCTCGACAAAAAACGTTCCCGCGCCTCCTTTGGGATTGGACGCGTTACGCCGGATAGCGCCTATGTTGAGTGCGCCGTTCACGGTTATGGGAGGCATCAAGCGACGGCATATTCCGGAACTCGTGGCGGCGGGAGCGACAAGGATAGCGATGGTGACGGAGATAAGCGAGGCCGCGGATGTGGTGTCCAGGGTCCGCGGAATCCGCGAAACTATCGCCACTGCCCAAAGCGGGGAGGCGGGATGAATGGAACGCATGGGCTTGTGGAGGTGATGTCGCGGGCTCGGCGTGTTTTCGACGCGGACGCGTTGGCGCGGATATTGCGTTTTTTGGGGTTCTCGCGTACGGATGACGGGGGATTTAAGGGGAAGGGGGGCGATTTTAGCGACGTGTATTTCACTTTTTTCGGGATGGCGTCGTTGATGGCGTTGGCCGACGAGCCGCCTCGGTGTCTTGGAGAGGTGTTTTGGCGCAGGGTGTCGGAAGACCTCGCTGGATTCGATTTGGGGCATTTACGCGCTGTCGCCGGTTTGCTGGCGTTATATCCGGGCGGCTATAGTCATGTGAAACATGGTAGTGTTACCGATGGTGTTGCGGAATTCGCGGCTGCGGATGGAGGGTTCCACCATTCCGGGCGCGGAGCCGAGCGTTCCACGCCGTACGGTATGTATTTGGCGTGTGAGATATGCGTTGACCTTGGGATTGAGATGGAGTTTAAGGAGGATCCCGAGGTGGTTTTGGAGGGATGCGGCGTGTCCAACATCGCCACCAGGGCCGCCGCCGCGTTGGTTGTTTTGGCGCATGTTGGGCGGAGCGGGTCTCCGTTGGCGCGTGAAACAATCAGGATGTTGAATGGATTGTCGGCGCGTGATGGCGGTTTTTACGCTTTTAGCGGTGCTCCCGTTCCCGATATGCTTTCCACCTCCTCCGCGATTCACGCGTTGGCCTTGGCGGGGTGTCCCGTGTCGAACGCGCGGGAGCACATGGGGTTTGTCGAGTCGGTTTGGGATGAGGTGTCCGGAGGTTTTTCCGAGAGCGCGGCGAGCGATGCCGGACCCGACTGCGAGCACACTTTCCACGCCTTGTTGGCCTTGGGGCACTTGGGGCCTGTTGAATAATTGGCAAGTGCTTTATTTTCATGGGGTTAAGTTTCTTTTTAGCGGTGTCATCTCCAAGGTTTTGGGCGTGATTCTCCCAAAGGCCTTGGCGATGACGGATGTTTTCTGCTCGATTTGAGGCCCTTGCCAATTCCGCGAAAGCCGGAAACGCA
>WFSE01000130.1 GCA_015486135.1 Lentisphaeria bacterium
ACTTCCCAAAACCCTTGGAGCCGACTAGCGATTTGAGGCACTTGCCAATTCCGCGAAAGCCGGAAACGCACCGCTGATCACGTTGCCTTCGCCTCGGAGTATGCTTATACGCCGTCGGCTCGTCGCCTAACCATCGGCACGTTTCCGACTTATTCAGCGGGCCCTGATTCGGGAGCGAAAATAACTTTCCCCAGGTTTATCAGCTCCTTTTTCCTTCCGAGCTGTTTCACGATTGTCTTATGGGTCTCGTTCTTTTTCCCGTAATTGGTGAAGATGTCCGCCTTGACGGTAACGGGTCCCAGTTTTTCGGGCGAGGATGTTCCGAAATAATTAGCCTGGATTGTATAAGTGCCAGGGATGGCGTTTTTGACGATATACTCTTCCGGGCCGTATCCGTTTGTGAAGTCTTTGGAGAAATGAGCTCCGGTGCGGCTGTGTTTATGCGAATAAAACACCTTCTCCCCGGAAGGCTCGACAACCCACAGGTCGATATCTGTCATATCGGCGTCCCAGGTCAGAGCAATTCTCAAATCAAGCGGCAGTTTTTTTATCAGCTTCGGATTAACCGCGATTTTTTCCACGCCCGCTTTTTCGGCTTCGGGGATAATTTCATTGAGCTCCATCAGGGCTATCAGTTCAATCTCCTCAAACCGATCCCATTTGTTCGTTACCACCTTATAGAGCAGGTCGATGGCTTTTTTGTAGTCGGCCTTGGGCGCATCGCCGCGTCTCGCGCGTTTTGCGAACGCGAGCGCAAGGTCGCGGAACGACTGCGGCTCCTCCGGACGCATCCCTTCAACTCTCTCAAGGGTTGTTATCGCCAAATCCAGCTCGCCGTATTCTATCAGCTTGTACGCCATTTTCCTTAATAACGCGGCGTTATCTAGCTTCAGCTCCGCCAGATTGGAAATCGCTTTTATCGCCAGCTCGTTCTTCCCCTTTTCCTTGAAGATTGTCGCGGCGTCGAGATAAAACCACGCCTGATCGCTGTATTTCTTCCTCAACTTCAAATATTCGGCGTAGAGTTCCCTGGGCGCGGCCGAGCGCAGGGGTTTCAGCAGGACGCTGCCGCGTTTGGATTCTTTTTCAGGTTCGGTTATGACGGGATTCCCCGACACGCGAGGGAGGGGCCGTGGAGCGACTTTTTTTACAGGTGCGATTTCCGTTGCGGGCGTAGCTATAGTTTCATTGTTATTGCTAACCGATGGGGGTGTCGTGTCGCCGTTTCCGGTAGACGTAATCCTAAATGAGGCGTTTCCGGTAGACGCAGCCCTAAATGGGGGATAATACCAAGACAAAAACAAGCTGGTAATCGTAGTGGCATAGATAGTGGCGTCTTTGCCTTTGAATAATTTAATCTCTTCACTCATCGGCGGGATTGCCCAAGTGCCGTCATTTTTCTGGGCTTGGATAATCATTTTTGTGATTGCCTTATTCCATTTATTCCAATAGAAGCCGCCTCCATGGAAGTGCTGGAACTGAATTTGGTGCCTGAGGTACCAGAGGTATAGAGCGTGACCTGTCGCCGTCTCCCATTGCAACGCGCATTCATGATTATTCAAAAACTGGAATCCATTAATTGCAGCTTCGGAATTACTTTCCCCTAAAAACTGCAGGCAGAGTGTACCGGCGGCGGTGGCCTCCGCCGTGGGCGGCTGTGTCCCGTCGACACTAAATCCCCCATCTTTCGGGAACACTTCCTTAAGCGCTTTCACGCTTTTATCAATAGCCTCCTCCAGGTGCGGCACACGGAGTCCAGCTTTGAACGCGGCCGACAACGCATAGTAGTTGACGGTGGAAAAGTTGATATCCGCCGGGGTCTCCTTTTTGTATCCCGGACTGAAAGTGCCGTCGGGATTCTGGTTCGCGATTATAGCGGCTATCCCTTTCTTGATGCTGGGTTCGAGCACTGGAATCCGTGTCAGGATGTAGGTTTCCGCCAACGCATATACAACCATCGGATGCGAGAACGCATACGTGTCCTCTTTTATTATGCCATCGGAAGTATTTATTATTTCATCAAGATATTTTACCGCGTTCAGAACGGTTTCCCCAAAATTTGGAGATGACGGCATTTCTCCATAAGCGAGAAACGTCCACAGGGCAAGTGCGGTAAGAGATGTTTTTCTTTTGGAGTTTTCCTCTCCCCAGGAGCCGTCCTCATTCTGATTGTCTTTCAGCCAATTGAAGGTTGAATGATCCGGACGCGCTGTTCTTGTTGATCCGCCATAGCGCATCAATGCCCTCCTTCTGCCACTTCCGGTTCTCGAGCCATGCAATGCGGGCATGACGAGCGCGGAATTCGCGGGAGTTACATCATTAACCGTCGATGCATCCACGTTTTCCCCATCGGCTTCCACCTCCACCTCCACATCCTCGTTATGCGCATCCGCTTCCTCCGCGGCGGCTACTTCAACTGAGGCCGAGTTCACCGCGCCGGATGGCCGCGGAGCTCCCGCCGCTCCTCCGGAGGAGCCACCCCTTCGCGATAGACGGAATGTAGGCAGATAGCGATAGTAAACCGTCGTAGCTAAGGCCGCTATCCCAGTGGCGTAAATCGAGCGATCAACGCCTTTGAAGATGTCATTTTCCTCACTTCCCTCGGGAATGTTCCAGGAGCCGTTCGGTTGTTGGTTTTCCGCGATAGACCGGCTCAGATTTGAATTCCATTCCCGCCAGATTGACCCACTTCCATGTGTGTGATTGAAGAATGCTTTATGCCGGACTATTAAGTTATAGAGCGAATAGCCCCTCCCCGCGTTCCAGTTGGCGGGAGGATTGCTCTCCTTGAGGATTTCAAATCCTTTTTGCGCCACCTCGCTTCTGCCGGCGCCTAAAGATTGCAGGCAGAATGTCGCGGTAGCGGCGGCTTCCGGCGTTGGAGCTTGTATGCCGTCAACACTGAATCCTTCATTTTTGAAAAACACCTCCCTCAGACCGTCTATACTTTTATCAATGGCATTATCAAGCCCGGGGATATGACAACCGGAAACAAGCGCGGATTTCAACGCTTCGTAATTAATGGCCGAAAAGTATAAATTCGGAGGAGCGTCTTCTTTGTATCCCAAGCTGAAAGTCCCGTCGGGATTCTGTTTCGCAATTATAGTGTTAATCGACTTGACCAGCCCCGGAACCAGTCGCCTGACGTGTGTCATCGAGTATGCTTCCGACAACGAGCAAGTTACCAGAGGATGAGAAAATAAATTTTCATCACCCTTCACGATATCGTTGTTTTCGGCAAGATGAACCAAATATTTCAGGCCATTGAGCACAGCGATTCCATCATCCGCTGATGAAGGCGTCTCTCCATGAGACAAAAACGCGAGTATAGAGACCGCGGTTAGGTCGGGGATCAATTTTGGATCCTCTTTCCCCCAGCTGCCATCCCTGTTCTGCACGGATTTCAACCATTCCAGGGAGTTGCAACTACTGCGCCCGGAACCGCCGCGATTACTGAAATCCGCGGGACCCGTCGGATGCCGAACGGTATCGGTATTGGTATTAGTGGCAGTAGTGGTGGTATTGGCGCTGACGGAATTAGTACTAGTGGATTTTTTCCGATATGGCCGGTAATCGATTTTCCGCTCCCACCATTTCATCCGATTTTCCCACATGGAAATAACGCGTTTAATTTTATCTATCTCTTTTTGTTTCGCTATGGCGTCGAGTTTCGCGACTTTCGCGAAATATTTTTCGCGCATTTCCGGCAATGTCGATGGCGGCGGTATTCGGAATTCCACATATTGATCCAGGCTGTCAAGGACAAGCAGGGAAGTTTCCGGCGTTACCATTCCGAATTTTTTCCCTAGAGCGGCAATCTGTTTTTTGTTTTTCTTCGGATACCGCTTGAGAACGGCCAATCTTTTCTGCGCCCACAGATGCGCAAGGAGATTACCCGACAACGCCCCTTCCTTTTTCAGATTGTAGCTTTCGCACTGGGTTACGATTCCGTTCCGACCGTATTTGACACTTATTTCAGCTTCATCGGAGAGTAATTTTCCGACAATAAGAAAGGCCCCGTGGACGGGGACCGGACGCGCCGGCAAAACTTCCGAAACACTGTTTTCGGGGAATTCCACGCCCATAAAATTGAACGGTGTTCGGCCGATAGACGAGACAACTTCCTCATCCTGGCTTTTCAGCAGGTTAAAATATTCTCCCCCGGACTCCTCGGCTATGCGATGGAGATAATCGAAATTCGCGGAAGTCGCGGATGAGAAAATAGCCTCGTCACCAGAAATCATGGGTAAATTCTGGCTCCGGCAGGTCTCCCAGTTGATGATACAGGGCTGTTTCTATCACTTTGAATGACCTGAACCCGTAGGATTTTCTGACAGTCAGTTTCATTTTCAAGTTCAACCCTTCCACAATTCC
>WFSE01000131.1 GCA_015486135.1 Lentisphaeria bacterium
GGAATTGTGGAAGGGTTGAACTTGAAAATGAAACTGACTGTCAGAAAATCCTACGGGTTCAGGTCATTCAAAGTGATAGAAACAGCCCTGTATCATCAACTGGGAGACCTGCCGGAGCCAGAATTTACCCATGATTTCTGGTGACGAGGCGGATATTCTAGGCAATTGCGATGTCGCTGTCAATGTCGATGGCAAGTCCGTTAAAATCCCCTACGTCCTCCTCCTAACCAGACTGAACACCATCGTCTCGCTGTCGGTTGGCGATAAAAAGGTCGATTTCCATTTCCGGGTTGAACCAGCATCCCCGGATACCTTCAAATGAAATGGTCCCGCCTAGTCACCACATGGGAGTTATGGGACGTTATGGGAATTATGGGATTGACGGCAACGCGCTGTCCATCCGGCCCCTCGTCCCCCTATCCCCCCATCCGCGGCACCAATAATACAAAGCGGCACAGGGGGGCCGCACTCCAAAGAGCCTGTCTTTCCGTTCGCTCCGCGAACCCTTCCTCCTTCGCTAAAGCCATGGAGGACGAGCCGGGCTTCGCGGAAGGACTTTCAGCGGGCCAACAACTAACAACCAATTCCGATCTTTCCTTTTCGTATTTTTCGTAGACCCCATTCCTATCTACAATTTCTACAATTTCTACAATTCCTACATGGTAAAAATCTTTTCCCCCTCTTTCTTTGCGTTCTCTGCGTCTCTGCGAGGAAAGCAAATTGCGCAAAACGCCTTGGATATTGAAAGAAATCGATATTATCGAAATTATCGATAGTGTCGATACTATTAATCTTCTTTGTGGGGAGGTGGCGCGGCCAGGTGGTGGTGGTTGGTGTCGGGGATTTTTTTGTAAACCACGAAAGTGGCGTCGTATTCGAGGTATTCCACACCTGGAAACGGTCCCAGTTTCTCGAGCTGATCCACGGCGCTGAAATGCGCTTGGTATTTGTATTTCCCGCAGAATTCGGGATTTTGTTTGGCTCGGAGGGCTTCTCCGTACCGAAGGACCGCCCATTCCGGGGAGAGGTCCAAGAGTACCGCCACCATGTCGGGGCCATCTTTCTTAACAGCGTTGACGACCTCCGGAGAGGCCAGACCGGGATAGTCCAGCATTCTGGCGCCGCTAAAGTAGCCGATGTAGCCCAGACATTCCAAATACACTCCCCCCCCCTTTTTCACATGGTCTCGCAGCCATAAGCCGACGTGGCGTCGGACCCCGTCCTCTATCAGCCTCTGCTGCAACGCCATTTGACGCGTGGATAACAACGCCAGCGAGAACATGTCCGCTAAAAACAAAAGGAGCGCTAAAACGACAGCGCCCCGGACTATTTTCCCGTGCCGCGCCGCCACGATTCTTCCGGCCGCCAAGCACCAGACCAGTGCGCCAATCATCGAAAGCGGCGGGTAATACCAAGGATATGGATGCTCCATCGCCGCCAAATAAAAAGAGGCTATGAAAAAGACGAGTGAGAGCCGGCCCCCTATTTTGTCGCGGAGTTTCCATGCGAAAACCCAATAGGCCATCGGGAGCGCGGTCCAAACGTAGGCACTCCAGATTATGGCGCGCGGCCATGACGCCCCCGCCGCCGGATATACCGGACAAAAGGCCCAAGCGGCGTGGGATGGCCAGCGCGTCAACGCCGCTAGCCAGGAGAAGTCGTTCACCGCGGATTTCGCGTATACCGTATGTGGGACCGGAGTTCCGTAGTACGCCCAGGCCCACAAAAACCAAGGTAAATACACCAACGCCGCGACTCCCGCGGACTTGAGTAGGCCAACAAGAACATCACGCCGGGACGATTGCTCGAAAGGAAAAGCCAATGCGGCAAGCCCCATCGCCGCGATATAGACGCATCCGTCAGGGCGCGCCCACATCATGCCGCCCCACGCCAGCCCGGAGAGCAACCAGCCAGTCCTCCCGTCGTCGAGCAATCCGTTCAGGCTCCAAGCGAGGAAAAACAGCACCAACGCGGTCTCCATGCCGTTCATCGAAAACATAACCGCCTTGATATCCAAGACGAACGCCGCCGCTAAAAAAGCTCCCGGCCAAAACCAGTTTTCGGGAAGCGCTTTTCGCGTCAGACGCAAAACCAAAAGACCAGCCCCGACAAAAGCCGGAACGCAGAACAAGAGCCGGAAACACCAAAGCGCCGCTAGATACGAACGACACCTTGTAAGCCAATGGCATAACGCCGGCAGCAATACCCCCAAGGGCGATGTGAACGCGTGAATCCGTTTTCCCGCCTCGTAGACCAAGCCGTTTCCGGAAGTGAGATTCTCGGAGCACCGGAAGGTTATGAAAAAGTCCTCCCAAACATGCCCGGTGATTACGGTATACCCCACCGTTACAAGGACCGCCGCCACTCCGAACCCAATCAACAGCAAGCGGAACGCAGTTTCCCCGCTCCGGGAGCCGCCATCATCGGCATAGGAGCCGGTAACGGCGGTTACATCCGAGTTGTCCGTACTGGCATTGTCCAATTTTCTCTCCCAGCGTTGCCAGCTCGTGTGTTTGGGGTCAGTTCCGCACTTCGACTGAAGTCAGGAGTGCTGGTCCCGACCCCGTTACCAAGTAGCGCCTACTTGTCCTCCATGGCCGCATGGCGGGGACGGAGGGTTGGCGTGTTTCCGGCTTTTTCAGTAAACCTATTCTAGGGCTTCCTTAATAATTGGCAAGTCTTTTACCTCGCAGAGACGCAAAGGGCGCAGAGAGGGGAAAGAGATTTAGCCACGAATCTTCACGAATCCCCACGAATAGCTTGTTCTTTGCGCGCAAAGAACAAGTTGGGGTTTATTGAATAATGCACGAATGGGATCTTTTCCGCGTTCTTCGCGCCTTGGGAAATGCTGA
>WFSE01000132.1 GCA_015486135.1 Lentisphaeria bacterium
GGAATTGTGGAAGGGTTGAACTTGAAAATGAAACTGACTGTCAGAAAATCCTACGGGTTCAGGTCATTCAAAGTGATAGAAACAGCCCTGTATCATCAACTGGGAGACCTGCCGGAGCCAGAATTTACCCATGATTTCTGGTGACGAGGCAGAAATTTTTATGAGCAACAAGAATTCGGATTAGGCGATTATTTTCTCGATTCATTATTTTCCGATATTGACTCTCTTCTTCTCTACGCTGGAATACATGAAAAATTCATCGGATATTTTCGCCTTTTGTCTGCAAAATTCCCCTATGCTGTTTATTATAAGATCACAGGCAAAACGATTCTTGTTTTTCGGATTCTAGATTTACGACAAAATCCTGACCAAATAAAAAGATATTTAATGTGAACCAATCACTTCGTGTAATCGGGCTCCCGCTACTACCCGACACATGAGCTTTACGCTAGGAGCACAAATATGAAAACCAAAACAAATCTCAATCAAAACCTAAAGCCTTCTCAATCAAAAATAGCTAATATTACTCTCGACAGGCTGGCAGATGAATCTAAAAGAAAAATTGAAAAAGCAAAAAAAAATAAAAAAATTGGCGTTGGCTGCCTTTCTATTGTAGGTGTTTTTTTCATTATTATTGCCATCTATGTAAAAACCCACCCATTAGTTTTCAATGAATCTTGGCTTGAGCACTCACATTGCATAGCGCAGGTTGGATGTGCACTTCGCATGTATTCAGGAGCAAACAACGGTTATTTTCCCTATAGCGAAAAAGGGTATGCGGACGGATTGGCTAAAGCTTCAGAATATTGCAATTGGATAGTTACTGGACCAGGCTATAAAAGAGTGCTTTCAGAGGATTTTGAAAAAGAAAACATCTCAGAGGATTTATGTGGACGTGTTTACATTCAAGGCTTGAAGGAAGAGGATAGCTGCGACATCGCTATTTTGTTTGATAAACTAGCAACTCCAGGAGGAGATCATTGCCATCTCCCTATGAGAATGTGGGCTCCTCTAGGAAGAGAAGTGTTGTTTACTGATGGCCATCACGAATTTATAACCAATGAGCAATGGGATGATTTTGTAAAAACACAAATAGATCTTTTAGGCCAAGCGGGAATGTCAAAAGAAAAAGCTAAATGGTATTACAACCAAATAGACAAGGAATAAAATTCCCAGCGAGGACGGTTCACGAGACTAGATATCCGCTCTGTGAAAATCTGGCAACTGACTTTAATACGGGGAATGCCAGGAATCACGCAGTACGCATCTGAATCTTTCCGGGGCACAGGCAATATTTTGGGGTTTTGCATGGTTAATCGGGGCATTTTTTCTTCATTTCCACTACTTCTGGTCAACTCTCACACGATTATGGATCTATACAAATGCCGGGAAAATATTGTCTCTCATAAGCCTTTTGGGAACACTGGGCTATGTTGTATGGTCGATAATAATGCGGTAAATATGGCCTGCTGGATAATTGGCTCCAAGGTGATTCCACGACAGGAGATCCATTCGACAAAGCGGCGGCAACTTGGGACGAGAAACCCAGCCACGTGGAATTGGCGATGGAGGTCGCCGTGGGTGGAATCTCCTCCAAGACCCATTCCCTCCCCGTAGCGAGATTGAATCTAGTAAACACGCGGGTACCGTCACCCAGTGTCACTGCCCTGAAAGCGCTTCCTCCAGAAACCCAGGATGGAGCGATTCCGACAGCTATTTCCGCTTCAACGCTCTGGGCCCCATACTGGAGTATCAAAAAGCGAAAAAAGACTCGGCCAAGAACAAGTTTTTGCTATGGCCCTTGATCGACATCAACTGCAAATTCACAGCCTTGATCGACTATAACAATACCTACTACGGATGCTTTCCCCCACTCATATTCCAACATACGAACCACGTTCCTTGGACCTTCTACGGTTGGAACTACCAAAACATCCTCCCTAAAAAACGGCTGAAAGCGATTAAAGGCGTTTCATCCTCCAACACCGCGCTGCTTGGCTTATTCAATACAGCGTCCCGGGAAACCGGAAAAATACTCCCACTGGAAAGCCATCGGGATCGCTCGGAAGCACCTAGAACGCCAAAAACGGAATCAAGTTTCTTCGCCCTCGCCTACTACCAAAGCCACACCGAATACAAAAAATGGGACACGGACAAGATAAACCCCAAACTGGCAGCCGAAATATGCTCGGCGCTACGCAAGGCCAATAGTGCCGCGAACATGTTGGCGGCGGGCAAACGGGTCCTCAAAAACCGAGAAGACAAAGACGTTGAAACTCGGAAAGAGCGGAAACGTCTTGAAGAGCAAATCAAAAAGCATGAGGAAGAACGCAACGGAAAACAATTGGGCAAGCTTTATCTGTTCTTCATCCCGGCATGGACCTGGTAACCCCTCCCGCGGCACATTCGAGCGCCAACTTCAAGCTAGGCTCCAAGGCTTTTGGGAGGTTTGCTCCCGTGGTGCCCAAGCGGAGCGAGGGGCGCCTTCAAAACACACGAACGTGTGCTTGGAGATGACACCGCTAAAAAGAAATTCACCCCTCTGAAAATAAAGCACTTGCCAATTATTCAGTGGGCCCTAATAAAGTGCTTGCCGATTGTTAAGCAGACAGTGGTTGACTTTCGAGTAGATATTTAGTAGAATGTAGTGTGGCCGGGATAATAATTAGGGGAAAGTTGTAACGTGCGGCTGTCTATTCCGAATATTTTCCTTCCTACCGCTGTTATGGCTAGGCGGGTTCTGTTTCTTTTTCTGGTGATTGTTGCTGCGGGGGCGTTCGCCGGGAGAGGAGCGGAAGCCCGTGATGTCCGTATCGGAGTGCTTGCTAATTGCGGGATAGATCTGTGCGTCAATCGCTGGACTCCGACCGCGGCTTACCTCACTGAGAATATTCCCGGTTATACTTTTCATATCGTTCCACTTGCGTTTAACGACGTTGTATCTCAAGTGAAGAAGCGGGATCTCGACTTTATACTGGTAAATCCCGGTATTTATATAGAATTGGAGGAGAAATACGGCGCGGTCAGAATAGCGACGCTTTTGAATCAGTATGACGGTAAGAGCTATTCTCGTTACGGAGGAGCTATCATCTTACGCGCCGACCGACTTGATATAAAAAATGCCTCCGACTTGAAAGGCAAAACGTTTGCCGCGCCCGCGCCTAACGCTTTTATGGCTTGGAATGCCATATGTCGGGAATTGCAGTCCCACGGAGTCAATCCCCGGAAAGACTTCAGGAAAATTGAATACCTTGGCTCCCATGTCCGGGTGGTTGAGGCGGTAAAGAACGGTGACGTTGATGCGGGAGGTATCAGAAGCGAGGTGCTTAGGCTTCTTGCTGATACTGGGGAAATAAAACTCGAAAACTTCAGGATTCTATGCCCGAAAAAAGTTACTCCAGAATTCCCGTTCGCCCGTTCCACGAGGCTTTATCCGGAATGGGTTTTGGCGAAGCTTCCGGGCCCCTCCATGGCTCTTGTCAAAAAGGTGGCCGCGGCTTTGCTGTATATGCCCTGCGACCGTTCAGCTACCAATTGCGCGAATTCAACTAGCTGGACTATCCCCGAAAATTACGAATCGGTTAGAGAGTGTCTCAAGGCAGTTAAAGCGCCCCCTTATGAGCATTACGGCGAAGTGACATTCATGCAGGTGTTGCGCCAGCACAGGGCGGTTCTCTCCATTATTTTTTTACTCTTGGTTTTTGTTGTTTTTCTTGCCGTTCATTTGTATAAACGCAACAGGCGTATTCTTAAATCCACGGAAATCATCCGGGATAACGAGGAGAAATTACGAAACATATTTGAGAATAGTTCAAATGTGTTTTATTCACACACTCCTGAAGGAGTCGTAACCGATGTGAGCCCTCAGATTCAGAACGTAATAGGTTATACTCCGGAAGAGGCTTGTAGCAACTGGACAGATTTTATTACTGATAACCCGAAGAATAAAAAGGCAATTGAGCGTACCGAAAAAGCAATCGAGACTGGAACCCCTCAGCCGCCGTATGAATTGGAAATGCGCCATAAAGACGGACATAGCGTTATTGTTGAAGTGCGCGAATGCCCCTTGGTGAGAGATGGAAAAACTGTCGCCATAACTGGGGCTCTTATAGATGTCACTGAAAGGAGGATGGCTGAAATAGAACTGCGGCGTGAAAGAGACAAGATAGAAGGAATTCTTGCGGTTATGCCGGATGGTATCTGTATTATAGGGCGGGAATTCGACATGGAGTATGTGAATCCGGCTATTCTTAACACTTTCGCTGAAATAAAAGGACGTAAATGCTATGAATATTTGCATGGCCTCTCGTCCCCGTGCCCTAACTGTAATCTTGATAGAGTGGTTAAAGGTGAAGCCGTACGATGGGAGTGGACGGCATCCAACAACAGAATCTTTGACGTGTTTAATGCGCCATATAAGAACAATGACGGGTCTGTTTCTCTTCTTGCAATGCTGAGGGATATTACCGATAGAAAACAAGCCAAAGAAAATCTTCGGGCCACCCTGAATTCTATCGGTGACGCGGTGATCTCCACCGACAGGGATGGTGTGGTTATTGAAATGAATCCGATTGCGGAAAAACTGACTGGCTGGGAATCCGCCGAAGCGATAGGAAAACATTACAATACCGTGTTGTCGGCCCTTGACGCCGCATCGGGACGTTCAGTCGCCCAATTGATAGAAGACAAGCTTTTATCCAATGATGTTGTTGGTTTTGATGAGCCGATAACCCTGCGATCAAAGAGTGGTGGAGAGTGCAAAATTGCGATAGCAAGCACGCCAATGAAGAACGATGCCGGAAACGCGACGGGAATCCTCTTCGTCCTAAGGGATATAACACGGGAGCTTAGAGCTATAGAAACATTGAAGAGGGTGGAGAGGCTCGATAGCATTGGAACTTTGGCCGGGGGGATTGCGCATGACTTCAATAATATCCTTACCGCCATATTCGGCAACATATCCATAGCGAAAATAAAGCTGCAAGAGAACCATCCGGCGTACAGGTTTATTAGCGAGGCTGCGAAAAGCATGAACCGGGCGACAAGCCTGACACAGCAGTTGCTGACTTTCGCTAAAGGCGGAACTCCGGTGAAGGAAGACGTGAATCTGTGCGAAGTTATTAACGAAATAGTCCATTTTGACCTAGCCGGGAGCAATGTCAAGCCAATTATAAATGCCGCTGATGATCTGTGGACTGCCGAGGCCGACAAGGGGCAGATTCAACAAGTATTCTCGAATTTGACGATCAATGCCGACCAGGCAATGCCCGATGGCGGCCATCTCTATATCACACTCGAAAATGCCGATGTCGCTGACGGTTCGGTGCCGAATTTGGCCCCCGGCAGATATATCCGGGCCACAGTGCGGGACGAGGGGGTGGGAATTCACGAAAAGCACCTCAAAACCGTGTTTGAACCGTATTTTACCACAAAGCAGGCAGGGAACGGACTCGGACTGGCGACAACGTATTCCATTGTTGTAAAGCACGGGGGGGCGATAAGCGTCGAGTCCGAGCTGGGGAAGGGGACAATATTTACTCTGTATATTCCGGCATCCGATTCAAAAGCTTCCGCCGGAAGTAACGCTGTCGATGAGCATAAACAGGAAGCGACGAAGGTTGAAAATGCAAAAGTTCTCGTTATGGATGATGAAGAAGTCATCCTGGATCTGGTGGCGGAGATTTTAGGTGATGCGGGATATTCTGTTGTTATCGCTCAGGATGGAAAGGAAGCCCTTGAGAAGTATAAACGGTCGATGACGGAGGGCAAGGTGTTTGACGCGGTGATTATGGATCTGACGGTGCCTGGAGGGAAGGGAGGCAAAGAAATTATAGGCGAAATTCTGGAAATAGACCCAAACGCCAAATGTATAGTTTCAAGCGGATATGCCGATGACACTGTAATGGCTAATTACGAAGATTATGGATTTGTTGCAAATGTCCCGAAGCCATTCCGCATAGAATCCCTGCTAAAAGTTCTTAAGAGGGTAATAATGGGGGGATGACTTTTTCTAATTCCGGCTTTTGCGGAATTGGCAAGTGCCTTAAATTGAGCAAAAAATATTAGTCGTCTCCAAGGCTTTGGGAGGTTTGCTCTCGTGGCGTCCAAGCGGAGCGGGTGGTGAATTTCTTGGTGTGCTGTTGCCTTGACGTAGGCTGATGCCCTGGAGGATTAGCACGTTTCCGACTTTTTCAGTGAGCCCTAAGTAATAATCCGTGTTTATCCGTGTTCATCCGTGGTTCTACCCTCTTGGAGCCTGTCCTTCCGCGAAGCCCAAGGGGAGCGGAGCTCGGAAGGATGGTTTTCGAGTGTTTCGCAGACGAATCAGGAAACCATATCCATGAGCTTCCCATAGCTGTCCACCACATCGTATCTCACGTTGTCTTTGGTCACTTTCTTGTTGAGCGCGTCGAAGAACTTTCTAGCGCATTCAATCTTCGTCTCCTCGATTTTCCGAAGTTCCATGGATGACATCGAACCTTTCGTCTCCGCGACGAAATAGATATGCTTGACCGCGCCTTCCTTGAAGGCTATCGCCCAATCAGGATTGTAGTTGCCAACCGGAGTCGGGATCGTGAAGCCGCTCGGCAATTTCGCGTAAACCACGACTTCGGCGCTGGCATCCAATTCCTCGGCGAAGCGGCGCTCCGTCTTCGAGTCGGTGACGACGTAATCGTAAATATGGCGCTTCAACGGCCCGCCAGCCTTGCTGAAGTCCTGCTTTGCTTGGGCCGCGGTGAATATGTCGGTCGAGTGTGTTTCCGAAAGCGCGTCGTAGGTGAGATGCTCGACGATCGCGGCGGCCTTTTGCTCGTTTATCACTCTCACCGCTTCCGCGATAAAGTTTTCAGGATTCGTTTTGAATTGCGCGAACACCGACTTTTCAAGTTTGACTAGAATCCGCGCCACACTCTTTCTCGTCAATTTCACTTCTCCTGCTATTTTTCCTATCAGGTCGTATTGCACGCTGGAGCGAATTGATTTCGCGAACCCCGCGACGGAACTATCGCGGATCTCGAATCCGTTGCCTGATTCCAATTGATTGTATGTCACCTGTTCCCGCTGCTCTCCGGACAGGACAGTGTATTTCAGTGGAGAAACTCGCAATTCCTTGTTCAATGCGGCCACGCATTTGCCGATCAGCTCCCCGCTGTCGAAATGGACGCTGTAAACGGCCTTCCGGTTGATTCTTTTCCATAGCTCCTTGAACTCTTTCTTCTCGAAATTGGCGTTCAGCTTGTTCGTTTTAGCCGCGCGCTCATTCGCTATGTCAGGCAACTGAGCGTCGCTGAACACGCTGTCGATCAACTTGAATATCTGTTCTTTGTAAGGGCGCAGCTCTTCCGGCAGCTCCGCCAGGGCCCCCTCTTTTTTCGCTTGGTGGTATTCCGGGGAGATGTTGTCGTCGTCGTCGGTGTAGTCGTTTTTCACGAGATAGCGGTATATCTGCTTCGCCATATGCGGTGTGACTTCGACTTTCTCGTCACCGGCCTCGAAAACCTTGCCGGTGAAATACGCTGTGTCAGCGACTCTCGGACGCCCCGAAAGAGATTCGCAAATGTCTTTCTGTAGGTCCGCCACGAAGTCCTTGTAGCTCTCGTTGGCGACGACGGTAAGCACGTTCACGCGGTGAACCGTTTCGGGATCGTCCTGTCGCTCACCCTGCTGATTGACCGCGAGGCGCATGCCGCGCCCCACCTCCTGGCGTTTGGAGATTGTGTTGTCGCTATGCTTGAGAGTGCAGATGACGAAGACGTTGGGGTTGTCCCACCCCTCGCGCAGCGCCGAATGCGAGAAGATGAAGCGCGTGGGCTCTTCGAACGAGAGCAACCGCTCCTTGTCTTTGAGAATCAAATCATAGGCGTCGGCGTCCTCCGCTTCCGCGGCGGTTTTCCTCATAACCGGATCTACGAGACGTTTGGACTTCTTGTCTATCGAAAAATATCCGTTATGTGTCTTATCGGCCGCTATTCCGTCAAGATACCTTCCGTATTCCTCGTCCAGAAACAGTTCCGTCCGCAACTCGTTCAGGCACTCGTCATACTCCTCTTCGAACATCCGCGCGTATTCTCCGCCCTCCTCCGAGCCGTCTTCAGCGTAGAGCCTGTATTTGGCC
>WFSE01000133.1 GCA_015486135.1 Lentisphaeria bacterium
CCGGGAGACGCCAACTCCAAATCCTTGGCGGTCGGTGGCGGCTGGTCGAATTTCATATTGCCTGACACGACCACGTCAAGATCGCCGCAAATGTCCTTGAACCTCTCCGCGTCCATCTCGGATTGCGCCCCCACGAACGACAACTCGCGGAGAATCGGAGCGAAAATCCAGGAAAACCTTTTATAGCCTCGGTGGGAATTATCGGACATCCTGGCGTTCACAAGCGCCACCTCCGCACCCAACGACTTCGCCCCGTGTATCAAGTTAGGCCATATCTCCGTCTCGAATATCACCAACATCCTGGGCCTGACAAGACGCAGCGTCCGACGGGTGAAAAGAAAGTAGTCCAAGGGGCAGAAGATAACCGCCACGCCCTCAAGAGCCCGACTTCTAGCCAACGCCTGCCCCGTCGTCGTCGTCGTGGACAAGACAAACTCCAATCCCGGAGAACGCTCCAGCCACCGCTTGATCATCGACAACGCCACAACCGTCTCGCCAACGCTAACGGCGTGAACCCATACCGGATTCTTGAGCTTCGACAACTCCTCGCGCTTCTCGCGCGAAAACATCCCGAAACGCTCCGAATAGTTGGATTTCGCACCACCACGACGAGCGTATTTCAGCAGCAACCCCGGCAAATACGCCAGAAACACCACGGGAAACAACAGGTTGTATATGAATCGGAATACCATAAGTGCGAAATCCGCGCTAATTCGAACAACGAAAGGCGAAATAGAACGCCTGACTTCTGGAAATCAACACCGCGCACGTGCGCATTCAATCCAATTTTAAACCACACGAACGTGTGCGTCCAAGAACACCAGGGTCGGGACCAGCACTTCTGACCTTAGTCCTACCCGAGGAACAACGGGTCTGAGTATCAGGCAACGTGCGGAACTAACCCCGGTTTTCCATGCAAACGTGTGCGTCCTGCGTCCTGCGTCCTGAGTCCTGCGTCCCCGAACATCCCGGGGCTCGCTGAAAAAGTCGAGAACGGGTTAGTTGGCTCCGCATTCTAGTCGCACGGCTTCCGGGCAAATATGCCGATTACTCTGGGCAGAAACGGCATCTAGGGACGACAAAATGGATTAGGCTGACTCCAGCCGTGCTCAAGAAAGCATCTCTTCCGCTTCCATACAAGCCTTTTTCATCTCCGTGACGGAGATGGAAAAACTTCGTGAGCTTCGTGTCCTCTGTGGTTAAATTCCTCTTCCCTTTCGAGCTTCGCTCTCCCTGGACTTTGCAGAAGAACGCCTTCAAACTATGCGACCGTGTGCGTCTTGCGTCCTGCGTCCTGCGTCCCCGAACATCCCGGGGCTCGCTGAAAAAGTCGAGAACGGGTTAGTGGCTAGGCAATGAGCCGCCGGCGTATAAGCATACTCCTAGGCGAAATTAACGCCGCCAATAGCCCGTTATCGGCTTTCCTGGAATTGGCAAGTGCCTCTAATCTTTAGTCGTCTCCAAGGCTTTTGGGAGGACACTTCCAAAAGCATTGGAGATGACACCGCCCAAAATCGACTTAACCCAATAATAATAAGATACTTGCCAATTATTCAGTGAGCCCTACTTGAGATTTCCCTTGACACCCTTATTGTCCTCCCCATGAAATACATAGACGGATTCAAAGACCCCGCCGCGGCCAAAGCTTTGGCCGCGAACATCCGGGAACTTGCCGAACGCCTCCCAGAAGGCGGCACCGCCAAAATAATGGAAGTCTGTGGCAGCCATACCATGGCGATAGCCAGACACGCCCTCCGCGACCTCCTCCCCGAAAACATAGACCTCACAAGCGGCCCCGGCTGCCCGGTGTGCGTCACCGATTCCGGATATGTCGACGCCGCGATAGAGTTGGCCGGCAGGAATAACGTCATCGTCGCCACCTTCGGCGATATGCTGCGTGTCCCCGGCGGAGACGGCCCCAAGGGACGGCGCTCCTTGACAACAGCCCGCGCGGAAGGCGCGGCGATCAAGGTCTGTTACTCCCCCGCCATGGCGCTGGATGCCGCGGAAGCCAATCCCGACAAGGAAGTGGTGTTTCTAGCGATAGGATTCGAAACCACCGCCGCGCCAATCGCGGCGACACTAGACGACGCGGTCAACTGCGGAATCGGCAATTTCTCCCTCCTGACGGCGTTCAAACTGGTCCCACCCGCCTTAGAGGCACTCTCGTCCGATCCGGAAATCAAGGTGGACGCATTCCTATGTCCGGCGCATGTCAGCGCCATCATCGGCGCTAATGCCTACGAACCATTTGTCGAAGCGCACCGCAAACCGTGCGTCATCGCCGGATTCGAACCACTCGACATCCTTTTCGGCGTCGAGAAAATCCTGGAGCAACTCGTCGATGGCAAAACCTTTGTCGACAACCAATACGCCCGCGTCGTAAAGCCGGAAGGCAACACCGTGGCACAAAAGATTATAGAACGCTATTTCGAGCCCGCCGACGCCGTATGGCGCGGGATCGGCGCGATTCCGGCCAGCGGAATGGCTATGCGTCCGGAATTCTCCGCATTCAACGCCGAAAAAAAGCTGGGAGTCGAAATCAAGGCCGGCAAGCCCGACCCAAGATGCCGTTGCGGCGATGTCTTAAAAGGGAAAATAAAACCCGACCAATGCGCCATGTTCGGCAAAGCCTGCGCCCCAACACATCCCGTCGGCCCCTGCATGGTCAGCTCCGAAGGCGCGTGCGCCGCGTTCTTCAAATACGCCCGAAAATAGGAAATCAATCCCCCCTCGCAAAAACGCACACGTTTGCGTGTCCTGCAAGATAGAATCAATACCATCGATAGCATCGAGCCCTCTCCCTCGCAAAGACCGCAGAGATGCCACTTCCGCATGCGAAACCAGCATGTAGGGAACGGGCTAAACCGTTCCGCGAACGTGTGTCGCAACACATTCGTGCCGATTGGTGAAAATTCGTGGCTCGGATTTCCTCCGCGTTCTCCGCGTCCTTCGCACCTTTGCGAGGAATAAAATCGCACGGAGTGCGGTTCCCATCCGCGCAATCCGCGTAATCTGCTGATAAAACTCCGAAAACTTGCGATATCCGCGGGAAAGTGGTATGCTATACATAGGGAAATTGAGAATCCAAAAAAGTCAATAGCGCAGGCGTGACCACGTTTTCCTCAAAAATCATCAAAATCTTTGAGAAGGCAACAATGAAAATAGAAAAAATAACCTCTGAGATAAAGTTATTACTAGACTCATTTAGTGAATCAGTGATTTCTTTTGAATGGGCTCCTCCTACTTATCCTCATTCTTCTGTTGCGATTAACTTTAATACAAGCAAACTTTTAGGTAATATTTGTATATGGGAAAACGGTTCTATTGATGTCCTAGTCTATGAAATTAAAAGTGGTTCTGAAATTTTTAATAGGAGTTTTACCTATCAGAATACAAAAAACCTTTCAAAAATATTAAAAGAACTCATTCGGAATATTATTAATACTATGAAACAAAGCTGAAAAAGCCGGAAACGTGCCGATCCTCCGTCGCCTCCAGGCTATGGAGGACTTGTGATTAGGCGATCCTTCCGTTCGCTTAGCGAACCCTCCGGGCTTTGCGGAAGGACGCTTCGCGCCTGCTGGATATAGGTGCCCCAGCGAAGCGAAGGGCACGCTTAAATCACACGAACGTGTGTCGCGGAATTGGCAAGTGCCTCAAATCGTTAGTCGTCTCCAAGGGCCCTTGGCATCAATTAATGATTTGTCCCGTTTACCGTTTTACTGGTACTCTTTCGGGGTTTCCTGCGTTATTGTCCCGTCCGGCAATTGAAAATATAGTTTTTTGTTTTTACTATAGACATTCGCAATGCCCTTTTCCAAGCTCTCCCTCTGCGCATCTTTAACAGCTTTAATCCCCACTTTCAATATCTTTTTTTCTATCTCACTCATCTTCAGCTCCTCTTTTGAATGCATCATATAGCTCAAAATCATACACATCATTTTGATTAGCTACAAGCTCAAAATTATCATCGCCGTTAAAAAACAAACTCCACTCATCCACCATATCCTTGTATATAGATAAAAAAAAGACGCGAAGTACGCGGAGAAAACCCCGTTCGTGCTATTCAGTAAACCCTAGTTTGTTCTTTGCGCGCAAAGAACAAGCTTATTAGTGTCAATTCGTGCTGATTCGTGGCTACTCATCTTCTTCCCTCTGCGTTCTCTGCGTCTTTGCGAGGGATAGCAAGAACATTGCGGACATAGTGTGGGCTGAAGGGTGCGGGAATCAAAAGCCGCGGAGATAGAGTTCGGCGGAGCGGGCTAGGGCATCGAGATTGTAGCCACCTTCAAGAATCGACACTGTTTTGACATCCAATTCGGCGGCGGCCGCGGCTATTGTCTCCCCGATCCACGCGTAATCCGCATCCTCGAAGGTCAATCCAGACAACGGGTCGTCGCGGTGGGCGTCGAATCCGGCGGAAACGAGGATAAACTCCGGTTTGAACGAGCGTAAAGCCGGCAGCCAGCGTCCTTCGACAGCTTCGCGGAACTCGCGGCTTCCAGCCCCGGCGTCCAGCGGGACATTCACAAGAGTCGGTTTCGACGACGCCTCGCCCGTGAACGGATAGAAAGGATGTTGGAAGGTCTGGCACAGAAGCGTGGACGCGTCCCCGTCCAGCAACGCCTCCGTGCCGTTGGCGTGATGGGCGTCGAAATCAAGGATGGCGATCCGTTCCACGCCATATTCGCGCGCCGCGTGTTTCGCGGCCAACACGACGTTATTGAAAAAGCAAAATCCCTTAGCCTTGGAGCGCGACGCATGGTGTCCCGGAGGGCGCACCGCGCAAAACGCGGAATCGGTGTCTCCGTCCAACACCATATCCACTCCTAAAACAACGGCGCCGACAGCCCGTAAGGCGGCCGCGGGCGTTCCCGCGGAAAGCGCGGTATCGGAATCGAGCCTTTTCAGTCCCGGGCCGTGGAAATCCAAAACCTCCGAGACATATCCCGGGTCGTGGAGCTCCTCGATGAACCCCCGGTCAGCCAGTGGCGCTTCAACCAAAGAAACTACTCCCTCTCGCTCCAAACGCCCGCCCAACTCCAAAAGCTTTTTCAGACGGGCGGCACTCTCCGGATGCCGGAATCCGGTTTTGTGCTTCAAGCAATCGTCATGTGTAATAAAAACCATACCTAGGGCTCACTGAATAATTGGCAAGTGTTTAATTTTATTCGGTTAAGCCTGTTTTTAATGGTGTCCTCTCCAAGGTTTTGGGAGCCTCCCAAACCCCTTGGAGCCGACTGACAATTTGAGGCAATTGCCAATTCCAGGAAAGCCGGACAGGAATAGAGAAAGAGACAATCCAGCAAGCCTATTCCTTCGCCTTCACCGTAGTTTGAGCAGTTTTAGTGAGGAAACGCCATCCCTCACAAATATCCCATCGCCGAGGGAGACCCCATCAGCTTCCGCACGCAATCTGAATTTAAATGTCGCTTCCCCTACGAGTACGATCTCGCTCGGCACATACACCGTGACGGCGACCCCATTCGGGTCTTGGGAATAGTTATAGATAAAACGTGCGATCAAACCGTCAAGGCCAACGCTAGAAACAACACAACACCGCAATCAATAAGAATTCCAGTGGATTTCTTCATCCATTTCTCCCAGCGACGAATTCCAACAGATCCGACTCGGGCAATTCTACTTGGCTTGAATCGCTCATAGTCCTGCATGCCACAACTCCGCGGGTGAGTTCGTCGCCCCCCCTAATTACCGCGAATTCCGCGCCTATCCGGTTCGCCGTCCGCATTTGGGACTTCAAGCTTCTAGCATCCAAAGAGGCGACAACACCAACTCCAGCGGCACGCAATGCCTCCGCCATTTTCAAATTCGCCAGCAAAGCGTCGCTACCCAAAGCGGCCAAATAAACTTTCGGTGGATCAAGTGATGGCAACTCCACCGACAACGACTCCAACACCATCAGCAGGCGTTCCATGCCCAAAGCGAATCCCACCCCGGCGACGGGACGCTTGACACCGGGAACCGGCACCTCGTAACGCCCGCCTCCAGCCAAAGCGTCTTGCGCCCCCAACCCGGAATGAACCACCTCAAACACCGTATGGGCGTAATAATCCAATCCCCGGACAAGCCTCGGAGAAACCTCGTAATCGACACCAAAGGCATCCAGGCAACGCTTCACTTCGTCAAATCTCGATCGGCTATCCTCGGAAAACGACTCCGTTATGTCCGGAAGGGCATCCACCACGGCCTGGCATAAGGTATTTTTGCAGTCCAAAACGCGCCAGGGATTGCGATCCAAACGGGATTGGCAGTCGGCACAGAGGCTATCCGCCAAAGGCTTCAACCGTTCTTTAAGTATCTCCGACACCGACGCAGCGTCCGCGGACGAGCCCCGAGTATTAACCAATATCCTGTATCCAGCGATGCCTAATGTGTCCAAAAAACGGACAAGCATCGCTATGGATTCCGCGTCGGCGGCGGGAGAATCGGATCCAACGTCCTCAACACCAATCTGATGAAATTGCCTGCGGCGACCAGCGGCAGGACGCTCTCCCCGGAACATCGGGCCCAAATAGAAAACCCTAGCGCCATTTCCCGAGGCAGCCTCGCCAGCCAAAGCTCTCATGACCCCGGCAGTCCCCTCGGGACGGAGAGTTAGACTTCTCCCGCCCTTGTCGGTGAAAGTGTACATCTCCTTGCGGACAATGTCAGTCTCCCCGCCAATTCCGCGTTGGAACAACTCCGTGAACTCCAACACGGGAGTTCTGATCTCACCATAGCCGTAGAGTAAAAACACCTCGGCGGCCACGCTCTCGACCCAACGCCAAGCCGGGGAGTCGCACGGAAGTATATCCGAAGTTCCTGGTGGTGGAGACACAGACGCCATAAAAACACCTTAAACTGAAAAAACGTTCCCGAGGGTGGCTAGCCGAGAACGTTCTTCCAACATGCGATGGCCACATACTAGTGCGCCATCTTCACTTTCTTTTCAGCTTAACAGGGTCCAATTGCTCGACACGGTCCTTAAGCTCCTTGCCAGCTCGGAACTTCACCACAACGTGCTCCGGAATCACAACCTCGTCCTGAGGTTTGCGCGGATTCCTTCCTTTGCGACTCTTTCGAGCCTTGCATTCGAAAACCCCGAAATTACGCAACTCGACGTTCCTTCCAGCCGCCAACTCGTCTGCGATGTAGTCCAGCGTCTTCTGAACCACTTTGGCGACATCCGACTGGATAAGGTTCGTCTCGCCAGCAATACGGACGACGATATTCCGTTTCGTCATTTTTACTTCCTCCTGCTTTCCCAATCTCCACCCCCACCCCGAAACATCCCTAGACATCCGACGGGGGAGCCCCCCATGCCATACACCAGAGGATATCGTACGATTCCCTAGTATAACAGGAACTTACGCATAATGCAAGCCCCTCTTCCGGAGGAGCGAATTAGGGTTTGCTGAACAAGTCAAGAACGGGTCAGTGGCTAGGCAATAATCTTGCTGAAAGTCCTTCCGCAAAGCCCGAAGGGTTCGCAAGCGAACGGAAGGATGGGCTTTCGCGGAATTGGCAAGTGCCTCAAGATGCTAGTCAGCGAACCCGAATTACCTCTGCGCCCTTGCATCCTGAACTTCCCCCTCAACCTCAACCACGGCATTGCGCCCGCACCATATGAAAAGCGCTACAGCCGCAGGAAACAAAAACACGCTGATACACTGCGCCTCCGTGAACACGCCAAAAAAGAAGTCCGTATGGTCGCCACGGATAAACTCCAAACTAAAACGGAAAACGGCGTAAATCATGATGTAAACCGCCGAAAGCCTCCCGCACCTCATTCGACCTAGCAACAAACAAAGAAACACAGCCGTGGCGAACTCTATTCCGGATTCAAAAAGCTGAACTGGATAAACACGGTGCCCGGGGAAGACGTTGTAGGCGTCCGGATATTGAACCCCCCAAGAGCACACCTTGCCGTAACAACACCCGTTTATGAAACAACCTATCCTGCCGATGGCGTGCCCCAATGCCAAAGAAGGGACAAACGCATCAGTAAAACGAAGAAAATCTATCTTTTTTATCCGGCAATACGCAAACAACGCAGCGACAGCAACTAGGAACCCACCGTAAAAGACAAGCCCCCCATGGTCGATCCTAACAATCTCCACGGCCGTTTCCCAAGGTGTCCTCAGCACCCTCACCCCCCCAATCACCTTATACCTTATGTAACGATCCCAAAACTGAACCACATAGAAAAGACGGGCTCCCAATATACCGGAAACCAACGTCACGAACATAACATCCCCGGCACCATCCTTGCTCAACCCGGCATAACGACGGTTCCTCAATAGCAACAGATACGCCGCTACGACCCCAAGCATGGCCATAACACCATACCAACGAAACTCGTGGCCAAACAGCTTGAACGCCACTGGATTCACTAGATACCTGCCTCAACACGGGATTAAAAACAACTCCTCGCAATAATACCCCGCCCCCCGGACAATGCAACCACAAGCCTGGACGAACACAAAAAAAGCCGGGGGACGCTGTTGCCAGCGCCCCCCGGCCAAACCAAGGGGGGGGAAGAATAAGCTTTCTCACTTCCATCAGCGTTTCCGCTGACTTCGATTATGACAATAGCAATACGAATGCCAAAGTCAACCCCCAACATTCCAACTCCTTGATAATAAAGGAAATAAAAATATATATTTTTTCCACCCCCCTTTTCCTGTCTTTTTCAAATGGGAAAAAGGGTGTTTTTTACCTCTCAAATTGAGTCGTTTATCAAAATGATAAGCAAATACCTGCGAAAAACAACACAGCATGCACCACACGCATTGACTCGGAAAAATAACGGGCTATGTTCGGGCTTACTGAGAAAATCGAGAACGTCGTGATCCTTCGTCGCCACTAGGTGGATTCCGCCTTCGCTAAAAGCTATGGAGGACAAGTAGGCAATCCTTCCGCAAAGCCCGGAGGGTTCGCAGTGCGAACGGAAGGATATAGGCATGCTCCTAGGCGAAGGCAACGAGATCAGTGGTGCGTTTCCGGCTTTCGCGGAATTGGCAAGTGCCTCAAATTGCTAGTCTGTTCCAAGGCTTTTGGAATATCTGCTACCCAAACCTTGGAGACGACACCGCCGAAAAGAAACTTAACCCAATGGAAATTAAACACTTGCCAATTATCCAGCAGGCCCTAAAGTACAACAATGAAGCGATTAAAAATACAATATTGGATGTTTGGCACCATGCTTTTGGCCCTAGCGGTCCCGGCTATCGCCAACCCAAAGGATAGCTTGGTCGCCATAAAGGACTCGGACGGCCATCTTGTCGCCTGCGGTTTCACCATGAAGCTGAACGGAGTCCCCGTGGTGGCATGCCCCGCATCCATATTTCTTCCCGGAACGACTATCGCAACTCCTTCAGGAGAAAAAATTGAATACTCCGATGCGTTCGTTCCCGCATCCTATCCGCAACGCCATGGGATCGTGTTCCTGAAGATTTCCAGTTCGCCCCCTCCCCTTTTGGACCTCGCTCCTCCATTATCGGCTTTACCCGGCACCGCCATCCTAACACTGGGCTTCCATTCTCCAATCAAGCTAAAAAAAATCACCACGGGGAAAAGCAAAGTCAAATCGGCATCAAAAACCGCCGTGGAAGCAAAGTTCAAAATAACCTTGAAAACGGATTTCACCGGAGCCCCAATTTTGCTAGAGGGCGCGGGATCCGTAATAGGAATGGCCGTATGCCTAAAATCACGCAAGGGATATACAGTGGCGCGCGGCATCCCGCTAGACTCGGATTTGCGTACGGAGCTGGTGGCGGAGAGGCGGGTGGCAAAGGAAATGTCAATCGCCAGCGAACTGGAAGCCCACAGAAAGGAATATGGAAAGATCAATCTCGCCACGGAAAACAGGTATAACCGCCGCGCTCTCGAGAAACTGAAAAAACATGGTTTCTCCCACATGAACGACGACGACAAAAAAGAGCTGAAAAAGGAGCTCTCGGCACTCCTCAAGGCCCTGAAGAGGAACCACAAAAACCTTGTGGACAGCGTTAAGAAAAGCAAGGCCTTCGGCAAACTCAAAATCCCCCCGCTGGAAATGATGCAGATGAGAAATATCGCCAGGGCGGTGGAAATATGCCAAAACAAATCCGCCCCTAGGGAAAAACTCATCCAGGACATTCTGGACAATCTGGAATTCTGATAATCAGCCGCGCCTTGCTTCATAAGCGTTTTTATAGCATCTAACTTAGGACTTAACATAGCAGATGTTTTGTTTATTACCAACGCCGAGTACAGGCGCTCTGGGCTGACATCCAGCAAAACTATCGAATAACCTGAATATTTTATTTGCTATTTAAAGTCATATTTTCACCAAACACAGAGTTCAGCGGCGGCGGTTAGCCGTACGCTGAAACGGCAAGTTCTCAGTTCTTATATATATTTTTACGGTGGCCTACGTTAATAACCAAAATCGTTAACGCTCCATCGTCAATTTCATAAATCACCCTGTACTGTCCAATTCTGATTCTATAAGCTGGTCGACCTTGCAACTTCTTGCTGTTTTGTGGATGAGGATTTGTTGCTAAAGACTGAATAGCTGTAATTATATTTTCTTGGAATGGTTCCGGAATTTTAGCTAATGACTTTTGGGCCTTTCTCTTGATTTGAATATCATAAAGCATTATTTGACCTGATTTCATCAACTGCTTGAGCAAAAGATATTATTTCATCCTTGTCATCCGCCTTTGCTTTGTCATATGCACGAATATCCTCAAGTTCCTCTATTTCCTCAAGAATATTGTTCCATTCCTTTATTGGGACAATAACCGCTTTAGGGTTGTGTTTTTGGTCAACAATGTATTCTGGGTGTATTGCTATCATTGTATCCTCCTAATTTCAGATATGAATATTATACACTTATCGCAAGGGAAGTCAATGCTTTTTGAAAACACAAAAATCAGCGGCGCGTACTCGCATCCGCTGAATCCCGACAAATTGATTAGTGGGAGATTCATCTCTCTCTACTTCAAGACAGAGCTCAATAACTTCTTTTGCACGCACCATTAGTTCGTCTAGGGATTTTGCCTGCGTATGACATCCGGGGATTTCCGGAACATTGGCAACATAAAATCCATCAACATCTTTTTCTATAACCACATCGTATGCTTTATTCATAATTGACACCTCCAAGTTATCATATGAAACTATACATGCGTTTTGGACTTTTCCAACATTGAGAACACAGCACGAAGTGCAACCCCTTTGGTTGACAAAGAGGGTTAGCCGGTGTACTCGGCACCCTCTTTCCATCAACAAAACAAAGGAGGTCGCCGCGAGGTACACCCAACTAACCCGAGAAGAAAGGTACACCATCAAAGCGCTAAAGAAACTGCACTACAGAAACAATCTTATCGCAAAGGTTCTAGGACGGCATCCGAGCACGATAGGACGCGAGCTGAAGCGCAACAAGGGGAAGGTGCACTATTTTCCCGGCTTGGCGGATGATCTAGCCCGAGGGCGCAGGCGCATGCCACGCGCCAAACGCAAAATCCAAGGCGGGACCGAGGCTTACGTGAAGGACAAGATAATGAGGAAATGGTCCCCGGAACAGATTCCCAACAGGATACTCCTGGAGTCTCCCGAGGGAGTGGAGCCTGTGAGCCACGAGTGTGTATACCAGTATCTGCGCGACGACCGCGCTAAAGGAGGCGCGCTGTACAAGCATCTCAGGCGTGGAGGCAGGAAATACAGGAGGAGATGGCTCCGACAAAGCCCCATTCCCAACCGGGTGTCCATCGAGGAACGCCCCGCCAGCGTCGCGGGAAAAGAACGCGTAGGCGACTGGGAAGGCGACCTTATCGTAGGGAAAAGGCATCAAAGCGCCATGCTTACGCTTGTAGAGCGCAAAACTAAATATACGTTGGTGATGAAATTAGCGGCCAATAAAAACCCGAAGGCATTGAGCTTAGCGCTGATCAAGAGAATGGAAAACTTCAAAAATATTTTCCACACTCTGACGCTGGACAACGGCTTCGAATTCGCGGCCCACGAAATGATAAGCGGGGCGCTAGGTGTCCAAATCTATTTCGCCCATCCTCATAGCCCTTGGGAAAGAGGGCTGAACGAGAACACGAACGGCCTTCTCAGGCAGTTCTTCAGGAAAGGTGTCGAGCTAAGCAATATTCCCGTTGAGGAGGTTCTGCGCGCGCAGAACCTCCTCAACGGGCGCCCCAGAAAAACACTGGGATACAAAACCCCGTATGAGATGTTAGTCAATGAAGGGGTTGCACTTGTAATTTGAATCCAAGAGTACAGGTATCTCCTGGAGCGAGAGCGGAAAGCTGATTACATGAATCTTCAAGTTCGAATTTTTTTATTGTTTGTACTCGTGAAAAATCATAATAATTTTAATTTTGTCTTCTTTTTGTAAAATCCCGTCAACATGGACATCTCCTGCAGTTCCCCCAAATTCATACTTTAATGTAAAATCCCCATCTTCACCGAGCGAATAAGTAGGTGAAAACACCTTGCATCCATGTAAGGTGAGATCAAACATTAGTTGTTTTTGCAAATCTTCTGCAAAACTCAAAAAGGAGATACTACCAAGATCAATCTTGCATTCTAATGTCCTGATAGCAACCGAGCGACTAACACTCTTACGTGTATTTGGCTTTCCCACAATGTGCCCATTAGACTTTTCTAGCACAGCAGTCAAGGACGTTAGTGGATCTCCACTCCTAAAATAACAGGAAGTCAAAAGAGATTTGGGCATGGCGTAAAAAGTGGCCACGAGAGCCAGTCCCAAAATAATAAGAATAATCATTATTCTTTTGAGCGAACCACGATCTATAAATTTTATCTTCAATTTTATACTCCGAACATCTAGCTCATGTATCAGCCAGTAGCGGCAGCGGATGGCTGATTACATGAAGCGATTTGTTCGCATTTTTCATATAATGTTTCAGGAGCAATATCTACTTCATTTGGCCAGGCAATGGTGCCACCAATGATTTTAGCCTGCCTAAAGAAATTTTTATCTGCTAATGGTGCAAATACTTTCCCCCTGGCAATATATGATGAGAAATCAATATCAGCCGCAAGTCCATCGTCAAATTCTATGTGATAGACATAATCCCCGACATAAGAAATCTTTTTTAAATTATTCATGTTCCACATGATTAACCTCCTTATGGTAAAGGTTGAATCTTTTGAATTTCTGCATCTTGCTTGGCAGCATCCCAATCAGCCACTAATTCGCCTATATGCAAATCTGTCCATTCTCGAACAAGTTTTGTAGCAGTTTTTGAACACAAATCTCCTTTCAATATATTACCTTGAAAATCAAATAAAGCTGAATTACCTTGATATTCCGCATGAAAATGCGGCGGATTATGATCATCATAAAACATTCTGATTATTATTCCAAAAAATCTGCTTATCTCTGGCATTTCTTTCTCCTATTTTCATTTTTACTATTAGTATAGCATAAAAACGTTTTATTTCAATTTTGCGAACATAGAATTCACTTACTATTTTCCGCGATAGCGGTAAATAGTCAAGTGGAATGGTTTTGTTCTGGTTTTATTCTTTTTTTCCAATAATCAGGATGACGATGCAAGTTCATAATACTGATAATAAGGATAAAGTCAGTTTCGATGGAATAAATTATTCCATAAGGAAACCTGCCGACAAGGCAACGTCTGCAATCTTCAGAAAGAGAAGGCCATGCTGTTGGGAATTCTACAATTCTAGCTATGGCTCTATTTACTTCAATTGCCATATCAATGCCAAGAGATGGCTCACAATCTTCATAATAGCCTATTGCCGCAAGAAGGTCTATTTCAGCTTCAGGTAAAAATTTATAAGTCATTTCCCAAATCGTTTATGAATGTTTTCAAATACTTGATTTCCGGGAATAGCTTCAATTTTTCCTTCTCTATATTCCTTTAGGCGTCTTTCCGATTCTCGAAGCCAAGCTTTATCCACAGAACTATCTATTGGAGTTAAATTTAAAAGGAGCCTATTGGCAAGCTCTACTTTTTCATTGCTTGGAAGCTCAAGTATTTCATTGTATACTTTTTCTGTTAAAGCAATCATATGATCCTCCAATTCTTTTATGTTATACACTCAATATAATATTCTACCTCTTCTTTCCCGGATTGCAAATCAGCCTTTGCGATTGTCGCAGATCTTTTGATGACTTTTCTGTTTTCCGCTCCCAGAACATAGAGGTCTCCTGCGGCTGAATGACACCGGTCATTGCCCGCATAAGAGACTCTTTTTTTTATTTTCAGTTAAAATCGCACGCCGGTCAGCCGTCAGGAGAAGCGCTCTTGTTATGTATTTTTCATTAGTTCAAACTTTCTGATTTTCCACGCAATAGCAGATAGTATACTGGGAGGTCCAAACCAGAAAAATATTGTCAAAAGTAGCCAAATATCAAGGTCAAGATTGGAATAAGATACGACACCCATGATTGTTCCGATAACTTGCATTACAATAAGTATCGATATAGCTCCAACATTTGTCCAGATAATCCAACTAAGAGCTCTGGTTGATCGTATTTGCCAAATACAAAAAAACAACGTTAAAATTCCGGCCGTAACCATTGCCAAAGCGGGAACGAAATCTGTAGCTGTGCCAAGACAAAAATAAGGTTCCGACCATATAATCCAACGGCCTCCTACTATTATTGGTGAAGGTAATGTCAATGGGCAATCGAGAAGATATGGCGCCCACAGTATAATTTGGAGGAGAGCGATGATTGATAGAGCAATAACTTTGGATTTTTTTGTATTTATACACATAACACAAAGCTCATGTATCGCTATGGAGCGACAGCGGAATAGCGATTACATGGAGCGACAGGTTAGAAGTTTTAATTTCATATGTAATTTATTCAAGCAACTTATTTTTCTTTCCTTACTATTATAGGACGGTGACCATCTGATAAATCCTCTAATTTCCTCTAGAAAACTTAAGAATAAAAGAGAATACCCATCGAGTCCCAAAATATCCTCTGCATATTCCATGTCTCCATTGTGGATGTTTTGAGCTATTTCCAATATATTATTAATCTCACGATCACGAATTGAACATAAACAGTTATTTTTCAGTACTTCTTTCGTTCTTAGTTTCAATTGATAGAACTCTGGTGGTTCAAATGAGTTGATGACGCTGATATAAATATTATCTTTGCCTGGAGTTACTTTTAATTTCTGAAAATGTTGGTAATGCATATAAAGATCAAATTGACCGCCTATATCCGATTGCTTAATATTGCCTATTTGAAAAAACTCAACTGCTCTTTGATAGCCTTGATGTAATTTTTCCATCGTTTCTTTCTCTGACTGTTTCTTTCTCTCCTCATCGGCTAATTGCTCCTTGAGTAGTTGACCATATTCATTATGCTCAGGAGATAACCTATGAAAAATCTTAAGGTTATCAGCTGTCATCCATTTACTTTTAGTAATTATATTATCTTTGATCAAGTCCGATGGACCTATTTGATTATTTGAAATCAAAATTTTGAATTGATTAAAATCGACTTTCAGTTTTGAATTTTCAAGATGCTTTTTTATTTGAATTTTCATATTTTAATTCTTCTAATCGAGTAGCCGGGGAGGTCTCCCTCCCCTGGCTCTCACACCACCGGACATACGGATCCGTATCACGGCGGTTCCTACGCTGATGTTATTCGCAACTTCTTTAAATTGTCCGTCATGGAGTAAAGTTCAAGCTGTTTAAAGTATTC
>WFSE01000134.1 GCA_015486135.1 Lentisphaeria bacterium
CCTGGCGGGTTCTCGCACAAGTCAAGCTGTTTTCATATAAGTCCCGTAGCGACGCGGAGGGCGGCGAAGCCGTTATGCTGAAAACAGCTTGACTCTGGAGAGGTTCCGACAAATTCCGCCTTTTTACCCACTAAAACTGCGGAAGAGCCAAAAAGTCTTTAAAAGATGCCTCCGAACACACGCGGAAACTGGCCGTAGCGCAAGGCCAATGCGCCAGACGGGAAAAGTATTTCAAGATTTCTCTCACCACAGAGCTCACAGAGGCCACGAAGATACCACTTCCGCTCCGCGGAAGCGGCATGTTCCCTCTCCGCGCACTTCGCGTCTTTGCGAGGGGAAAAAAGAATTTGCCTCGCGGAGAGGCAGAGATCGCAAAGAAAGAAGGGAAGCGGGCGGGGCGTATTTGGCTTTTTGTTTAACCCGATAAAAATAGAACTTGACTTCCAGAATTATCGGGTTGCGAAAAGTTTTTTCTTTACGGTCCGGCAAAGGATAAATCCGATTCTCTCTCCGCATACTTTGCGTCTCCGCGAGGGGCTCTCTTTTTTCACTTAGGGCTCCCGACCCTGATCCTAAGGGAATTGAAACAGCGGTGCCTCGGGGTATGTTGATGGGCGGTCTAGAGGGGCTGTGGATTTACATGGATTGAAGAGAGGAGAGGATATGATGTGGAGAATGCGTCGCGCTTGGATGTCGGTATTTGGTTTGATGGTGTTGTCCGCATTTGTCGCGGCCGGCTGTTTGACGCTGGGGGAAGGCAAAGCAGGCGCTGACGCCGACCAAGGGAAGCCCGTGGCGAAGTGGGTCGATCCGAGGAAGGAGACCAAGGAGCAGCGGGACGCCAGGATGGGTTGGTGGCGCGACGCCAAATTCGGCATGTTCATCCATTGGGGTGTTTACGCCGTTCCCGCCGGTGAATATCATGGGAAGCCAGTTCGGGGGATTGGGGAATGGATTATGAACCGCGGCAAGATACCCTGCGCGGAATACCGCGCCTTCGCCAAGAAATTCAATCCCGTGAAATACGATCCGGACGCTTGGGTCAGACTCGCCAAAGAGGCGGGAATGAAGTATATCGTCATCACCTCCAAACACCACGACGGATTCGCGTTGTTCGATTCCAAAGTTACCGATTGGGATGTCGTCGACGCCACCCCGTACGGCAAAGACCTGCTGAGGCCCCTCGAGAAGGCCTGCAAAAAATACGGAATCAAACTCGGATTCTACTATTCCCAGGCGCAGGACTGGAACCATCCCGGCGGTGCCAAGGCCGGCTACAAGGAAGGTGGCGGTTGGGACGAAGCCCACAAGGGAAGTTTCGACGAGTATCTGAAGAAAATCGCCGTCCCGCAGGTCACCGAAATACTCAAAAACTACGATATCTCCATCCTTTGGTGGGATACTCCATGTTGGATGAACAAGGAACGCGCCGAACCCCTCTACGAGCTCTTGAAACTCAAGCCGGGCTTGATAACGAACAACCGTCTCGGAGGCGGCTTCAAAGGCGATTTGTCAACCCCCGAGCAGCACATCCCCGCGACCGGATTGAACCGCGACTGGGAAACCTGTATGACCATGAACAACACATGGGGATACAAGAAAAACGACCACAACTGGAAGAGCGTGAAGACGCTGTTGCGCAACTTGGTGGACATAGCTAGCAAGGGCGGTAACTTCCTCCTCAACGTCGGCCCTACCGCCGAGGGGGAGATCCCACAGGCATCCGTTGAACGGTTGAAGGCTATCGGGAAATGGATGAAGGTCAACGGCGAGTCGATATACGGCACCAAGGCCAGCCCATTCAGAAAACTCGCCTGGGGACGCTGCACAAGGAAACCCGGCGGCCTCTACCTGCATGTGTTCGATTGGCCTTCGGACGGCAAACTAGTGGTGCCCGGACTGCGCAACAAGGTCCTCTCGGCGCAACTTCTCGCGACTGGCGCGAAGTTGGATTTCAAACGCGACGGCGGGAACGTGGTGGTGAAAGTGCCGTCGAAAGCGCTGGACTCCATAGATACAGTGGTTAAACTCCAAATCGAGGGCGAACCCGATATCGATCCGCAGTTTCCGACCAACCAGGCGGACGGCTCGATCCAGATGTCCATAAAGGACGCCTATATCGATTCTAGAATGCGGATTGTGCCGTTCAAAAAACACTTCTACATCAAAAGCTGGCGCTCCACCAAGGCGTCCGTTATTTGGGAATTCGAGAACAAGCGTCCCGGCAAATACAAAGTCGAGATAAGCATCCGACTTCCCGAAGTGAAAGCCCGCGGCAACGTGGTGCTTGTCATGTCCTCGGGCAAAACGAAAGTCCGACGTCCGTTGAGCAACGTAGAACTTCGCAAACGGGTCACGATGGACTTCGGGACAGTGCAACTCCCGGCCGGCGTACGCACCGTGAAACTCGGACGCGTGGTGGCTAAAGGGAAAAAGAGGACTTGGGCCGATGTCTGGGTCGGGGATATTAGGCTGATACCGGTTGCGAAATGATCCGTGATTCAGTGAGTCTGTGAGTCTGTGAGTCCGCCTGCCCTCCATAGCTCTTCGAGCGGAGGAGGGTGAGTCCGAAGATCGCCTCGCAAAGACGCGGAGAACGCAGAGAAAGAAGGGAAAATCCTAAATTCGAAATGAGAAATTCTAAACAAATCCGAATTTTCCGAATTCAAATGTTTCAAAATAAGGCTCATCGAGCATTTTTCCCGTATTATTTGGATTTGAGTCATTCAGATTTTGAATTTGTTTAGAATTTAGGATTTCTTATTTCGAGCTTCCGAGCATTTTCGAATAGGCTTTCCGTGTCTCCAGCGAAGCGGGCATGCCACGCCGTAACTTTGTGAAGACGGGTGGTGATTCTTGTATTCTGGCGACTCCGCGGAATCGGCATGCTATAGCTAAGAGGGAATCTGTGAGTCTGTGAGTCTGTGAGTCCGCCTGCCCTCCATAGCTCTTCGAGCGGAGGAGGGTGAGTCCGAAGATCGCCTCGCAAAGACGCGGAGAACGCGGAGAGGGATGGGAAGGGGGAACCACGGATGGTTTTCATTCGTGTTTTTTGTTGTCGTTGTGTGATTCCAGTCGGCGCCAGCCGACGAGTCCCAGCAGGCCGCCGGCCCCCGTCAGGATGGAAGGCAAGGGCGTTGGGATAGCCGTTACAATGCCAAGAAAGATCCCCTTAGCCAACGCCAATCCCCAGTTGTCCCGATACGCGTAACGCTGGAACAGCACACATGGGACGGTCAAGGCCATGGCTACGGCACAGGACAATCCCCAGCCGACAACCGTGACATCGCTTCCGAAAAGCATCCAATCGACAGTCACCACCGCTAGCGCCACGGCGGGGTGTAGTCCAAGTGCTTGGATTAGTCCTTTCACTGTTTTGGCTCCGTTTTTCCATTTTCCATACGCTTCGGCTGTATTTCGTCGCTGAATTTCACTTCGATCGTTATATCGTTCTTTTTCGCTCCGGTCATTCTGGGGATCAGCAGCGAGAAGAAATCCTTGATGCCGCGTCTGGCATCCTCCCTGCAAAACGAGAGTTGCCTCAACGCCGCTTTCTTTTTCAATTCGGGGATTTTGGAGCTGAGGATGCGTCTTGTTTCGGGCTCGTAAAAAGAGACGCAGTCCACCACGACGCGTATTTCGAGGTCTCCGATTCTTCCCGGCTCGTTGCAAGACACGTTTGGGGGTTTGAATGCCGGAGCCACCACAGTTAGAGTTCTTCTTTCGCCATTCCAATAATACCGCCATTGGCCTTGATTCGCCAAGTTGACGTTGAAAGTGAATTCGTATGGGGCGTGCGCCTCGGCGATGGTATATTGTCCAAAGGATACATGTTGTTTTTCCACCTCCGCCCGCACTCCGGTTCCCGGTTTGGCGAGAAATCTTTCGGTCCCGCCGTCCCGCCACCGAGCCAGCTGAAAATAGAGGATTGCCTGACGTTTTTTGAATTGCAATTGGGTTTGGCGTTCCTCGTCGAGGATATTCGCCACCACGACGTTGAATTGCCGATTTTCGGAAAAGAGCTTTTCCAAGGTGGCGCTAGCCAGTTTGACCTGCCGCGTTGCCGTGTCCAAGGTCCGTTCATAGGCTTTGAGGGCCGCCAAGACGACAATAGCGACGCATATTATCCCCGCCAGGACAATCATTCCGCAAGAGCCCACCCCGCGTCTCAGCGGAGAACGGGCACCGTCATCGCCAGTTGACTGGATATCGTTTTCATCGCCCATGGCATCCCTCTTTGCTCGAGCCCCCCCCTGAATCCTAAATCCTAAACCCTAAACCCTAAACCCTAAACCCTAAATCCTAAACCCTGAATCCTGAATCCTAAATCCTGAATCCTAAAAATATCCAGGATCGGTTTCGCACTTTGACCGAAGTCAGAAGCGCTGATCCCGCCCCGCCCTTGACGGATCAGCGCGCTTCTTGTTTTTCGAATTCGAGTATCCACTCCACATGTCTTGATTTCGGCGACGTGATTAATCCCCTTAATTTCCAATTGTTCCGGGAGATGATTTTTATGGAAGCGCCAGCTTTCCTGTCTTTGGCCGACACGCTAGCGCGAAGACACTTGAAAGGGCTCCCCGGATTTCCCGCCGCCACGCGGAATTCGTACGGGTCGTTTGCGACCACCGCGCTTGTTACTTTGAGCAAGGCGTTTCCGTCGTCCCAGGATTCGGCGAGTATGTCAACAACGCCTTGGGTTATGTGGCGCGAGGTACTGACGACGACTGGATGCCCAGTGGTTTCCCTGAGCGCGATTATCCGGCAATCCCGGTCCGGGACTGTCATTTCCAAGCGATTTTTGACGGGGCCGATGAATTTGTTCGTCCAGAACTCGTATCCCACGTATGTGGTGTTGGGTTTGAGTCCGATCCATTCCATGTCGTACGAGTAGGTGGAGGAATGTGGTTTGGCTACGATATCCCCTGGGCATCTCCACTTCTTCTTTTTCGGCTTGCCGTCTTTCGCTTCTTTGGGCGGTGTGCGCGGGTTTCCATAATTGAAAAAGCCCACGACATCGCGGCTGGGACTGGACTTGTCATCGGTCAACAGCCATATCCGCGGGCACGGAGTGTCGAAAAAATCGGCGGGTCTAGGGTGTAGCGCGTGCGTGGGCATTGTCTTCCGGAGAATATCCAGCCCTTCCTTGGAAAGCCGACCGTACGTCTCGCTACTGGCGTTGAGTTGTCCAGTCAGAGCCACCCACGAGCAGAGCAAGCGTTTTTCATTTACGGGCAATCTATTCCGGACGTACAGCGGGTCGGGATCGTTGATCCACACCCGCCTGTGGAGGAAATAATACCGCGCCCCAAAAACCGGCCCCCTAAGGATCGCAGGATATCCGGGTTTGTTGTCCGGGCCGATACGCATGGCATCGACCAGTCCGAACGCGCCACTGAAGCTACGCATGTTTTGCGGGATGCAACACCCCAGAATGAACACGTCTTCGCCAGCGCCTTTCCTTACCGCCTTGAGCCCGTCCCGCAATGCCTGGATATGTGTTTTCGAGGAATCGGCCAGCTTGGTTTGTCCTAGGGAATCGTCGGTGTAGCGGGTGTTGATGTACTGTTGACTTGTCGCGGCTCCGTTCCACAGTCCATCTATTTTCAAATACTTGTATCCCCAGTTTCTCGACAATGTCCGGGCGAGTTTTTCGACATAAGACCTCGCCTCGGGTTTGGTCATATCAAATGGATTTCCGCCCCATTTCGCATTGAATATTTTCCCGTCCGCCGTTCGGGCGAAGAGGTTTTGCTTGTTCTTGAAGAAGGGATCGTCGGAGTCGCCGGAGAACGGCATATACCAAATACCCGGGACCAGACCTTTTTGTTTTATGTCATCGGCCATGACCTTCATTCCGGAGGGGAATTTGCTGGTATCGGTCTCGAAGAAGGCTTTTTTGGGAGTTCCCCTCGAAATTGCCCCCCCCTGCCATCCGTCGTCTATTTGCGCGACGGAAAGGCCGTACGGCACTAGAAGCTTAGCGGCGGAAGAGATGTTGCGCGTAAGCTTGTCCTCGGTCACGCCACGATATAGATGATACCAAGAGCAATACACCACCGGGGGAGGCTTGACGTGTATGTCGTATCGTTTGGCGATGGCATCGGCGTATGTTTCGAGTCCAATCCTAGCGTCATCGAACCATCCTACCGCCAGTTTCTCGGATCTGGTGGTGGAGCCGGGGGGGATATAAAGCGCGCCATAGTCGATTTTGGAGTGAATGCTCGTGGCTCCGTTAGTTCGTCCCACGAAAACCACTCCGCTACCGCGTCCGACCGTGAGGTAAGCGGCGACGACTCCGCTCCTTGTCGCTGGCGACGCCACGGCGGCGTAGCAGTAGCTCCCAATCTCCTTGGCGGGTGGTGTCAAAAGTCCGAACGTGCCATTAGCGCGCAATTCATCGGGAGGGATAGAGTTTATATTGAGGGCCATCGTTCCTAGATCGACGCTTTTCTCGCGACGAGACTTATTTTTCCCCCCGTTCAAAATTTTTGATACGACAACGAACGGGAAATCGGGAAAGACCGCCACTTCGATTTTGTCGTCGGACTTGGCGGAGACGAGCAGAGCTACCCCCTCCCCCAAGATGTCGTCCGCGGTTTTCGCTGAAACGCACTCTCCGGCCGCATCGCATTCGAACTTTTCAACAAAGATTTTTCCAGTTTGTCTCGAGCGAAACTGGAACGCGCCGGCGTTCTTGTCGTATCGCACCTCCAAATATTTGTTTTCGATGGATGTCCGCGTTTGCCGCAACTGGTTCTTGACGGCACTGCATCCGGCTAGAAGAAATATACCCGCCGCGGCTTGAATCGTTGTCTTGGCGTAAAACATGGCGCAAACCTCCAATTCTGGATATCGATACACACGTTCGCGTGATTTAAAGGTGTCCATCCTTCCGCGCTTCGCTCCCCTCCGGGCTTTGACTGAGGTCAAAAGCGCTGATAGCGCCCCCAGTGGCATTGGGGTGGACGGAGCCACATGGGCTCATCGTACCGCCACCTTCACATTCAGGCAAAAATGGTTTTGGAACAGATCTTGTTTTTTACTGAGTGATAGTTTTTCCAGGGAGACATCTTTGGCCGAGGATATGTTTATATTGAAATTTTTCCCCTTGATCACGGCGGATGTTATTTCAACTCTGGCGTCGTGCGAGCGGTCGAAAGCGTCAGCGACTCGCAATATGGCGGCGAGAGCGGAGACCCTCATTCGTTGCGCCGCGGGCAAAGAGACGAATTCCGGGTGGGAGCGTCTGGGCATGGCTTTCCGATGATATCTAACGACGAGCGAAAGCAGGCGTATCTCCTCGGAGGATATACCTGGGATCTGGGTGCTTCCGACCAAGTACATGGAATGTTTGTGATGCTGCCTGGTGTCGATGAACTGTCCTATATCATGTAGAATCGCCGCCACCTCCAGGAGCAACTTATCCCGTTTATCGAGACGATGGTGGGTGGCGGTGGAATCGAAGAGGGTCAAGGCCAGTCGCTTGACATGCTCGGCGTGTTTTTCGTCGTAATTGTATTTTCGGCCCATGAATCTCGCGGCTTCCCGAACATCCTTGTCGAATTCGTCGGTGCCGTCGCCGACATCGGTGAGCATATCCCTGAGAACAACGCTTCGTGTATCGGTAACGACAATGGAGGCCTTTTTAGCGGATGTGCTCGCGATAAGTTTATCGATAAATATGCAACATGGTTCGAGACCGACGGCGTAATGGTCGGATATTCCGTAAGTTTCGGCCAACCGTTCCGGGGGCACCCCCGATATTTTCTTTTCTATCGCCCGGAGATCCCTCACTCCTATGGATGCGAAGTTGACGATTTTCTTCGAGAGGTGTTTGATATTGAGCAGGCATCTGGTGTTTCCCCCCGTGACGATCAAGGCGTCGGCCACCAAGTTGGGAGTTAGGCGCGCGATGGAGGAGACCAGATTGTCGGTGAAATCCTCGATCGCCTGGTGGATGTCCCTAACTCCGGTATGCGCGTCCTCTATGATCTCACGCAGTCTAAGTGTTCCGAAATTGAGGGAGAGCATGTTGACGACACGCCCGTCCTCGAGGAGGGAAAACTGTGTCGAGCCCGTCCCGATGTTACATATCACGGCGTGTCGTTTTTTGAGAGAAAGGCTACCTTTGAGGCGTTCTCGAACGGCGAGGCACGTGAGTTTTACTTCTTCCGCCGGCTCCAACACGCGGACATCGACACCGCAGGCGCATTTGATGCGTTCGATGAAGACCTCGCTATTTACCGCCTCTCTGACGGCGCTGGTTGTGAAGGCGCGGCATCTGGCTACGCCGTATTCGGTCATAACGCTGGCGAAATCGGAAATAATTTCGGTCGCCAGGCGGATGTTCCGCATGGAAATCTTGCCGGAAGTGAATACGTCTTTGCCCAAAAGGAGAGGAACGGAGAGGTTTTCCAGCTCCTCGACGCGGCCATCGCACACCTGGTATATTCCCAAGCGGGCGGCGTGCGAGCCGATGTCCACGACACCGAGAGTTTCGTTTTTCATTTTTTCACTCCGTCAGCAACGCGGCGCCAATTGCCACGGCATCGTCCCCCAAAGAGGAGACGCGCAGAGGGATCGAACTGGGATCCAGGGAAAACAGAGCCGCGGCGAAGCCTTTTTTTATCGAGGGCATCAACTCCTCTCCGAGGGCCTCTATCACACCGCCGCCATAGACCACGCAATCGGGATCGATGACCGCCGCCACGCTCGCCGTGCCTAGTCCCAAGTTGTACGCCATTTCATCCAGCAATTTGACGACGAGTTTGTCTCCTTTCCGGTACGCCTTTCTCAGTTTGGAGCTTTTCAGTCTGGAGAAGTCGTCGCCCATCATCTCCGTCAAGATGGTTTTTTCGCCTTTGGCGTTAACCAGTTTATCCAATTTGGCGCTCAAAGCCACTTTACTACAGTAGGCTTCGAGGCATCCCTTTCTGCCACAGGTGCAAAGGCGACCGTTTTTTCTCAGGATAGTGTGGCCGAATTCGCCGGCCAAGCCATGGGAACCGGAATGCAATTTTCCGTCGAGAACGATCCCGCCGCCAAGGCCGGTTCCGACGAAGAATCCAATAACGCATCCCGCGCCTTTCGCGACGCCGGCCACAGCTTCGGCCAACGTTCCGCAATCGACATCGTTTCCGAGCGACACCTTTTTTCTGAACGCCTTGGCGAACACGTCCCTCGCGGGGACATCGTTCCACCCCAAGTTATGCGCTCCTTTCACTCGAAAAGTCAAGGGGTCGACGACACCAGGCATGGCGATACCCACCCGCCTCACCGAGCTCCATTTGGTGTCAGCCGCGGCGACGGCCCGTTCTGCGGTACATCTGAGAACCGGAGCGGTTTCCTCCACCGACGCCCCCCTCGGGGTCTCCGATTTGGCGGAGCCCACGACGGCCCCTCCTGAGTTCAAGGCCACGGCGTAGATTTTAGTCCCACCCAAATCGACTCCCAAACGTAATCCAGCCATGTCTCCAGCCTCTCGTTTCCCAATCCAGCACGCTTTGGTTTGAAATCAGTGGACAACCACTGCCAATATTGAAAATAGGGCCTCCTGAATAATTGGCAAGTGCCGCGTGTTTTATTTGCCGGAGCCTTTCGCCTAGCGGAAGGGTCCGTGAGTCTGTGAGTCTGTGAGTCTGTGAGTCTGTGAGTCTGTGAGTCTGTGAGTCCGTGGGACCGCGGAGGGAAGATAGAACCACAGATGAACACCGGTAAACACGGATGGTTTTCCCTCGCAGAGACGCGGAGAACGCGGAGGGGGGGGGCCGTGAAGCCGTAATCCGCTGAAAGTCCTTCCGCAAAGCCCGTAAGGGTTCGCGGAAGGACGCTTCACGCGCAAAGAAAAAACCAGGTGTTGCCGAAGAATAGGGAATGGGAGCTTGGGGTTACGGCTTCGCAGGGGACGCGGGACGCAATTCGATCTCTATCGGATAGTGGTCCGAGCCCACATCGCCTCCTATGGAAAAGTTCGTCACGGCTAAACCTGGCGATACAAGGCAGTGGTCGATAGGGATGAGCAACGGAAAAAGGGTGGGAATAGCCGGCCAGGATGGAGCCACGCCAAAGCCGCTTCGGGCGTCCCTTGTTCCCGAGACGGTGGAGAGGCGTTTGAAAAAGCCCGACCATGGAGAGATGTTGAGATCTCCTAGAATTATTGTTTCCGCGCCTTCCGCGGAGATTTGCCGAGCCAAATTCGCGACTTCCGCGAGCATCGCGTTGCGAATCTGGAACCCTCTTCGCCGGACCGGAGGTAGCGTGTGAAGCCCCAACACCACCACATCCTTATCCGCGAATTTGAAATTCCATGCGACGCATGGCAGGCCGAGGTCGCGCCGCGGGAGGCTTAGTAGTTTTCCCGAAGACGGCTTGTTTTTAGCGAACAACGCTATGCCGAAATTATCCGATCTCGGGCATGAAACATGGAATGGGTAAGCCCGCGCGATACGCGGCAGGTTATCCAGCCATGTCTGATTCACCTCTAGCAGAAGTAGGATGTCGGGAGATTTTTTTAGGACATGGTCCTCCACGGCGTGGTAGGAGGTGTTCGCCGTATTAACGTTTATTTCCATGATTTGGAGCGATGCCGAACCCGGGGCCGGAAATGGCCCCGTTCCGATATAGAGCGGAGCTAGATTCCACGCGCCTATCAGCGTGGCCGCGATAGAAAAGGCCAAAGCGATCAAGGGGACGATGGGACGCCGACGTTTTCCATCGTCCACATCGGCGGGATTGGCGCGGGAATCGCGCGCCAGCCAGACCGTGGCGATAGGAAGACACACCAAAGCCACTAGGAAGTACTGCGCTTGAAAATGGGCGGCCAAATCGAGGATCCAGGAGAAGTTACCCAAAGTTCCAAGCGCCTGCCCGATAAACGCGCCCGCCGCCGCAACGAGAACCATTGGGGCGTACCTACGGAGTAGCTTGCCGACAACGCCGGGAAATTTTTTTTCGGATGTCATTCTTTCTCTTTCGGGGGGTCGAGTTCCAGCAAGTCCGGCCGTATGTCGTGGACGACATCCTGTAAAATCCTATGGTAAAGGGTCGATGTAACCCTCGACCAAACCGCGTTTTCGATCATAGGCAGTATCGGATTGGGAATCCAAAACACCAATCCGCCAAACTCGTTCGACATGGCCCACCCCGTTCCAACCCACAGGGGCTTGCCAGTCTTGACATCGTACACTGTCAATTTCAATTCGACATAATTGTACGCGTAAAGGATGAGAAACGCGTTTTCCTGTTTCAACACCTCGCCTATCACCACGGCGTCGGAGCCCTGCTTTCTAGCGACCTTGATGGCGTCGTCGTAGGTATAAGGAACCGAGGCCAGCTTATCGGTTTCCTCCATTCTAGCGCAGGGTCCGATAAGGGAGAACGCCCGAAACGTCTCTCTCCGAGCGCGCCCCTCGGCGTCTTCGTACCAAGACAGGTTTTGGAACGGGTATATAGTGAAAGATTTGGGGTAGGATTTGGTAAACCCCGTGTTTTTCGAGGATATTGGGAAGTAGGTCCACTTCCAAGGAGCGGAGAACCGCCGCACAGTTCCGCAACCAGATGTCAGAATCGCCAGGAGCAGCAACAGGCCTACAAACAACGTTCTCATAACAGCTCCATTGAACCAAGGCACGCATTCGCGTGCTTTAAGGGTGTCCCGCCGCGCTGGGACACACGCTTTGCGCATACTGAAAGTGCCCGCCGTCCTGTCCCTCGGAAGCCCGGAGGGCGACGGAGGATCGGTGCGTTTCCCACTGTTTCAGTAACCCCCTTTTCCCATGGTGTCAAGTCCGAGATTTTCAATGCGTTTTGCAAGTTGCTTGAAGCTAACGCAACACCTCCGCGAGATCCGCGTTAATAACGTTATAGACCGTTTTCAGGCTGACAGCTGTCGCCAACACCGGCGCCAGAATCAAGACCGACAGCGCCCGCTCCGGAGCGAACGCCGCCACCACCAAAGCGGTCAGGTTGACATTCGGAGCGGACAGGAGGCCTGTCGCAATCGACACCGCCCCCCCGATGATGAC
>WFSE01000135.1 GCA_015486135.1 Lentisphaeria bacterium
ATGTGTATAAGAGACAGGAAGCCCGACATGAAATCGTCCTTAATCTGGGGAATCATCCCAATTCCGGTCCGGGACAGCCTAACGGTATTCGTGGCATCGCTATCCGCCTCAATCCCCTTTATAACTCCGGTGTCTGTGGAGACTTCGTCCTCGCCCTCGTCCTCGCCCTCGTCCAGCGACGGGATTTCGAAAATGACTTCACACTCGGCGCATTGAGCCATTTCGCCACACAACTCCACGGGAACTCCGAACACGGCTCCACAACTAGGACATTCAATATCAACTTCATCCGCCATCGGCAACAATCTCCATCTAGGCAGCAAAATCCACTACAAGATCCATATCTAAATCAACACGCCCTTCCGAGCGCCCCGTAGTATAGCATGATGTCGCTTGATTGTCTAGCGTTTTGAACGTATCCGGAGGCGTACAGAGCGAAAAGCCCTCCCATTACCAGCAAGTGGCCATCAAGGGTCCAACACCTTGAAACCTTCCGCTTCGAGGCAAAGAAAAAACTCCTCGGCGGAGCTGAAAATATGCCCCCGCTCTATATAGCTCTCGGTCGTAAAGGGACTTTGGTGGCTTGGAGGGTATATCATATATCTTTTCTTTAGATAGTCCCGAGCATGCCCCAATTCGTCCATCATCCCCGTGGAAAGCGGAGGTCTCTCCACGTAGGGATGAATAGCGACAACCGCATCCACCTTTCCGACAAGCCAATGGAGGTCGCGGTGGACGGTGTAAGCATAGGTCGCCTCCCTGTCTTCAATAGAGTCGTAATCCACGCCAATTTCGATTGCCTGGGGATCCAAAACAAGCCCGTATTTGGAAAGCCTGTCCCTAATCTTGTTTATCTCCTTTCGGGCGTCCTCGTCGGCATGCGTCATGGAATAGGAGATATAGAAAGATGGAACCGCCTCGTGCTTGACCAGTTTGTAGAGGCTCCTGGGATCCTGTCCAGTGGGAATAACGTAATGCCTTATCCCCATGAACTCCGCCCAATCCTCAGTCAAGCTGACCTCCTCGTGCATCCAACTCAGGATGTCTTGGATGGTGTGGTGCTGCTCCTTTATCCTCCGCAGAAAAACATTGTCTCCGGAGGGACTTTCAAACCTCTTCCGGATAAGCCATTCCGCGTCTATCAAGGTTACGGCGATATCTGGTTGGATAAAATCCCGTATCTCTTTGTGGTCTTTCATCTTGAAGTTAATACGGTTCCACTCTATTGTGGCGGGCACCCTGATGATAGCGTTTTTGGAATTCGCGCGTTGAAGCTCGTATCCTATCTTACGGTATTCGCGCTCCCGAATCACCTCGAACAGGTAGTTGGTCGTCCCCAGCAACATGTCCAATGTCTTGTTGCCAGTGCGTTCGACCTCATCAATCAGATTGAAATAATCAATCTTCTGTCCCTCCTCGGAGCCCAGTTCGAGCACATCTTTCAAATAACGCTCGTCGTCCAACCCCGATATCATTCCAGTAACTAGAACTCTCACCGCTCCTCCTTAAGGTTTTATTGAAAAAGTCGAAAACGGGTTTGCGGCTCCTCCTTCGCCAAGGCTACGGCGGGACAAGACGGCGGGACATGCCAGGCTTCGCAGAAAGACGCTCCCAGCGCCCGCAACGAAAAAACCGCACAGCCCCCCTAAAAAAAAGGGACACACCGTTCAAAACTGCGAACAAAATATTCTTGGGAAATGGTCGGGGCAGCAGGATTCGAACCTGCGACCCTCTGCTCCCAAAGCAGATGCGCTAGCCAGACTGCGCTATGCCCCGGACACAGCCCGAAATCTAGCGCTAAAAAGCGTTTTGAAAAGGGGAAGAGGCAAAAAGAGAACCATTAATCGCGAAAACGGGCGATCTCCACGGGCGCGCGTGTCCGGAAATCAGCGATTCCAACTTCAGGCCAAGCGCGGAACTGACCCCAGATATCACGAGGGGAAGTCAACGAAACCAGCGGCGCGTTTCCGGCTTCCACGGAATTGGCAAGTACTAATGGTCAAGCACCGGTTTGTCGCGCCTACCGTAAAGCAACGCCTCCGGATGCTCGTCGAGATATTCGGCCAGGGCAGTTATAGACGACATAAGCTCGTCGGTCCTCCTCAAAGTCCGATCCACGGATTTGCGGAGACTCGCCACCTCATCCATCGCCTTGTCGGATGTTTTCAGGAATTTCCTGGCGGAATCGGACAATTCCGCGATTTTCGCGTCGTTGATCGCCGTGTTGATGCTTTTCAGAGTTGTGTTCACGTTCTTCATCGTGCTCTCGATATCTTTCACAATCTTGTTTATGTCGATTGCGGCGATCTTCTCCAGCGCCTCCTGCATCTTGCCCATAATATTCTCAATCAACACTGGCGGGATGGATGGCAGATAGGGGGGATGCTCGGGAGGAAGCCCATAACGTTTAGCCGGATATTTAGCGGGATCGTAGAGTCCAATCTCAATGTAAAGATTCCCCGTTATCCCCCCGTACCTAAGCTGGCAACGCAAACCCTCGTCGACCTTGCCTTGGAGAAAACTCCTGAATTTCTCGTCGGGAGTGCTGCCAGTCAAATCGGTATGGGATAACTGCCGAGCCACCTTGGAGGGATCTATCTCCATGTAGATTATAACGTTCTTCCCGTCGGAGGTTATCTGAATCCTGTCGACAGTTCCAATGGGCACTCCCTTGTATTTGACCTTAGCTCCCTTGTCCAATCCTTGGACCGACCCCTCCACCACTGTCATGAACGGATATTTTGGCTTGAAACTATTCAATATTCCCAACGCCAACAACACCACGACAAATAAAACCCCCGCGGATATCGCCAAAAGCCCGACCTTGTAAGGATTGCCCTTCTCGCTCATTACTCCACTCGCTCCTCGGGGGCAAGGCCCCCTGGCATAACTCCGGCGACTCCGCCGGGACTAACTCCTCATTCCCGACCGCGACAAAAACTCCTTGACCCACGGGACCCGGGTCTCGTCGCGCAACTTCCTGGGGTCGCCCTCCGCTATTATCCCTTTCGACTCCTTGTCCAACACAACAACACGGTCGGCAACCGAAAAAATACTGTCCAACTCGTGCGTAACAATCACCATCGTCGCCCCCATCGAATCGCGCAACTGCAAAATCAACTTGTCCAATTCCGCGGACGATATCGGGTCCAAACCAGCAGAGGGCTCGTCAAAGAACAATATATCCGGCGACAACGCCATCGCCCTGGCCAACCCCGCCCTCTTCCTCATCCCCCCGCTTATCTCGTGAGGGTAAAAATCCTCGAACCCCCTCAATCCAACCTGACTTAACTTGACTTTAGCCAACGCGGAAAGAAGCGGCTTAGGGAGATTGAGCGCCTCCCGTATCGGTGTCTCCACGTTTTCCCGCAATGTCATGGAACTGAACAGCGCCCCGGACTGGTACAGCACCCCGAATTCCCGGACCAATCCCTCGCGCTCCCTCTCGCTGGCCCTCACAATACTGCGCCCCTTGATCAGAGCGTCCCCAGACAGGGGCTCCACCAATCCTATCAAGTGCTTTAACGTCGTGCTCTTACCGCAACCGGACCCACCCAAAATACCGAATATCTCACCGCGCTCGACAGCGAAGGACACATCATTCAAAACGACGTAACCATCGTATCCCAAACGCATATGCCGGGCTTCAACTACTATCTCGCTCATCACCCTCCACCACTGGATTCACCCCCGCGGGCATCCCAAGACTCCCCTCCGACACCGCGCAACATGCCGGACGCCGCTTTCGCAAAGCGCGCCATGGCATCCTCGTCGTCGGCGGCCGGATACTTCTCCCAAAATTCCTCGATCTTGTAATAGGCTCGCGACTCGACGCTCATAACATGAACAACCACGTCGCCGTAGTCCATCACGACCCACCCGCTGGTGGCGTCACCATTCAAAACAGGGCGAGCCTTCGTCTTGCGGGACACATCTTTTTTAACGCGCTCGACCAACGCGTGTATATGGGGAGTGGAATTTGCGGCGCACAAAATAAAATAGTCGGCTATCGTCGTTTTATCCGCCAACTCCAATCTGGTCACGTCCACCGCCTTCCCCTCTTCCAGCACTTCCACGCAGAAAGCAGCCAACTCGGAGGAAGACGCGGCGCGTTTGCGAACACTAATCATTTCGGCCAATTGTACAGCCCCTTTCTCTTAATATAGTCCCAAACTTCTCTTAAAAGATAAGCGGACGCGGCATCGCCGTCCTCTTGAAAACAACCACGTATCATACTCGACGATACATCCACCATCTCAAAGGGCAATATAGAGTCGAGAAGCCTCGAAGCAACGGCGGATGGCCAGTTTTCACGAACAACTTTCTCCAGCGAGTGGGCATCCCCACCCGTCCTAGGGAAAGTCAGCACGCGCCAACGCTCCGCGATTTCGCGCGCCGCGTGCCAGGAATGCAACATTCCCAAACTGTCGCCCCCCACCAGCAACAACAACTCCACTCCATCAAACTCCCGATCCAAAGCCAACATCATATTGTGTGTATAGGTGGGGCCCTCCCCTAGGCGCGATTCCACGTCGGAAACGGAAACACGAGCGGAACTCCATCCCCGCTGGGACGATATGGATTCCGCCATCAATCGCGTCATCTCCATACGGTCCGGAAAGTCCGCTACGGGACGGCTAGTCTTATGCGGAGGACGCGCCGCCGGCACCAGCACCACCGAGTCGGCCCACCCTCCGGACAACACGGAATCAACTATGGCAGCGTGCCCGACATGCGGCGGATCGAATGTGCCGCCAAACACCGCCAGCCTCCCACAATTCTCCAAACGCGCATCAAGCATATTTACCTCCCCGAAAGCCCACTAAATGCGTCAATCGGCGGCCCCCATTCCGTTTTGATACTCGGCTTCCAAAATGTCGCCCATTCTCCTCCAGTCGAATCTCTCCACCGCGATTTCCGCGCCCCGGCATCCAAGCCTCTGCCTCAAATCCGCGTCTCCAAGAAGGCGGAGCAACGCCTCGGCGACCCCCAGGGCGTCTCCCGCAGGCAAAACAAAGCCCGTTTCACCATCCAGCACCACCTCCGGCGCCCCGTCCAAATCAAAGCACACCGCCGGAATCCCGGCGGCCAACGCC
>WFSE01000136.1 GCA_015486135.1 Lentisphaeria bacterium
AGGGCGCAGAGAGGGGAAAGAGATTTAGCCACGAATCTTCACGAATCCCCACGAATAGCTTGTTCTTTGCGCGCAAAGAACAAGTTGGGGTTTATTGAATAATGCACGAATGGGATCTTTTCCGCGTTCTTCGCGCCTTGGGAAATGCTGATGACCGCATTGACTTTTCTTCCATACAAGCCTTTTTCATCTCCGTTGGTGGAGATGGAAAAACTTCGTGATCTTCGTGTTCTCGGTGGTAAAAAGAAGTCTTTAAATAGGGCTTGCTGAAAAAGTCGGAAACTTGCCAATTACTCAGCGAGCTCTAAATAGACGGCCAGGTGGGCACGGAAACAGGCTGCGCACAATGCCAACGTTGTAGACTTCAGGTCCGTATTTTAAGATTTATTCAACCACAGAGATCACAGAGGGCACGAAGATGCCGCTTCCGCGTTGCGGAACCGGCATGTTGTGGGGGACGAGGGGATGCGACGCAGGACTCAGGGCGGAATGGGTGGCTTAGGGACAGGTTAATAATGATCTTTGTGGCTGAAGTTCCGGGGTTTGCGAAATCCGCGGAGAATTCGTATTGATTCGTATCCATCCGTGGTTCGCCGAATGGCTTGCTGATAAATCCGTGCCAGTGGGGAAATGGCGTTCCGGGTAGGATTTCCTTCGCTTCGCTCCGGGGCAGACTCGCTACGCTCGCTTAGTCGAACCTACAGCTTCTCATCCTACCCGAGGAATATTGGTTGCGACGCGCTGTTTGCGGATGGCGCGAATAGTGAGACGCACGAACACGCATGGCGTTCCGGGTAGGATTCGAACCTACGGCCTACTGATTAGAAGTCAGTTGCTCTATCCTCTGAGCTACCGGAACGGCTAGCGGGGAAAGAATTTACAATGCGATGATGGAAAATCAAAGGCAGGGTGGTGAAAACGCGCTCAAATTCGGAGTCGCGAAAAAACCAGACACGGGGAATCCCTGATTAGCTCGGGAATCTATTCCCGCGCTAGACTTTCTCCGCTATGGCTATGGCTTTCATCATAGCCTTTGCCTTGTTGATAGTTTCCTGGTACTCCGACTCTGGAACGGAATCGGCAACGATGCCGGCTCCAGCCTGGACATACGCTTTTCCATCTTTCAACAAGGCCGTTCTGATGGTGATGCAGGAGTCGAGGTTGCCGTCGAACGAGAAATACGCCACCGCCCCGCCGTAAGGACCGCGCTCTTCGCGTTCAAGCCCGCTAATTATCTGCATCGCCCGGACCTTTGGAGCGCCGCTTAATGTCCCCGCGGGGAAGGTCGCGCGCATCACCGCGTCGGCTCCAGCCTTGTCGGCCAGCTTCCCTGTGACATTGGACACTATGTGCATCACGTGGCTGTATTTTTCCACCACCATCAGCTCGTCCACGCTGACGGAGCCCGCTTCCGCAACGCGTCCCACGTCGTTTCGGGCCAAATCCACGAGCATTACATGCTCGGCGCGTTCCTTGGGGTCGGCCAGCAATTCTTCGGCCAATGCCGCGTCTTCCGCGGAGTCACGGCCGCGCTTTCTGGTTCCGGCAATCGGTCTAACCGTGACCAGGCCATCGACGCTCTTCGCATGGACCTCCGGCGACGCCCCCACCAAGGAGAAATCTCCACAACGGAGGAGAAACATGTAGGGGGATGGATTCAATGTCCGCAACGAGCGGTAGACCGACAGTGGAGACACCGACACATCCACCGAGAACCGTTGCGAGAGTACCACCTGTATGATATCGCCTTCGTATATGTGTTTTTTCGCGGTCTCGACCATGCCCATGTACTCTTCCCGAGTCTTGTTGGAGTCGAATTCGAGCGGGGGCGCATTGGTGTCGAGCTCCATAATCGGGGGGCTGGCGACGGGGCTAGTTAGGCGGGATTCAATTTCCGCGATTTCCGCGACGGCGCGGTCGTAGGCGTCCCCGGCGATTTCGGGCGACTCCACGCGGGTCTGGACGATGATATCTATGGTGTGCAATACCCGGTCGAACACGAGCAACGATCCCGTAATCATGAAAAAGGCGTCCGGGACATCGACTGGCACTATGCCCGGGCGGGGGACGGTCGACTCGATTTCGCTGACGACATCGTAGGACGCGTAGCCGACAGCTCCTCCGGCGAAGGGTGGTTTAGGGCCGTTGTCCCGGGGAGGGACATGGCGGAACTCCGCAAGAACGTTCGCCACCTGTTCGAAGACATCGGCTCCGGAGACCTTTTTTTCCGATCCGTCGGCGAATGTCAATACGTTGCCGTTTCGTCCGGATTTGAACACCGCCAGGGGATTGGCTCCAATGAAAGAGTAGCGGGCGACGTTTTCGCCACCTTCGACGCTTTCGAGAAGGAAAGACGCGCTCTCGTCGTCCCCACCGCGGGTCATTTTCAAATACGCCGAGACGGGCGTTTCCATGTCCGCCACAACCCGCTTCGATACGGGTATCAGGTTCCCGGACCGTGCGAGTTCCGCGAACTCCTTTCTCGATGGCGTAATCATATCAAGTATCCTTATTGTCCGGAGGAACACATTTCCGGATATATGTTTTTTAACGAGTGGGACCCGCTAAACGTGCCAGATACTTTAGGGCCTGCTGAACAATTGGCAAATTCCGGAGTCGACCCCGCCGTCTTGTCCCGTCGTGGTTTTTCCCGGGTCGGCGCGCTACTGGATGACAAGAGAGGAGAGGGGGGCGTCCACGTCCAATGTTTTGCAGCGGCCGGATTTCAGCAATCCCCGGAATCGTTTTTTTTGTTTGTCGTTAAGACGCGACAGATACTTTGCCAAGGCTGCGGCTTTCAATCCGTCAAATGGAGGAAGACGGTACAGGGTGAAAGCGCCGGAATGCGCTTTCTGGTACTTTTCCCATTCCGTTTTCGCCTTGGTGGCGTTCAAGTTGGCTTTGTCGTAAGCCTCGCCACCCAGCGCTTTGTAGGCGTTGTATAGACGCATTTCGAGCATTGACTGTTTGTAGCGAGGAGCCAATTTTTGCCTGTACATTCTCGAGAGGTTGCCTATAACGAAAGCGTCGAACGCCACGTTTGATCCACCGACAAGTTTTTCCCTGGCCTTGTAAAGTTTGAGGGCTAGGGGCTTGCGGTCGAATACGTACAAAATGGGGGCCGCGTGCCGTACAAAATCGTCGAAGACGTTCCGGTCGCGTTTTGGGAAGTCCCCATGTTCTATGCGCTGTTCATAGAGCACGATAATGGAATCGACTATATCCAGATTGTTCGTTGTCACGAACAGGCCCGATTTTTTGTCTTCGACAATTCTACCGAAAAGGAACGATTGAATCATGGCTCCAGGAACGATGGATCGGTAATTCAAGTCCCCCTGTTGGTAGTCCTTCTCGTCGTCCCTAAATCCCCAATAAACGGCTTGCGCCTGCGGGAGACGCCACTGGAACGGTCCGCAACGCTGATCTATCGCCAACATCTTGGATGGTTTCAGTTTTGTTCGTCGGGTCAGTTCCTTGGCGCGTTTCTCCAGTTCCGGTGTCTTCGCCGCCACCAACGCTTCTATCTCGGCGCGGTCGCCAACCTTCAGATAGCGCCCCATATCGGTCGCCAACTGTTTGACGTAATACGCTTTGGCCGGCTCCGAAAATCCCCCGATCTTGTCCAAAAAGAGCCATGCGAGCTCGCTTTCGATGTGCTTGTTTCCAGGGTTGTATTTAAGTCCCTCGTCCCTGAGTAGTTTCATCCCGGCCTCAACCCATTTCCAGCGGGTTTCGGGAGTTGGGAACTCGTACGCCAGGTTGGAAGATAGGTTCCACGCGTGATAGACCCACACGAAAGGGTCCGTTGGGTCCATCATCGTTATCCAATCCGTTATGCTCAGAATTTCGAAATATTCACCTTCCTCTTGGAGGTCGGAGACATGCCACCACAGGGCATCCACCACCAGACCCCGAATGGGGCCTAGGGCCACAGTAATCAAGGCCAGGGAGGGAGGCATTTCAACCATGCCGCGGGAAATAGTCCCGCCGTTACCAGTGTTACTCGTCAGGTAGGCAAGACGGTTGCCGTAGATAGCCGCGCATAGCACCGCGATAACAAGCGTTTTGACTAGCATTGAACGTTTCATATTCATTACGGGGCCACTCCTAAGCCCGCGGGATATTGTCTATTTCTTTGACCCGCAAGGCGCTTATTCCAATAGCGACAACTCCCGCTAGATACAACAGATACCACAAGCCATCCGAGGACACCAGCGTCGCCGCTGGAATTGCTATGCCATCGGCGAACCAACCTCCTACCGGGAATGGCTTGGCTCCCTCGGTAACCCACAATCCGAATTTGACAATCCAATGCGACGCTACGGTCCACGTTGTCTGGTCGTGGAATGTCAGGTCGCTCAAGACATTCGAGAATAAGCCGGACAACGCGGCGGTGAGATACATCATCAAGGCCGCGAAGACCGCGACGGAATAAGAAAATAGCGATGCGAACGTCAACGACAATGCCACTAGCGTGGCCATGTGCGCCAAAGAGAACAGCAGCAAGAGAAGATAGTTGGAGAAAACGCCCCTGTGTCCGCTAAGCAGAACCAATCCATCGTGATAGGCGGGAAAGAATATATACGCGTTGCTCTTGTTTTTGAATACCAGTTTGACGCGTCCCGTTTTGGGAATATCCTCGACCGGGATTTTCATCTCGTGTTCCGTGAAGGGATAGCCGGAAAAATCCGCGGTCCACGTGGGGGGGGCGTCGCCGGAGGCGTCGGACAGTGTCCATTCCCCCCGGACTTTGGCTCTGCGCAAATTCGAGTAGAATTTGAATTTAAGGACGACGTAATCCCCTTTCAGGGCATCCGGATCCCAATCGAAAAACCATTTTCCCGCCTTATTCGTGAAGATCATTTGCATTTCGCGTCTGACATCGAACAGCAGGTACTTGCGCGCGCGCCATTTCCCGCCTTCCAGCTCTTCGTGGTCGTGGTGGCAGTGCGGTGACGAGCAATGATGAGCGTGCTCCTCGGACTCCTTTTCCTGTTCGTGTTTCCGCTGTTCTTCCTCCAGTTCCTTTCTCCGCTTCGCGTATTCTTTTGCCACCGCCTTGTCGAATTCCGAGAGGTCCGGTTTGCGCGAGTAGTATGTCAGAAAGAAGTCGCGTCGCAACGATTCGACATCTTTTGTGGAGCTCCAATTCGAGATAAACGCCACGCAGCAAACGGCAAGCGTGGCGGAGGCCGCCAAAAACGCGGAGAGACCGATTCCCATTGTTCCGAGGAATTTCCCCGTCCAGACGGTGGCGCGGGAAATTGGAGCCGATGTTACGGTGTGGAAACGCCGTTCGTCAATATCCCCCCTTAGCGACACGCAAGCGAAGTACATCAACGCCATGTTCAGGAGGATGGTGAACGCGTAAATGGAGTATTTCAGGCGCAACCTAAGCTCGTTCACGAGGACGTTGTCGGCGTTGGTCGCGAAAAACATGAATCCCGCCAGGATGGATACCAGGGCGATCAATCCCCAGCCCGCTCCCCCGCGGAAAAAAAGCCGGAACGTCACTTTAGCCACGCTGAATGCTTTTTTCACTCCTCTGAACATGGCATCCTCGGTATTCTCCTGTGGGCCACCACGTTCGCCACGCACCGCGCGAGCGAAGCGAAGCGGGGGGCGTGGTTCCAACGCCTCTCAAGCGCGATGATGCGCGACAACGGAAAAATAGCCAGTGTTAGAATGTTTATCAAGGTCTTGCTTCGGGTTTGCGGAATAATTGACAAGTGCTTCATTGTGATTTGGTTAAATCTTGTTTCGGGTTGTCCCGGTGTGTTTTTGGGGCGATGTTGGCTGTGGTTTGTATTCCGCGCGCCACGTTTCGCGGGTAGTCCCTGTATATGTTCCGTTGCGCCCAGCCGTACCTCATTCCCGCCAGGAAAAGCCGCGCCAAATCGCCAAGAGGGACTTTGACTTTTCTGGCGCGCCAAGGATTGTTCCTAAGAGCGAACAGGGAGAGCAGGGAGAAATAGCGGTAGAAGCGGTTTAGGGGGAGCGTAGTTGGAAGCAACGTGTGCATGCAATCGTAGAAAAGGTACGGGTCGTCCGCTATGAACTCGTTTTTATGCTTAGTCCATAGCTTTGTGCCGGGGGAGGGGGAGAAGACCGTGAACGTGACCTCCGCCATTCCTATTGACTCGACCGTTTTTCTCAAGTCGATGAAATCTTTTTCCTCGAATTCCGGGCGCACCATGAACGCCGCGTGTAGGCATATTCCCAATTCCGAGAGAATATCCACCGCCCTCCTGTTCACTCCCGGATCGCATCCCTTGTTGTATTTTTCAAGCGTCGCGCCGTCCATGGATTCCAGTCCGACGTAAAGTGTCGAGAGTCCCGCCTTCTTCCACAACGCGAAAAGATCCGGGTGTTTGGCTATTGTGTCGCTCCGAGCCCAACTGACATAACGCTTCGATACGCCGCGTTCCAGTAAAAGCTCGGCGATTCGTTTCACCCTGGCGACATCGATAAACATTTCGTCATCCACGAAATAGACGTGGTCCTGCTCCAATTGGGCTACCTCCTCGACCACGTCTTCCGGAGAGCGTCTTACATACTTTCCGTTCGCCAAATAATGCACTACGCAAAACGAGCACTGGTGCGGGCATCCGACACTCGTGCGCACGGTAGCGACGTTTGGGAATATTGTCTCCATCTTCTCTCCAGGTTCCCCAGCCCAGACGCAATGGTACTTCGAGGGGTCGACCAAATCCCGGCGCGGGCTTGGCACTTTCGAATAGTCCGGGAG
>WFSE01000137.1 GCA_015486135.1 Lentisphaeria bacterium
ATGGTCTTCAGATCGCGCTCAACCTTGTCCTTGTCTCGTCCTAGGACATTGCTAAAGCAGTCCCAGTGTTTCCTGATAATTTTTGGAATGTCCGAAAACAGGATACCTGACTTAGGGGAGCGGAATTTATAAATGTACCTGCATTGGTTTTATTGTAATGTCCCACCACGGCAATGTTCTTGAGCGGATTAGCCGATTTTCCAAGGCTCTTTTTTCCTTCCCGACGAGGGTGACTCCCTTCGGATAGAAGGAGGTGAAATTTCTGGCTGCAGCACAAATCCCTTTCCACGAAAAGAACGATGCCCTTTTGAGAATGGTCTCTACGCTGTCGAGCAAATAGCCGTTCCATGATTTCTCAAGGCCGCCCCAATAACGCTCGATGGGATTGTATTTGCTGTGGTATGGCGGGAAGTAGGCGAGCCTGACTTCCAATCCCGATGCATCGGAGAATTCAACAACTCGCTGGAGGAACTGGGTTCGCCGTCCGCTGCAATCCGGGCCGTTGTCCAGATTGATGACCAGCCGTTTGGCTTGGGGAAAAACATCCTTGCGCTCGCTCCACCACGCATCGAGTCCGTCGCCGAGGAAATCGCTGGTGTTCCCGCCCGACGAAAAAAACAGGAATGCGAAATCGTTTTCGACTTCAAGGATTCCGCCGGGAACCATCTTCTGTTTTGGGTGCATGTCGTGATCGAGCGCCTTGACCGACTCGGCCGCCCGGGATTTTCCGCCACGGGAGTATTCCCCCACATGGACAACCGCCTTCGTATCCATGCTGATGCGAACGGTTTCCTCGGATGCGTCGGCCTCTGCATTTATTGACCAGACCCGATCGAAGATGGCATCGGTCTCCGGCGTTTTTTTTGAACCTTGACCTTGGCCACGCTCCGAACCCGGTAGCCATGGCGGTTGAGCAGGTTGGAGATGGTTCGTGTAGTGGGGAGTTCTTCCTCCTTCCATCCGATTTCAACGAGCGAATCCCGAACAGACTGCGCCGTCACATTGCGGTGGGCGAGATCCGTTCGCAATTGATGGTCTGCATGGCTGTGCGGGTCGACGAGTCTTTGAATATCCAAGAGCAGTTGTGGATTGTTTTCCTCGGACTTTTTTCGCCGTCTGCCAGAGATATTGTCCACGCAGCTAAACCCGCTCTGGAACTCATGGATACCAAGCTCAACGGTCGTGCGTTTCCAGCCGAAGATAGACTCGGCGAGTCGAGGGCTGCCGTTAAGCATCGTCACCGCCACCTCGCCCATCGCTTTTCGCCGATCCGGCCACGGTATATTATCTATGAGCCCGGAAACGAGTCCGACCATCTCTTGTGAAATTCCATTGCACTCCAAAACACTTTTCGCCACAGAAACCTCCCTGAAATAGATTTGAGTGACTATGCGGCAATTTGTATTATGGTACAATAGTAATTTCTACTCCCCTAAGGGTAAGGGAATCTACAAGGCGTTGGATCGCGCCCGCGAGTTTAGCCGCAAGAACTGTTTCTATCTCAAACTCGATATTCGGAAATATTTCTACTGCATCGGCCATGCAATTTTGAAACAGCAACTTTGCCGTCAATTCAAGGATAAGCCGCTTCTTTCTCTGTTTGATCGAATTATCGACAGCTACGAGGTGGCACCGGGGTGCGGCATCCCGATCGGGAATCTGACGAGCCAGTATTTTGCGAACCATTATCTGGGCGCGCTGGATCATTTCGTAAAGAACACCCTGCGGTGCAAGGCGTATGTGCGCTATATGGATGACTTTGTGTTGTGGACCAACAACAAGGAGCAGTTGCAGGAGTGGTTGCAGGAACTCAGCGCATTCCTTTCCGATGTTCTAAAGCTGGAGTTGAAGCCACCTGTATTAAACCGCACGGAGCTTGGGATGAGCCTGTTGGGGTATCGGCTCTTCCCGGGCAAAACCCTTCTGACCCGCCGGAGCCGTGACCGTTTTGCGCGTAAACTGAACCAATGCGAAAGAAAGCTGGAATCCGACGAATGGGTCGAGCCGGAGGCTGCCTTGCATGTAGAGTCGATGCTGGCTTTTGTGCGGCAGGCGGATACAAGCGGATTTAGAAATAGTTTGGGTGCAATCCAAGGCTCGAACCGGGTGAAACGTGGCGGCAGCTGGAACAATAGTGCGTCGAACTGCCGGTCGGCGAATCGCAACAACAACGACCCGTCGAACACG
>WFSE01000138.1 GCA_015486135.1 Lentisphaeria bacterium
ACCCTATACAATTCCGCCAAATCACGATCAAGCATCACTTGAACACCGCGAAGAGTAAAAATTCGATTTTGTATTTGTTGGACGTCAATCGTCTTCAATTCTTCACTCATAACGCGAATCCCGCCTTCGTCATCATTCCATCGGTTGCCAAGCCCTAGAGCATATACCGCATCCATGCTAAATTTTAAAAAATCTCACCCCCAATATAGCATGGGATGAAGGCTTTTCGCCACATACAGCGCAAGTACCGCCAGAAACGCTAGCGGTGGACTTGCGGCTTCCACTTTTGCGGTTTTCGTAGAAAAAATCTCCCCCTCTGGGTTCTCCGCCCCGCCCTGTCCGCACTGAGCAAAAAACGCAAAAATTATCTCTCCCCCAACAACATGTCGTTTCCGCCCTGCGGAAGCGACATCTTCGTGGGCTTCGTGATCTCTGTGGTTAAAAATTCTTGAACAAAAGCCCACTGACTCATCCTTCCGTTCGCTCCGCGAACCCTTTCCGCCTTCACAAAGTTATGGCGTGACAAGCCGGGCTTTGCGGCAGGACAGGCGGACCTACGTGGCAAAAATCTTCCCTCCTATTTTTCTCCAAATCAAAGCCATCGGGTGAATTTGACAGGCCGGGAACGGCCTGGCCAATTCACATGATCTCCGTGTTCTTAACGCCTCCCTGCCTCCAGCGAAGCGGGTGGTGAATTCTTCCCCTCTTTCTCTGCGTTCTCCGCGTCTTTGCGAGGCACCCTCTCTTCTTCTCTTTTTCCCCGCAGATTCACGGATTCACGGATTCATCCTCCTCCGCTGGAGCTACGGAGGACAGGCAGACTCACCGTCCCACCGCCCTCTCCTTCCGCGCCCTCAGGAACGAGATGATCTTTTGTAAATAGTCGTCGGAGGAGGATATCTCCAGCAGGTCGGTGTTAGACCTCAAGCACAACTCCTCCAACCGTCTGCGTCGTTTCTCCGCCTCCAGCCGCAAAGCGTTTCCGACTTTTCTTCCGCGGCAATCCACGGTGGTGGCCGTTCCGTTCTCGGCGTCGACCAGTTCAAGCATCCCCGCGGCGGGCGTTACCATCTCCCGGGGGTCGTTCACGGCGACACATATCAGATCGTGGCGTAACGCCGTTTCGCGCAACTCGCGCTCGAACCCTGACGAATGGAAATCGGAAAACAAGAACACCAACGCCGGCGTCCGCTTTATACTGGACACGAACTCCAAGCCGGCGCCTATATCGGTCCCTTTCGACCGCGGCGATATATCCAAAAGCGAATGGAGCATCATCGCTACGTGGTTCGGGGTTTTCCCTGGCTCGATATAACGTTCCACTTGGTCGGAAAACAAGGTCAGCCCGACTTTGTCGTTATTATGCGTGGCGGCGAAAGCGAGAAGCCCCAGCACGCGCGCCGCGACACCGCGTTTGTCCAAGGTGTCGCCACCGAAAAACATCGACCCCGAGACATCGACCAAAAAATGAACGCACAACTCCCGCTCCTCCCTGAAAACCTTTATGTGGGGGGAATTGGTTCTAGCGGTGACGTTCCAGTCTATGTTCCTGACATCGTCGCCAAACTGGTACTCACGGATATCCTCGAAATCTATACCAGCGCCCCGGAAGGCGCTCCGGTATTCGCCGGCGAGAAACTCGACGACCATTTTACGGCTCAACAACTGGAGGCGTCTGACCCTCCTCTCCAATTCTTCCTGATGGTTCATCTTTGGAATCCAAGTTTTCCGTATTTCCGCAAGTCACTCTTTTCTTCTTTTCCTCACAGAACATCTGGGGTCAGTCTTGCACTTTGACTTTCCTAGCGGAGAAGTCAGAAGTGCTAATCCTGACCCCGCTCCCATTTTCCTCGCGGAGAAGCTGAGAACGCAAAGTTTCTCTCTCTTCCCCCACAACATGTCGTTTCCGCTCGCGGAAGCGACATCTTCGTGCTCTCTGTGATCTCTGTGGTTGAATAAATCTTAAAATACAGACCTGTCGCCTACAGCGTTGGTTTTGTTCTCCAGCCTGTTCCCGTGTACGTTCGGTAGACCCTTTTAAAATCTTCTTTTTACCACCGAGAACACGAAGCTCACGAAGTTTTTCCATCTCCGCAAACGGAGATGAAAAAGGCTTGCAAGGAAGAAAAATCAATATTCCCTCCCACATTCGTGTTAATTCGTGCCGATTCGTGGCTAACCATCTTCCCTCTCTTTCTCTGCGTTCTCCGCATCTTTGCGAGGCAATCTCTTACGGACTCATCCTCCGTCGCCCTCCGGGCTATGGAGGACAGGCGGACTCACAGACTCACGGGATCACGGAGCCGGAAGCGCCTTACTCCGGGGCCTCGACCTTGTCGAATATCGCGTCAACCACGTCCTCGGAAGTTATGTTGTCGGCCTCCGCCTTGTATGTGGTCGCCACGCGGTGCCTGAGGACCTCCATTCCCACTCGCTTGATATCATCCGGCAGAACATGGTCCCTTCCGCTGAGGAACGCCTTGGCCTTGGCCGTTTTCAGGAGAAATATGGCCGCCCTCGGCGAAGCGCCGTGCGAAATCAGCCTATGGAGTTCGCCCAGTCCGTATTTCCCCGGGTTCCTGGTGGCGTCAACGATCCGCAGGATATACCCCTCTATCTTCTCGTTGGCCCGGATCGAATCGAGCAGACGCCGAGCCCTGATTATATCGCCGCCATCGAGAACCTTCTCGACCTCCATCGCCGGAGCGGAGACCGCCATCCGCCTCATAATCTCGCGCTCCTCCTCCATCGACGGATAGGAAATCTTGACCTTGAGCATGAAGCGGTCCAACTGCGCCTCGGGAAGCGGATAGGTCCCTTCCTGCTCTATGGGGTTTTGGGTCGCCAACACCAAAAACGGCTCGTCGAGGGGATACGTCTCGTCGCCGATCGTAACTTGATGCTCCTGCATGGCCTCGAGAAGGGCGCTTTGAACCTTGGCGGGGGAACGGTTTATCTCGTCGGCGAGAATGATATTCGTGAATATCGGCCCTTTATGCGGGGTGAAATCCCCCGATTTCTGATTATAAACCATGGTGCCGATAAGGTCGCCCGGAAGAAGGTCCGGCGTGAACTGAATCCGGTTGAAAGCGACACCGATAGTATTGGCCAGGACGCTCACCGTAAGGGTCTTCGCCAATCCCGGAACGCCCTCTATCAGCACATGCCCGTCGCAAAGCATCCCCACTAGAAGGCTCTCGACCAGATCCTCCAAGCCGACAATGACCTTGGACATCTCCGAGCGCGCTTTGTCCAAGCCCGCCAAAGTCCGTTCGAACTCTCCGCCTGTAGACATCATCCACCACACCTATAGAGGGACCAAACCCGCCATTGACTCAAAGCCTCGAAGATAGCATTTCAAGTACTTCCAGTCAATCGACGACACCCCCGGGGCTACACCCAGACCTTGGCATCAAGGACATCGATATTTATAGATATATCGATTCCTTTCCCAAGAGGATATCGGAGCGTCTAGGACTCTTTTCGCAAAAATAGCGGAGCGAGAATACCTTTCCCTCGCAGAGACGCGGAGAACGCAGAGATTTTTTACCATGTAGGAAATGTAGAGAATGTGAGTCCGTGAGTCTGTGAATCTGCCTGTCCTCCGAAGCCTTGGCGAAGGAGGATGATTCCGTAAGAGATTGCCTCGCAGAGACGCGGAGAACGCAGAGAAAGAAAGGGAAAATGGTTAGTCCTTCCGTTCGCTTTGCGAACCCCTTGGGCTTCGCGGAAGGACGCTTTGCGCCTTGGGAACGGGGTCGGAATTAGCATTTCTGACTTCAGTCCTATCCGAGGAACGACGGGCTTGAGTATCAGGCAACGGGCAAGACTGACCCCAGGCATTCACGAATAGTTCACTCTGCGCGCTTTGCTTCTCCGCGGGGTAAAACTGGCATGAAACCGGGGGGCCGACCACTTAAGAAGCCCGAAAAATTAGATTTTCGTGCGTGGGTAGCTGCTGTATTATGCTAAAAGCCCTCATTAGAGCCATTTTCTGGATTTAAGCCTTCAAGCTTGACAATCCCGCCTATTCTGGCAGATTACCTGGGAAGCCATATTCCTCATCATTGTTTCCTGTCTAGGATGGAGCCATGGGAGATGAAAGGGTTTGAAATTCAAAATACCGCTTCGATCTACCAGGAGATTTCCATGCTGGAAAGTGTTAATAACGCTTAAATCCACAAAAACAGCCTGAAAAATCGTTTTAAGAGGTGTTTTGACGCATTTTTTATGCAACTCCAAGCACAAAATAAAGAAAATTAAGTGATCAGACCCTGCAAGAAACCTCGGGGATTGAAAAAATCGGTATTATCGAAACTATCGATAGTGTCGATACTATCGATTTCTTTTGTAGGGATATGGCGGAGCGCCCTAGCGGACTCTGACTCTACTGGTGGAATTCTAGTTTAGTCCGCATGTATGCCAGGGTTCTTTCCGCTATGCGTTTGAAGGTTGGCGCGGCGACGACGCCCCCGTAATGGTTGCCTTGCGGCTCGTCGGCGGTGATCATAAGGACGAACGCCGGCTTGTCGGCGGGAGCGAAGCCAACGAACGTGGCGAAGAATTTTTTCTCGGAGTAATGCCCTCTTCCGGTCGAGGATTCCTTCTTGGATATCCACTTTTGGGATGTGCCGGTTTTGCCCGCGACCTCTATGCCTGGAATCGCCGCCCTTTCCGCGGTGCCGCCATGTCGGGTGACTCCTTTCATTATCTCCACGATCTGCCGGGCCGTTTTTGTATGCTTGAAAACCTCCACGGCTGGGGCCGGGGGATTCGTGAATGTCCTGCCGGTCGCCGGATCCACAAGGCGATCTATGATCCTGAGATTGACCAGTCGTCCCCCGTTGGCCAGCGCGCAATACGCCCGAGCCAGTTGCAATGGAGTCACAGAAACGCCTTGCCCGATTGGAAAACGCGATATCGACAGCCCATCCCATCGCCGGGGCGGCCGTAGCACGCCGCGGGACTCGCGGGGGAAGGGGAGACCGGTCTTCCGGCTTATACCGAAGTCCACAAGCGTGTTGTAAAGAAGTTGTTTTCCCATTTTCTCCGCGATTTTCGCGGTTCCGATGTTACTGGACTCCACAAGGATCTCGGTTACCGTGCTGATTCCCATTCTGTGGGAGTCGCGGAGTCGGGCTTTTTTCCAGTATCCATGTTCACAGTTGAATTTCGTCCAAGGGGTGACAACCCCGTTGTCGAGCGCGCCTGATATAACCATCGGTTTCATTGTCGAGCCCGGCTCGAAGACGTATGTTGTTATCCGATCGACCCAATTCCCGTTCTTCATGGTGGACCGGTCGTTGGGATTGAATGTCGGGCGCTGCGCTATGGCTAAAATGTCGCCGGTGCGTGGTTCGACCATTACCGCGTACGCAGCCTTCGGGCGGAACTTGCGGCAAAGGGTGTCGAGCTCCTCCTCGACAATCATCTGGATGTTTTCGTCAACCGTCAGAAAGACGTCCATGCCGTCTACCGTCGGGCGGTCCACCACCTCTTTTCCGCACGCCAAAGGACGCCCCCTCCTGTCGCTTTCCCGGATGATTCTGCCTTTCGATTCAGCGACATACTTGGCGATGGCCCGCTCAAGCCCGCTTACGGGCACCGCTTTGTCGCGGTCCACGTTAATGAATCCCAATGTGGGCTCCAGAAGCGTGTCTTTGGGATAGATGCGTTTTTCACTCTCCTGAAGAAACAAGCCTCTTAAGCCCTTTTCCCTAGCCGTCGTCCAAATAGCGTTTCCCGTGTCGAATGGGATGTCGCGTTTTATCAGCGCATAGCGGTCCGGACGACCATCTTTTTGACGCTTGGTCGCGAGTTTAATGAAGGTCCTGTTGATATCTACTCCAAGTGTCTTCGCCAGAAACTCCGCGGTTTTCGCGCATTGTATGTTGTCGCCCGTCAATTGCGGGTCGGCGATGAGGTGGTAGCATGGCGCGTTTCCCGCGAGGAGTCCGCCGTTGACGTCGAAGATACGTCCTCGTTTACCCTTCCGCTTGACTACCCTAGTGTAAGTGGCCTTGGCTTTGGCGTAGAGCTCGTCATGCCGATTGACTTGGACGTGGTGGAAACGCATGCCCAATGCGATGAAGGCGGCGACTATGAACGCCATAGCCACGAAAACCCTGACTCCTAACAGGTTGCGTTCCATTCTCCTCCTACGGAGCGTTGCTGGGCTTTACCTGCGGTTAGCCGGAGGGATATAGGCTACCGCGTTCCAAGTAGGCTTCCTGTCGAGATAGCGGATTTGCTGCCGTGTTGGCGGGACGAGATTCAAGTGGAATCGTTCGGCCTGGGCTAGAACGAACCGGCCCTTCATTCTCTCCTCCTTCAGCTCGAGATCCGCGATCGCCCTCTCGTTCTGGTGGAGTTTTGCCTCCAAGGCCGCCGCTTTTCGGCTCAATGCTTCCGTGCGCTCGTTAACCGCGGCGCAGGCGACTCCGATAGCGAAGAGGATCAGAACGGGAACGCAAACCGACAACGCCATTTTGATGACGCGTTTTTTCTCCATGGTCTGTCCGGACCGCCGCAACTTGGCGCGCGGCTTGACAGGTTTCGCATTGATTGTTGTCCGCAGTTGCATTGTCCACCTCCGTTTGAAGCGCTAGGCGCTCCGGCGTTATTATTTGCCACTCCGATAACCGCTCATGGCAGCTTTTCAGCCACTCTCAATTTCGCCGACGCCGACCTGGAGTTTTCCGCGAGCTCCTTTTCCGACGCCGTTACCGGTTTCCCGGTCAGCACTTTCAATTTTGGTTTCTGCCCGCAAACACATGCCGGCAACCCTGGCGGGCAGAGGCATTCGCTTGCCTCCCGCCTGAAAAAATGTTTGACCATTCTGTCTTCCAAGGAATGGAAACTGATCACCGCCAGCCGTCCTCCGGGACGAAGCAGGCTCACCGCCGCGGGCAACGCCCTTTCCAACTCCTTCAACTCGTCGTTCACAAATATTCTCAGCGCCTGGAAGCAGAGCGTGGCCGGGGGAAGACTCCTTTTTCCCTTTCCGAGCACCCGCTCGCACAGTTCCACCAACTCCTCCGTTCGGCGCCACGGTTTTTCACGCGCCCTCTCGACGATCGCCCGGGCGAGTTTTCCTGCTCCCCGCACTCCGCCCACCCTGAAAATCCGGGCGAGCTCGGTCTCCGTCGAATTATTGAGGACGCGGGCGGCGGTCTTGCTGGACTTTTTGTCCATCCGCATGTCCAAAGGACCGTCGTTCCGTATCGAGAATCCCCTTTCGGGGGAATCGATCTGGATCGACGACACGCCCAGGTCCAGCAGAACGGCATCCACCAGGTGCCACCCTAAGCTGGAGGCGTGTTCCGTCATGGAACTGAACGCGCCCTTGACCAAATGCGCCCGACCGTTGGCGAAGCCCAAAGCTTCCGTCGCCCTTCTCAAAGCCGCCTCGTCACGGTCGATGCCCAGCAATTCCGCCGCCGCGTTTCTCCTCAAAATCAAAGAACTATGTCCCCCTAGACCCAACGTCCCGTCAATCATTTTGAACGGTCCGCTACGTCTGGCGAGGAGGAAATCAGCCACCTCCTCGACCAGAACCGGGACATGTCCCGGAGTCTCGGTCACAGTTTATCCCTCAACAAATCCGCCAACGAACCGGAGCTCTTTTCCCCGATCCGCTGGATCTCGTCCAATACCGCGTCGTCGGCCATCCGGAATTCCTTCCAGCGCTCCGGCGACCATATCTGTATCGTTGTCAACGCCCCGACCATCACAACCGAGTCGTCAAGCTTCGCATATTCCAGTAGTCTCGACGGAACGGGTATCCGCCCCTGTTTGTCGCAACGGCATTCCTGCGCCATCGCCCCGAGTCGAGCCAACGCCAGCGAGGCCGACGGGTCGGCGAACGATGTCTTGCGGGCCTTTTCCAGCAAGTCCGCGAACACCTCTTCGGGAATCAGTTGCAACGCCCCGTGCCGTCCGGGCAACATGAAAAACACATCGCCGCCCTCTTTCGAGCGCCAACGTGTCGGAATAGCCACTCGCCTTTGGGTGTCGAGCGTGTGCTCGCACTCGCCGGTGAACGTCCTTGGAGTTTCCCTTGGCGACGCCATCCTAACTGCCCTTATTTTTATCCTATTTGCCCCTTCTCGCCCCTATCTTCCCCTAATTATACAGGGCCGGTATCCCCTTGTCAAGCGCTATTGGCAAAAAAAATGGCGGGGCCTTCAAGGCCTTTCTCGAGGGGGGACGCAGGACTCAGGACTCAGGACGGGGGGCTCGGGACGCAGGACTCAGG